>JAGCUP010000025.1 GCA_017962765.1 Muribaculaceae bacterium | reverse complement strand
GGTGAGCGGTGCCGACGTGACGGCTCTCTACAACGTGCTGCTCGATAACGCCATCGTGAGCGGCGATGCCGACGTGAACGGCGACGGCGTAGTGAGCGGCGCCGATGTGACGGCACTCTATAACCTTTTGCTTAATTAGAAAAGAGGATTTAATAAGCAAATAAAGTGAATTATCTTTATACCCCGCGGCCCCCAATGGGCTGCGGGGTTAATATTTTAGCGAAAAACACAGTGTGTTCTAGCGTATTTCAATGGGACGATGAAAAGTTGTTTTGGGGATGTCTAAGCTCCCGTTGTGCTCAGTTCTTCAGTGATTGAATATAGTCGTGAAGGCGGCGGTAGAAAGCGTGGCGGCGGAGGGTATCGGCGTTGCCGAGCACGATGAGTTTCATGCGGGCGCGCGTCATGGCGACGTTCATGCGTCGCAGGTCGCGCAGGAAGCCGATTTGTCCCTGCTCGTTGCTGCGCACGAGACTCACGACAATGATGTCGCGCTCCTGCCCTTGGAAGCCGTCGACGGTGTTGACGGTGATGCGTGAGCGCAGCGGCCTGAGGGCGGCATTGCGCTTGAGCAACTGCCGCAAGTATTTCACCTGTGCGCGATAGGGCGAGATGATGCCCACATCGAGTCGCTCCTCCATGAAGTGGTGGCGCCCGATGCGGTCCACAAGTCCTTCGAGTGTGGCGATGGTGAGTACGGCCTCGCCACGGTTGATGCGCCCTTGCGTGGCTCCCACCACGGCCTCTTGGAAATCCTCGTCCTCGTCGGCGGTGACGCCGGTATCTATCCATTCGACGGGCGTATCATAGTCGAGTATGCCGCGATTGCGCACCGAGGGGTCGGCCTCGACTTTTCCACCGTAGAACCATTCGCTGGAAAATCGCATGATGGCCTCGTTCATGCGGTACTGCACGCGCAGGAGCGTGACTGCCTCGGGGTGCGTACCCACGACGCGCTCCATCAGCGTCGTGCCGAGGCCTTCGCGCAGAGCCTCCACGCTCTTGATGGTGGGCGGCAGCTGGCAGTGGTCGCCAGCGAACACGACGCGGCTACAGCGGCGTATGGCTATCCAGCAGGCAGCCTCGAGCGCCTGCGCGGCCTCGTCGATGAACAGTGTGGCGAACTTGGTGCCGTCGAGTACACGGTTGGCACTGCCAGCAAGTGTTGAGGCCACCACGCGGCAGTTATCCATGATGGAATTGTGGATGCGCAGCTCTATTTCATTAGCACGGTTGCGCAGCCGGTCAAGTTGCTGGTGTACACCCTCTCCACGACTCCGCTTGCCCTGCAGGGAACGTATCGCCTTGCGCATGGCCCACAACTGTGGGTAGTCGGGATGGCTTTCGAACCGCCGCTCGTAGGTAAGCGACAGCATCTTGTCGTTGACACGCATAGGATTGCCTACGCGCAAGACTTCGATGCCGCGCTCCACGAGGCGCTCGCTAATCCAGTCAACGGCCATGTTGCTTTGGGCACACACCAGCACTTGGCTCTCGCGGCGCAGTGTCTCGGCAATGGCCTCGACGAGCGTCGTTGTCTTGCCGGTGCCCGGCGGACCGTGGACGATGGCCACGTCCTTGGCGCACAACACCTCGTTCACGGCATGTTCCTGGCTGGTGTTGAGCCACGGAAACCGCAACGGTGCGAACGTGAAGCGCGCGGCCGGTGCCGCCTTGAGGTAGAAGAGGTCGCGCAGATAGGCGAGGCGGTCACCGCGCGCCGCCATCACACGGTCAATCGCCTCGAGCATGAGGCGGTGTGTGGTCTCATCGACCATGAGCTGGAGCCCCATGCGACCATCGTTGTTGCTCAGCAACGTGGCGGCCTCATGATCGATGGCGAGCACCATCGCATTGCCGTGCACATAGTTGACGGTGGCGCGAGGCTTGTGGTAGGACACCTCGCCGTTGCCGCTCACGTGGAAGAAAGCCACCTGTCGGCCCGGCTCGAACTGTTGGTCGTCCTCGTCTTCGGGCGCGTCGGTCCCATCCATGGGGCGCGTCACCTCAATGACGAGCTGGTTGAGCGAATTGTAATGAGCATGACCACTCGACACAGGGTACCACGCGATACCTCGTGCCACACAACGCTCCACGCCCCACTGCTCTGCTTGACGGGCATACTCCTGCCGCTCGTGTTCCTGTTCGGTCACGAGCAGCCGGCGTTGGCGTTGCAATTCGGCGAGTACCGAAGTGCCGCTCATCGTTGCCTATTTGGGGAGCCCTAAGGGCCTTATTTCATTGAGTTCAGGTCCTCAAAAGTGAGGTCACCGTCCATTTTGATCACGCTTATCTCACTGCCTTCCAATGACACAATGACGAAGCTCGTAAACTTTTCGGTTTCGGGATTCATCTGCATGAAAACCTTGGCGTCTCCGGTATCCATCTTCTGACCCATCATGGCCATCAAGGATTCAATGTCGAGATAATCGTCGATGCCTTCATCGGCAATGGCTTTGAGGCCAGCCTTTTGAGCTTCGGTAGGATTCCCTATCATGCCCATTTTCATGCTTTTGATATTCTTGAGGCTTTCGGCTTCCTTGCTGTTTTGCTGCTGCATCATCATGGTCACCATCTCTTGGGGCAGGTCCATGACCGTGCCGCCTTGTTGCTCAACGTAGTTGAACAGGTCATCGACAGTGGCTGAAAAACCGGTAAGGGCCACAAGCGCAGCCACGGCAAACATAAATAATTTCTTCATTTTCTTGATTTTTTAAAAGTGGTTATATTGTAAATTGTTTTATCGTGATTGTGTCTCGAGCGACGAGAGCAGGTCGGCGAACTCGCAGCCCACGGGAACCAGCAGGGTGTGGAAACCGAGTGCGGCGGCCGCATCGAGGTTGGCCTGTCCGTCGTCGAGGAAGAGGGTTTCAGCGGGCACGATGCCCATGGTGGAGATGGCATAGTCGAAGATGCCGCGGTCGGGCTTGTTGCTGCCAGCCTCGTAGCTGAGGGTGATGCCATCGAAATAGGCATTGACGTCGAGCCCTTCCTGCGCGAACTCACGGGCGATGATGCCATGGAACATGATGGGGTTGGTGTTCGACAGAATATAGGTGCGGTAACGCTCCCGCAACGCACGCAGCGCTTCGAGCCGGTGACGCGGGATGCCCACGATGAACGACGAGAAAGCCGCATCGATTTGCTCGGTCGTTACGCCTGCCGGAAAATAGGGCTGCACGGCGGCATGGAACTCGTCCACGCTCAACTGTCCCCCCTCGAGGTCCTGGAAGGGTCCCGACTGGCGGTAGAGACCTATCAGGCGCTCGGGGCGGTCCATGCCCAAACGTCGCATCGCGTCGAGACAACGGTTGCGGTCGAGGTCAACGATTACGCCCCCCTGGTCGAAGAGCAGGTTCTTTATGCCGGGAATCGTGGCAGCCATCGCGGGTCAAAGGTATTTCTTAAGGATGCGCATCGTGTCGGTGCACAACTTAGCGAACACCTCGCGGTTTTTGAGTTGTGTCGACACTTTCACCTGGCGGTCGAGGCCCTTGAAAATGAAGCCCGTGTCGCTCGATTCGAGGGCACGCAGCGTGGCGATGGCACCATCTTCGGGATTGTGGATGAGCGTGTTGCTGAGTCGATCGCTCACCTTGTACATCCAACTGCCCAGCGACAACAAACCCGTGTTGATGAGGCCCGGGTCGGCGCAGTTCACGTTGATGCGGCTGTGGCGCAACGTCGTGCTCATGTAAATGGAGAACAGCGTGAGGGCCAGCTTGCTCTGCGCGAAAGTGGTGAACGGCACAAAGTTGTTCACGGCAGGGAACTCGTAGGGCAGCGACGTGAAGTTGCGCGTGGGTGACGTCGTCATCACGATGCGCCCGTTCTCCACCATGTATGGCTTCATGAGCAGCGACAGCAACACTGTGCTCAAGAAGTTCACCTGGATGGTGCGCTCATAACCGTCAACAGTCTTCTCGCGCTTACGCGTGAGGATGGCCGCATTGTTGACAAGTGCGGCGACGGGGCGCTTCATCTTGCGGATTTGCTCAACGAACTCTTTGACGTCGGCAAACGAACTCAGGTCGAGCAGCATGGCGGTGATGTCGTCGTTACCTGTCTCCTTGCAAAGTTCTGCGGCCAATTGCTCGCCACTTTTCATGTTGCGGCAGGCAAGCAGCAACGGCTTTCCCTGCTCGGCAAGGCGCTTGACGATGACACGTCCCATGGTTCCGGTAGCTCCCGTCACCACATATAAGGGAGTATTTTTAGTATCCATTGTTTTAATATTTTAATTCCAAAGGGCAAAAATAAGCAATTTCCCAGAAACCGCAATAGATTGTGGCAAGTTTTTCGATTTTGGAAATCGAGACACGTCCGAGACAAAGTCTCGGAGTACACCAACCCGCTAAAAACTAAAAACCAGGAACTAAAAACTAAAAGCTCACTCCTTGTCGCCGTAGAGGAGGTCGCCGGCGTCGCCCAGGCCCGGCACGATGTAGCTGTGGGCGTTGAGCTCGTGGTCGGTGTCGCAGGTCCACAGGGTGATGGGCTCGCCGGCCAGTTTCGTACGCAAGTAGTCGATGGCCTGGTCGCTGGCGATAACGGCCACCATGTGCACATGCTTGGGGTGTCCCTTGGTCTTGAGTGCCTGATAAGCGAGATCCATCGAGGAGCCGGTGGCGAGCATGGGGTCGGCAATGACGACAACCTTGTTATCGATGCGCGGACTGGCCATGTACTCAATGTGGACGTTAAATTCGTCGGTGTCGGGGATATACTTGCGGTAGGCACTCACAAAGGCGTTCTCGGCCTGGTCGAAGAAGCTGAGGAAGCCCTCATGGAAGGGAAGACCGGCACGCAAGATGGTGGCGAGCACCACACGGTCGCTGATGACGTTGGTTTTCGCCACGCCGAGCGGCGTGATGGTTTCAATGGTTTTGTACTCGATGCGTTTCGAGATTTCATAGGCCATGATTTGGCCCAAGCGCTGGATGTTGGCGCGGAAACGGAAACGCTCTTGTTGCAAGTCCTTGTTGCGAAGTTCGCTCATGAATTGTCCCACGAGCGAGTTGTTGTCACAAAGGTTGATAACTTCCATTGTTAATGTTGCTTATTGGTTGTGGTTAAAAGGTAGTTTTCCTGAACACATTAGCCCTTGCTGGGCAAGAATGGCGAGCGAGGTGTCGCGGTCGGTGGCCAACTGATGCTGCAACTCTTCCATACTGGCGAAATGTCGCTCGGGCCTGAGATAGTCGAGTAACTCGATGCACACCTCGTGGCCATAAATGTCGCAGTCAAAGTCAAAGAGGTGAACCTCGGCGCCCACAACGCCGGTATCACCGCCAGTGACCGTGGGGCGGCGCGTGATGCCCACCATACCGCCGAAGGGACCTTGCGGGCCGCTGTTGGGGTCGCTGAGAATGACGCGCGCGACGTAGGCACCCGTGGGCGGCCACAACTGGCCGACGCGATGCCTAATGTTTGCCGTGGGGAATCCGAGAAGACGGCCATTCTTGTGGCCATCAACAATGGTGCCGTTGAGCGTCACGGGACGTCCCCACTTGCGGGCCGCCGCTTTCACGTCGCCATGCGCAATGAGGTCACGGATGATAGAGGAACTCACGGGAGCGCCCTCACCGCAATATTCGTCAGCCTCGACAATTTCGACACCCTGCGGCGTGGCGGCAGCACGCAGGTTGGCGCCACGGTCGTGCCCCAAGGTGTGGTTATAACCCATGACAAGCACATCGACGCCGTACTCGCGGTGCAGCCACTCGACGAACTGTGTCGAGCTCATCGCCGCCATGGCGGGCGTGAACGTGAGCCATATTATGCGGTCAACGCCGGTGGCCGCCAGGGCACGCTTTTTCTCTTCACCGTCCATATCCCACAGCAGCTGCACCGGCCTTTCGGGGTGCAGCACACTTGAGGGATGGTTGGCAAAGGTAATAACGGCGCTTGTCAGGCCACGTTCCCCGGCTTCGCGTTTCACCCGCTCTATTAGGTGAAGATGGCCGCGGTGGACGCCGTCGAAGTTGCCCACTGTCGCCACCAGCCTCGTAGGCGGTGCGGGGATGTTGCCTATAGGCCCTTGCGCCATTATCTGTGGTTACAATTTCGCTTGTATTGCCGCGCTCTCGGCCTCGTATCCTGGCTTGTTGAGCAGGGCGAACATATTCTTCTTGTAGGCCTCAACGCCGGGCTGGTTGAAGGGGTTGACCTCCAGCACATATCCGCTCACGCCGCAGGCTTTCTCAAAGAAGTAGATGAGCTGTCCCAGCGAGCGCTCATCGAGTGCGGGCAGGGTAATGACGATATTGGGAACTCCACCATCGACGTGTGCCAGTCGCGTTCCCAGCTCGGCCATTTTGTTGACTTCATCGACGCGCTTGCCGGCAATGTAGTTGAGGCCGTCGAGGTCGTCTTTGTCACTGGGGATGACCACCTTGTTGCGCGGGTTCTCCACCGTGATGACGGTCTCGAAGATGGTGCGTTCGCCGTCCTGCACCCACTGTCCCATCGAGTGGAGGTCGGTGGTGAAATCAACGCTGGCGGGGAAAATGCCCTTGTGGTCCTTGCCCTCACTCTCGCCGTAGAGCTGTTTCCACCACTCGGCGAGATAATGCAGCGACGGGTTGAAGTTGACCAGGATTTCAATCTTCTTGCCGGCGCGATACAGGGCGTTGCGCGTGGCGGCATAGTCAAGCACCAAGCTTTCGTCGCCGCGTTCCATATCTACGGCACCGGCCACCAGCGCCTTGATGTCGAAGCCAGCGATGGCGATAGGCAGCAGGCCCACGGGGGTGAGCACCGAGAATCGGCCTCCCACGTTGTCGGGGATGACGTAAGTCTTGTAGCCCTCTTCGGTGGCCAGTGACCGCAATGCGCCACGTTTCTCGTCGGTGATAGCGACGATGAGCTTCGAAGCGGCGTCCTTACCCACTTGCATCTCCAACTTCTCCTTGAGGAGGCGGAAGGCGATGGCGGGCTCGGTCGTGGTGCCGCTCTTCGAGATGACGACGATGCCGAAGCGCTTGCCGTCAAGCAATTTCATCAGGTCGTAGAGGTAGTCCTCTCCAATGTTGTTACCGGCAAACACCACCTTGGCGCCCACCGAAGGCTTGTAGGCAGCGAAGTTGTCGCCGAGGGCCTCGATGACGGCTTTCGCGCCCAGGTAGCTGCCGCCGATGCCGATGGCCACCACATAGTCGCACTGGGCGCGCAGCGTGCGGGCCGTAGCCTCGATGTCGTCGAGCATCGCCGCATCGATGGAGCTGGGCAGATGGAGCCAGCCCAGGAAGTCGTTGCCGGCGCCCGTGCCGCCCTCGAGGGTTTGTACTGCGGCCTGCGCCGCGGGGCGCAAAGCCAGGATATCGTTCTCGCTTACCGTGCCCAGCACGGCCTGGTGGTTGATTGAAATCATGATGGAGGTTATTCTTTTTTGAAGATTGTCGTTTAAATCGGTTTGGTGTAGGCGCGGCGGCGCTTGTGCTGCTCACGCTCGAAGTAGTCCCACTGCTGGAGCACCTTGTTGTTGAGTTCCAGTTCGGGGTTGCTCTCGGCCCATTTATAACCGTGCTTGATGAAGCTGGGAATGAGGTCGGTGAACAGCAGCGCGTTCACGCCCTTGTTCTGGTATTCGGGGTCGACGGCCACCAGCATCAGGTCCACGATATGGTTTTTGCCCTTGAATGCCTTGAGCAAGTGGTACCAACCCATGGGGAAGAGGCGGCCGCGGCACTTGATGAGGGCGTGCGACAGCGAGGGGATGGCGATGCCCACGCCGATGAGCGTCTTGTCTTCGTTCTTGACGATGAGCGAGATGTCGTCGAGCGGCAGGAACGGCAAGTACATCTTGATGTAGTGGTCGATTTGCTTCTGCGTCAGCGGAGAGTAGCCAAAAAGCGTGTCGTAGGCCTTATTGATGAGTTTGAAGATGGCATCACCATAGTCGGCCACCAACTTCTTGCGCGACGTGTAGTGTACGTTATCAACGTCGAAACGGCGCTTGACGATGGCACTCACCCGCGACATCTTTTCGGGGACGGCGTCAGGCACTTGAATTTTCAGCTCTATCCAGTCGACATCTTTCTTGAAGCCCAGACGCTCAAACTGCGCCGAGTAGTAGGCGTGGTTGTAAATCGTGGCCTGGTTGCTCAACTCGCCGAAGCCTTCCACGAGGCATCCCTCGGGGTCCATGTCGGTGAAGCCCAGCGGACCCGTGAGCTGCGTCATGCCCTTGTCGCGCGCCCAAGCGGCGACGGACTCGATGAGCTTATCAACCACCTCGTTGTCGTCGATGAAATCGACAAAACCGAAGCGCCCCTCACGCTTGCCCATGCGCTCATTCACCACGCTGTTGATGATGCCTGCGATGCGACCCACGGGCTTGCCGTCGCGGTAGGCCATAAAGTAGATGCTCTCACAAAAGTCGAAGGCCGGGTTCACGCGCGGGTCGAGCGTACCCATCTCGTCGCTCACCAGCGACGGCACGTAGCATGTGTTGTCGCGGTAAAGGGTGTCGATGGGAAAATGCACGAAACGCAGCAGCTCGCGGCGCTTCAGCGGATTGATTTCTCTAATTTCAATTGCCATATTTCTGTGGTCTCGTTAGGTTCAGGCCACAAAATTAGCAAAAAAACCACGAAGCACCAAATTCCCCCACAAAAGAGCGCAGAAGGGGATTGATTCAATAATTAGAAATCAACAAATGAGTCGTGGCCTTATCATTTCGATTCATAAAACTAACTTGATATTTCTTGTCAAATGATTTCATATTGACACCTTCCTTATTATAAAGATTATAAATAAAATCGGTGTTTTTGATAATTAATAGCCATTTTGCCTTGCATTTGTTCAACAAATATCCAGCTAAACGCTCTTGGTCAGCACGTGAAAACTCATTTTGGGCATAAGTGCTAAATTGTGAGTCGTAAGGAGGGTCAAGGAAAACGAAATCATTCCTTTGGGGCTTTACACGAATTAAAAATTCTTCAAAATCAAGATTATAGAACGAGGCTCGATTTAATTGTGAGATTAGCTTATTGTTCTTATAGTAATTTATTTTTTTCTCGAGTCGTTTCCCATTATAAGCCATACCCCCATAAGGGACGTTGAAGTCTCCCTTATCGTTATAACGGAACATACCACTATAGCAGTAGTTCCTAATAAAAAAGAAAAGCGCAACATGCTCCGGTGATTGAGCATTGTCCTTAGTCTCGTTGTATTGATGGCGCAACAACATATACAGGGCACTTTTTATTGCTGTCTCAATATTGTCGATAATGTCTTCGTCGGGCAACAGATGTCTTTGCTTTTCCAACTCCTTCATTCGCAAAATCTTTCGGGTAAGGTTCTTTTGGATCTCACTCCGTAAAACGTTATAATCGATACTAAAAGAAATTCCTGAAACAATTGATTGTATTTTAGGTTTTTCCCTATCACAAAAATTTTTGATGAAAACCTTGATTCCGTCAGAGTTAATTTGGCCTTTCCTAAAATCTAAATATTTATCAAATAAATTATTGTTTCCTCTTGCGAACGTTGTCGCATTGTCCCAAGCTGCCGCTGTTTCATGACAATAATTGAAAAAAGAAAACTCTTGAGTAGCTATACATCGATACAATGCAATCAGTTCGTCTGAAAGGTCATTGATGAAGTATCGTAAGGAATTTGTGGCTAAAAACACTGAACCTCCACCCACAAAAGGCTCAATATAACGATTGAATGTGTCCGGGAAGCATGGTAAAATATGAGGTAGCTCTTTTTCTTTACCTCCTGCCCATTTGATTATAGGAGACAGTGTTGTATTATTCCTCTCTAACGTCATGAGACAAAAATGTTATTCTTTGAATGAATTGACAACAATTCAAGGGTGTCTAGTAACTCTTTCTCTTTCCCATAGGCATCTCGTGGTGTGTCTTGGGCCATAGCCACATTGTAATCAAAAGATTTTGGCACACCTTGGTTTAATCGTTGTTTCGCTGCATTGAAATATTCATGCTCAAGCTCTATACCAATAAACCTTCGTCCCAATTCAAGAGCCGCAACACCAGTTGAACCTACGCCCATGAAAGGATCAAGAACGATATCACCCTCATTCGATGCTATGGTGATAATCTTTTTTAAGACCGACAAGGGTTTTTGGGTAGGGTGCTTGGGGGCAGAAAGCCTTTCAGGCTTCATACATATAGGGCTTTCAATAAAATTGTGCATTTCTCTTTGTGAGATGAAGTTCCATGTATGACCCTTGTTCCAACAAGTGAAAATCATTTCGCAGCTATTGAGGAAGCCGGCCTTATAGATTTTAGGCGCAGGATTAGTCTTGTGCCAAATCATAAAGTTGGTTGTGTCAAAACGGTGATCTAGGCACCCATACCAATCCCCGATTTTATTGTAGGAAGTAAAAATAAACAAGTTACCCTTGGGCTTAAGAATTCTAATAAAATCCTCTGCCCATTCCTCGGGGTCAAAGTCTATCATGTCCCATTTAGCGACATCATTATTCATAGGCGTTCTCCCCACTAAGGGGATGTTTCCGGTAGAATGTTGCCCCAGATTATATGGTGGGTCTGTAAATATGAAGTCTATCGAATTATCGGGAATTTTTTTTAAGATATTTCGACTGTCCCCACACAGCAATGATTTCTTCCATTCCGGGCTAATCATAATTTCAAAAAAGTTTAAGGAAGATAGATAGATTTTATTCTTTCAATAGCTTCATTAATAAGGTGTGCATTTTTCTTATACTCGTCAATGACAATATCATATCCTCTTTCGCTTTTACTCACCAAATTCCAAAAGTCTTTGCTGATACATAGTTCGTCTTTGGAGAAAAACTGAAGTACGCGACTTTGCTTCCAGTCATTTCCTTCTCCATATCGGTTGTATGCTGTTGCAAAAAGGATTTTGACGTGAGCATCCTCTCCTATGTTGTTGCGGAGAATACAATACTGCTCAAGCAATGCTTCTTTTTCACTTCGTGCCTTTTTGTTGTCGAGATCACCACCGATTTTTAACTCTATCAGATAATGGACACCCGTTTCCTCGTCAATGAGGTAGTAATCACTATCGTGACGTTTTTCGGTTGAGACTCCAATTTTTTTGTGGATGTCTTTATAGTCATCTAACGAAGGATGTTTGGCGTGTCGTTTATATTGCTCCAACAGTTCAGCTATGAAATCTGTCTGCTCTTTGTGCAGTGGGCCACTAACCTCTCTACTAACCAAATAATGAAGTGAGGCTATTTTGATTGCCATTTTTTCAAGCATATTTCCTAAGGAACTATCAAGAGAACGAACCAATGCTGAATAAAACTGAATACTGGGGCCCAAAGCTGCAATAAACACATTGTGTATCTTCATATTAATAGTCCCATCAGCATCGAACTTCTCTGAAATGTGGCGATCGGAAAAGCCCGAAGCGTATGCTTCCACGAAAGAGCTCACAATGGCCCTTATCGCTTTCTCGTTTTCTTGATTTGTCATAGTGATAAATGTAACGTTTGGTTTAGGCCACAAAATTAGCAAAAAACCCACAAAGCACCAAATTCCACGCAGCCATTAGTCGCAGCAATCGCGTCAAAACACCTCGCTAATTGTTTTGGTTGATGAGGTTTACTACAACTTTCACCATGATGTCTTTCTCGTCGGTGCGGCTTTCGGCTATCATAAGCGTAAGTGCGACCAGAGTATTGTCGGCGATGCGCTTAGTGCCATCGGCACGATAGAGGATGCCGTTGTTGTTGAGGAACCACAGGAATAGCGTGGCGGCAATGCGCTTGTTGCCGTCGCTGAACGAGTGATTCTTTGTCACGAGATACAACAGCATGGCGGCCTTCTCTTCCACGCTGGGATAGAGTTCCTGACCACCGAAAGTCTGGTAGATTTGCCCTATGCTGCTCTTGAACGAGTCGTCTTTCTCGTTGCCAAACAAGGTGCTGCCGCCAAACTTCTGACGCAAAGATTCGATTGCCTGCATCGCATTGTCGTAGGTGGCGCGGAACTTATCCTCGAGCGTCGTTTCTCCGATTTTCAGTCGCTGGTAATCATAGTCATCAAGGGTGTCGAGGGCGTGAGCATAGTCTGTGACGACATCAAAGAGCGCCTGCCCGTCCTCGGTCGACAACAACGGCTGGCTGAGGATAGTGCGTCCTAACACGCTCACCAACTGTCGCAACTCTCCCACCTGCTCGCAACGGATGCGGTCGTTCACCGCAAACCCTTTGACAAGATAGTCTCTTAGGACTCGGTTTGCCCACTGACGGAATTTTATTCCTCGTTTTGAATTAACACGATACCCTACTGAGATAATCATATCTAGATTAAAATAAGGTATCTTTCTCTGAACTCGTCTTTGACCTTCTATTTGAACTTGTGCAAAATTTGCACAGGTTGCTTCACGCTCCAGTTCGTCTACTTTATAAATATTATTGATATGACGAACTATAGAAGTCCTGTCTGTCTGAAACAATTCAGCCATTTGAGCTTGTGAGAGCCAAACGGTGTCGTTTTCGAGGCGAACGTCGATTCGTGTCTGCCCGTCTTCGGTTTGGTATATAACTATGTCGTTCTCGGCCATATAATGATGATTCAACAGTTATTGAGCACAAAATTAGCAAAAAAACCACGAAGCACCAAATTCCGCGGCCCCATTTGTCGCAGCAATCACGTCAAAATGAATCCAATTAGACTATTATTAACGGGTTACCGCCGGCCACGGGTCGGTGTGGTCGGCGGTAACGCGTTTATCTTTGAGGTTGCGGGGGCTAGCGGTTGAGGGAGGCGCCGCGGGACCACCAGGTGGTGTTGAGTGTGGCCTCGACGGTGTTCTCGACGTCGTCGGGCAGGTTGCAGAAGAAGTCGAGGCCCGTGCGCTGCTCGAGTTCGTCGATAGTGATATACTCGGCGCTTTCGCTGTAGATGACAGGCCAATCGTAGGTGCCGCTGCCGCTGGCTCCGGTGGTGCCGTTGTTGTAGTGCTTGGTCCATATGCCCATAGCGTAATAGGTATTCGAGCTACGGTTGTAAGCAAGCAGGGCCATGTAGAAATACTTCGCCACTGGCAACACCCCCTTGCAGCGGAGGTCGCTATAGTATGTGCCATTGTAAGTGGTATTGTAGTAGCCGCTCTCGGTATTGCCGTTGAGAGTAATGTCGTCGATGGTGGCCGCCTTGACTACATAGAGGGTGTCGCAACGGTTGGCCCACTTGCGCACGTCGCCCTCGAGGTACATCCACTGTCCGCCATTGTGTTCCTGCCACTGGGGCTGGATGTTGCTCAAGAGATAGGTGAGCGACTGCTGCTCCTCGTTGGCGAGGCGGTCAGCGCTTGGGCACAGGTGCCCGCGGGCATATCCGCTGCCGCTGTAATTTCGCAACGTGGAACGATAGGCCTGAGGTATTTCCTCGTCTTCCCTGAAGTCATCGAAACGGGTCACATTATTTGCCGTGTTCTTATTGTCAAGATAGTAGCAAGAGAAACGATTGGACTTGAGGCTGTTGTCCCATTCCACCTGGTAATCCACGCCATATTCCGGCTCGGTCTTTGCCAGCCACGTTTGGCTGCCGCTCTCCTTGATGTGTGGCCACTCAAGGCGGTACATATACTTCGAAGCGTTGAACTTGCTCGACAGCGAGTTGCGGTTGCTGTTACCGTCGCTGGGCAGCACGGTATAGGTGGCGGTGGCCACCGGGCTCGCCTTGCCATTGACCACGGCGATAGCCTTTAGTGTCATCGTAACGCCTACGGTAACATTATAAG
Organism: Muribaculaceae bacterium; assembly: GCA_017962765.1. Taxonomy (GTDB): domain Bacteria; phylum Bacteroidota; class Bacteroidia; order Bacteroidales; family Muribaculaceae; genus Sodaliphilus. The sequence continues at coordinate 15,923 of JAGCUP010000025.1, read as the reverse complement.
GCGACAGCGCTATATTGAAGTAGTTGGTGAGCGTGGGAGTCGAGCCGTCGGTCGTGTAGTAGATATAACTGCCGGCGGGCCCCGTCACGGTTACATCTTGCCAGCCGTAAATTACCGAGCCCGAGGGCAGGCTGAAAGTGGGTGCCGGAATGTTGCTCGGACCATTAAACAAGATTTCGTAGAGGGCGGTCACATCGGCGCCGCTCACCACGCCGTCACCGTTCACGTCGGGGTTGCCATTCACCTGGGTGTTGTTGAGCAGGTAGTTGTAGAGGGCTGTCACGTCGGCGCCGCTCACCACGCCGTCGCCGTTCACGTCACCGGGATTGCTGACGTTAACAATATCGTAGGTCACGGTCATCGAGTACAACGTGTTGCCGCCAGTGCCCGTGAAGGTCACACTGTTGGTCGAACCGCTCCAGTAGGTATTGCCACTGTCAAATCCGGCAGGGTCGGCCGTCAATCGCTGTGCTGAGTACATGCCGTTGAACTCCACCTTGGTGATGGAGACCCCATCGTCGCCCATAAAAGAGAAACTCTCGCCGCTGCGGCTATAGAAGGTGTAGCCGTTGTTGTAATAGGTAACAAAGGGTGGCGTTGAGCCCGGCACGAGACGGATGTCGTTTTTGCGGATTTCGGAGGGCAGCGAACTCTTGTTGCCCGATGTGGGGATTGTGATGCCCATTTCCTGCAGCCCTTCGGCCGTGTTGAAGGTGAAGTTCACGCTCTTCGTTTCAGCGAATGCCATACCATAACACATTGCTATGCAGGCTATTGCTGCAAAAATGCGGGTAATTTTATTCATAAGGCTATTTCGTTTTTAAGATAATTAATAGATTCATGTTAATAAAATTATGTCGCAAAGTTACAATATTTTAAGCCAAATGCAAAGAAAAGCAAGCAAATATCATGGATTGCACTCGGCTAAACCGCACGAAACGCTGACTAACGTGGCCATGTTTTCATTATTGAAGAAATAGTGGTACCTTTGCACTCAATTAAGTTGAAATTGATGAATACTGATAAAATTATCATACGCGGGGCTCGGGAAAACAACCTCAAGGACGTGTCGCTCGAGATTCCCAAACACCAAATCACGGTGTTCACCGGCGTGTCGGGTTCGGGGAAGAGCTCACTGGTGCTCGATACCATCGCCGCCAAGTCGCGGCGGGAACTCAACGACACTTTCCCGTCGTTTGTGCAGCAATACCTGCCCAAATATGGTCGCCCGCATGTGGAGGCCATTGAGAACCTTCCCATCGCCATCGTCATCGACCAGAAGAAGCCGGCGCAGAACTCCCGCTCGACGGTTGCCACCTATACCGACATCGCGGCGCTGCTGCGCCTGTTGTTCTCGCGCGTAGGCGAGCCGTGGGTGGGCTATGCCGAATCGTTCAGTTTCAACCACCCCGAAGGCAGCTGTCCACGCTGCTCGGGCCTGGGCGAGATACGCGAGCTCGACATCCACAAGCTCATCGACTTTGACAAGAGCCTCAACGACGAAGACACCATCCACTACATCGCCTTCGGTAAGGGCGGTTGGCGCTGGATACGCTATGCCCATAGCGGTCTCTTCGACCTCGACAAGAAAATTAAGGACTATAGCCCCGAGGAGCTGGACCTGTTCCTGAACAGCCCGCAAATCAGGCTCAAGAACCCGCCGTCAAACTGGCCCAAGACGGCAAAATATGAGGGCATCATCCCGCGCATGTACCGCAGCATCATCAATTCAGAGGAAGGGCTGCTCCATGCCGCCGTGCTCAACCCCATGCTGCACATGGGCCCCTGCCCCGACTGCGGCGGCACGCGCCTGAGCCCGCGTGTACTCTCGTGTAAAATCAACGGCAAGAACATCGCCGACGTGAGCGCCATGTCGATCACGCGGCTCAACGAATGGGTACAGTCGCTCACCCAACCGCTCGCCGCCGACCTCAAAAAAGCCATCGGCGCGCGGCTTACCGCCCTCGAGGAGATAGGCCTGGGCTACCTGAGCCTCGACCGTGGCGTGGGCACGCTCTCGGGCGGCGAGGCGCAGCGTTGCAAAATCGCCAAGTATATCAATTCGTCGCTCGCCGACGTGCTCTATATCCTCGACGAACCCAGCACGGGCCTTCACGACCACGATATCGAGAAGATGAAACTCTCGGTGCGGCGACTGCGCGACGCCGGCAACACCGTGTTGCTCGTCGAGCACCACAAGGAGATGATTGCCATCGCCGACCACATCGTGGACCTCGGCCCTGGGCCGGGCAGCCGCGGCGGACAGATTATTTTTGAGGGGAACTACGATGAGCTGCTCCATAGCGGCACCAGCACGGGCCAGATGCTGAGCCGCAAAGGGGCGTTCAACACCTCGCCGCGCACGCCGTCGGGCACCTTCGCCCTGCACGGCGCGTCGCTGCACAACCTCAAGGACGTGACGATAGACTTGCCACTGGGCGTGCTGGCCGTGGTGGCCGGCGTGGCGGGCTCGGGAAAGAGTTCGCTCATGGAGTGTTTCCGTCGCGAGCACGGCAACATCGTCTATATCAGCCAAAAGAACATCGGTGCCAGCCTACGCTCCACACCCGCCACCTACATGGATGTGGCACCCGATATCCGCAAGCACTTTGCCCGCGCCCACAAGATGAAGGAGCAGTATTTCACCTTCAACGGCAAGGGCGGATGCCCCGTGTGCGGCGGAAAAGGCGTGGTCATCGCCGAGATGGCGTTCATGGACAACATCGAGACCACCTGCGAGGCATGCGACGGGCTGCGCTACTCGCGTGAAGCGTTGCAATACACTGTCGATGGACTGAACATCGCCCAGGTGATGGACCTCTCGGTGCGCCGCGCCAGCGAATTTTTCGCCGGCACACCCGTCGAGGAGAAGCTGCGGCCGCTCATCGCCGTGGGGCTCGACTACCTGCACCTGAACCAGGCGCTCAGCACCCTCTCGGGCGGCGAACTGCAACGCATGAAGATTGCCTCCTACCTGCAGCCTTACACCTCGCCCGTAGAGCGCGGCGGGCAGCGCGGCATCTTTGTCATCGACGAGCCCACCGACGGCCTGCACCTCAAGGACGTGCATCACCTCATCGACCTATTCAACCGCATGGTGGACGAGGGTAACACCGTTTATGTGGTGGAACACAACACCGACTTCATCAAGGCCGCCGACCACGTGATAGAGCTGGGCCCCGGCGCCGGCGACGACGGCGGCCGCATCATCTATTCCGGTCCGCCCACCGACCTGCCCCAGTCCCCCACTTCGGTCACCGCCCGTTACCTGTGAGGTAGTTTATAGATTACAGTTTACAGTTTTTCTCCTTGAGCAGCAAGGGCCCGACGACGGCCACGCTGTCTCACAAACGTGGGTGGGCTTGAAAAAATCATAGGAATTTTTCGGAATTTTCATAAAAAATCATAGGAATTTTTGTGAGTTTCCAGAAAAAAACCTACTTTTGCAATCTAATTTTAATTTCAATATGATACCGCGCGACATTTATAAAAAGAGGATTGAGACAGCTTTCAAGTCGTTGCCCATCGTGGTGCTTATTGGCGCCAGGCAAGTGGGGAAAACGTCCATCATGAAGATGTACCCCACCGAAGGGTTCAAAAATTCCCTTTTCCTTAACGGCCAAGACCCCGATGTGGCGGCGCTGTTTGGGCATCTCGACACTATCGAGCAATATCTTCGCAATAATTTGAATGCCGACTTGGACGGAATGCTGATGATTGACGAGTTCCAGTTCATCAACGGCATCGCCACTATGCTGAAACTGCTCTCCGACAAACACGACAAACTCAAAATCCTGTGTTCGGGCAGTTCCAGCCTCGATATTCAGCAACGACTCGACGAGTCGCTAGCCGGACGGGTGCGTGTGATTGAAGTATTGTCGCTCTCATTTGCCGAGTTCTTGCTCTTCAAGGACGAAAAGCTGCACCAACTACAACAAAGTCTCCTCGCCCCCGGTGACTCCGCCTTGACCCGCGAACTACACCTCGCCTTTCAAGAATATATGATTTATGGCGGTCTGCCCCGCGTGGCATTGACCAGCAATACCGACGAGAAGGCCGAGTTGCTCAACGACATCTATCAAACCTACCTGCTGCACGACGTGAGGCGCTATGTCGCCAACGAGCACTTTGTAGGCTTCAACCGACTTCTCAGGTTGTTGGGGGCCCAAATTGGCAACCTTGTGAACGTGAACGAGCTAAGCCGCGAGAGCAGATTGCCTTACTCGGAATGTGAGAGTTACATCAACCTGTTGCAACAAATGTATATCATCAAACTCATAGAGCCCTATTACACCAATCGGCGCAAAGTAATAGGGAAAATGAAAAAGGTGTATTTCTGCGACTTGGGACTAAGGAACATCATCTACGGCAGTTTTAGCGAGATGCCTTTCCGTACCGACAACGGCGCCATCTTTGAGAACGAAATTCTGCTTGAGTTGTGGCGCAAACGCAAAGCCGACGATAAAATCTATTTCTACCGCACGACAAACGGCACCGAAGTCGATTTTGTGGTACAAGGCGCGCTGCGCACTGCGGCGATAGAGTGCAAATACAAAAGCCTCGAGAAGCCCATCAGTATCGCTGCACTCAACAATTTCGGCAACGAGGAAAACATCAACAATCGCTTCGTGGCCAACATCACCTACCACGGCGACCATAACGGACTGAACTTCGTTCCTGGCATCATCGCCGACAGGATATTGTAATGAATATTATATTTTCCCGTGTGGGGAAATTGTTGTAACTTTGTGTATCTATTTCAAAAACGACGATTATGGCAACAGTTGACGACAAAAAGATTATTTTCTCGATGGTGGGCGTGAGTAAGACTATCGAGCAGAACCAGAAACAGATTCTCAAGAACATCTATCTCTCGTTTTTCTACGGGGCGAAGATAGGCATCATCGGTCTTAACGGCTCGGGAAAGTCGACGCTGATGAAGATTATCGCCGGTATTGAGAAACGCTATCAGGGCGAGGTGGTATTCGCGCCCGGATACACCGTGGGCTACCTGCCGCAGGACCCGCAGCTCGACCCGACGAAGACGGTGCGCGAGGTGGTGCAGGAAGGCGTGCAGCCTGTCGTCGACGCGCTCAAGGAATATGAGGACATCAACCTCAAGTTCGGGCTGCCCGAATACTACGAGGACCCCAACAAGATGAACGAGCTGTTTGCGCGGCAAGCCGAGTTGCAGGACATTATCGACGCCACCGACGCGTGGAACCTCGACAGCCGACTCGAGCGCGCCATGGACGCGCTGCGGTGCCCCGACGGCGACCAGCTCACCGAGCACCTGAGCGGTGGCGAGCGCCGCCGCGTGGCCTTGTGCCGCCTACTGTTGCAAAAACCCGACGTGCTGCTGCTCGACGAGCCCACCAACCACCTCGATGCCGAGAGCATCGACTGGCTCGAGCAACACCTGCAGCGCTACGAGGGCACGGTGATTGCCGTGACCCACGACCGCTATTTCCTCGACCATGTGGCGGGATGGATTCTCGAACTGGACCGCGGCGAGGGCATCCCCTGGCGCGGCAACTACAGCAGTTGGCTGGAACAGAAGACGCAGCGACTGGCCCAGGAGGAGAAGACCGAGAGCAAGCGGCGCAAGACGCTGCAGCGTGAGCTGGAGTGGGTGCGCATGGCACCCAAGGCCCGCCAGGCCAAGGGCAAGGCGCGCCTTAACAGCTACGACAAGTTGCTCAACGAGACGGTGAAGGAGAAGGAGGAGAAACTCGAAATCTTCATCCCCAACGGTCCCCGCCTGGGCAACAAGGTCATCGAGGCGCAACATGTGGCGAAGGCGTTTGGCGACAAACTCCTCTTCGACGACCTCAACTTCATGCTGCCGCCCAACGGCATCGTAGGCGTCATCGGGCCCAACGGCGCCGGCAAAACCACCCTGTTCCGCCTCATCATGGGCATGGAGAAGCCCGACAGCGGCACCTTTGAAGTGGGCGAGACGGTGAAGGCCGTCTATGTGGACCAGCAGCACACGAGCATCGACCCGAACAAGAGCGTGTATGACGTGATTTCGGGCGGCGTGGAACTGCTGCGCATGGGAGGACGCGACGTGAATGCGCGCGCCTACCTGTCACGCTTCAACTTCACCGGCGTTGATCAGCAGAAGCTGTGCGGCGTGCTCTCGGGCGGCGAGCGCAACCGCCTGCAACTGGCGCTGGCACTCAAAGAGGAGGGCAATGTGCTGTTGCTTGACGAGCCCACCAACGACATCGACGTGAACACGCTGCGCGCGCTCGAGGAGGGCTTGGAGGACTTTGCCGGATGCGCTGTCGTCATCAGCCACGACCGCTGGTTCCTCGACCGCATCTGCACACACATCCTGGCCTTCGAGGGCGACTCGAACGTCTTTTTCTTCGAGGGGTCCTACAGCGAATACGAGGAAAACAAACTCAAGCGCCTCGGCAAGGAAGAGCCCACCCGCATCCGCTACCGCAAACTTACTGATTAATTAGGAATTAGTTGCAATTAGGAATTATTCGCCAGAGGACAGAAGAACATAAGTCTTCAAAAGAACATAAGAATATTATTTTTTGCTTTAACCCGAATCGGTTACTTTTTGCACAAACTGGTTGCATTTTACATAAATGACACCAACTTTCGCGCAAGAATTTTGGTGGTCAACATAAATATATATAACTTTGCATCAAATTTAAGTTTTAACAATATATTTTTAACATTTTTTGAAAATTGTTCATACGCTTATGCAGACTTCACACCTTCGCTTAGCACATTTCGGTCGCGCTTTATTCATCGTCATGGCCATGCTGTATGCGAGTATGGCATACGCCCTACCCTTTGAGCCGACCACCGACCCGAGCCTATCAACCACCTGCTGGTACAACATCCAAACCGAGGGCTACTTTCTATCAGTAGCTGCGGACGAGCGCAGAGCTACAGTAAGCACAAGTTCAGAGATGACAGATGCCGATTTGTGGTGTTTTGTGGGTGACAACGACAGCGGTTATAAGATATATAATAAACAGACAAAAACCTATCTCGGAGATCAAGGTGTTTTATTTGGAGCCGATAGCCCCTATTTGGTCTTTTACAAGTATCGCACCGACAACACCTTCTACCTGTTCCACATCGATGAGGATGGCATGAAAGTCTATCTGTATTACGATACCGAATTCAACGTATTGTCATCGTATGCCACAAGCGGCAACGACACCGATGGATGTTTTGAGGCCATCTTTGTGAAACGAGAAAGCGGCGGCACCACCAGTTCCCCCACACGCTACGACATATACGGTGTGGGATACTCCTTTATTGAAGGCGGCACGAGCTATAACAGCAACGAAACGGCCAAAAACCTCATCGACAACAACGCCGAGACCAAATTCTTCGGGAATGCCAGCGAGCTCTGGATAGTCATGGAAGCCTCCAGCAAAACGTTTGTGACACAATATAGCCTTGTCACCGCCAACGACTCGCATGACCAAAGCGGCCGCACTCCCCGTAGCTGGAAACTGCAAGGCTCCAACGACAGGAACACTTGGAGCGATATCGATGTGCGCACCGACTGTCCGCTGGTTCCGCTTACCAACCAGCAAGAGGTGACCTTCACCATCAATGACTACCGCTTCTTCCGTTACTTCAAATTCATCTGCACGGCAGGGGCTTCCAGCAGTGTGCAGCTGAGTGAAATTTGGATTAACCCGCAGCAACACTCGTGGCAATATGAAGGTATAACCTCGCCCACATGCGCCGTGCAAGGCGAATGGCGTTACGTGTGCAGTGACTGTAAGGCCATCAGGACCGAGGCTTTCGGCCCCACCGGCTACCACAACTACGTGGACGGCATCTGCTCGGTGTGCGGAAAGAACGAGAACGAAACCGTCCTGCTCGACCACGGGCAGCTCAACGCTTATACCATCAAGGCATTACATAACTACCGAAACGGGAGCGTATGGCCCAATCCGCCCACCGGATGGACCAGCGTCGACTTTGACGATAGCCTGTGGGAAGAGATTCCCATGCCGACTGCAAGCCCCAACCACAGCGATGGTCCTTATAACGGTTTGAAATACAACTCACACTGGTACGGCGAGTATAACTGCTACTGGTTCAGGCGCTCATTTGAGTTGCCATCGGTCAACCCGAATGCCACCTACATCTTCCGCTGCGTGCACGATGACAACATGGTAGTGTATGTCAATGACGTAGAGGTCATCAATGCGCTTGGATGGACCGATACGCCCAACAACTGTAATTGGGACAACAGCTATCAGAGTTATGATATCCCGGCATCGGCATTCTGCGAAGGCACGAACGAGGTGGCTGTTTATATGGAGCAAAACTTTGGTGGAGCCTACTTCGACTACCAACTCGTCGCCATCAACGGACAAATAGCCGGCGATGTAAATGGCGACGGTGTGGTGAGCGGTGCCGATGTGACTGCCCTTTACAACGTGCTGCTCGACAACGCCACAGTGGCAGGCGATGCCGACGTCAACGGTGACGGCGTGGTGAGCGGTGCCGATGTGACCGCGCTCTACAATTTGCTGCTTCAATGAATTATACAAAACAACATAATTATTGCTTAAAATGAAAAAACTTCTGCTTATGTTCATGGCTGCCGCCTCAATCTCGATGGCGGCACAAGAGACCCTGACCGTGGCCGACGGCACGGACACACACAGCTGGTTCCCTTACGCTTCATCGAGGTACTGGAGCATCGTGGGCTCGCGCTCGCAAGTGCTCTATCCTGCCGACATGCTCACTGACATGATAGGCGCCGATATCACTTCGATGAAATTTTATGTGGTGTGGGACAACGGCATGTGGATGTCGGGTGGCAAGAGCCGCATCTCGTTGGCAACGACAACTAAAACGAAACTGTGGAACAGTTTCGAAGAAGATGGCTTAACCGTGGTGGCCAGCAATGTGCCAGGGCCGTTGCCCAACACTTACGAGGTAGAAATCGTGTTTGACAAGCCGTTCACCTACGCCGGCGGCAACCTGCTGTATGATTGGGTGCTGACCGAAGCCGGCGATTATACCACTTACACCACCAATTTCCACGGCACGAGGATAAATCAGTACGTCTCGCTGTTTCTTCCCGGTGGCGACGACCCGAAATATATCAACTACGATACGTTCATCCCCAAGACCACATTCACTTACGAGAAGGTGTTTATCACCACCAAGAGTTTGGACTTCGGCCAAATCCTTCCCAACAGTGAAAAAGTGCTGACCGTCGATGTAAAGAATATTAATTCCACCTCGGTCACGCCCGTCGTCAGCGGACTGAGCGGGCCATTCAGCACCGACTACACCCCGCGTGCGCTCGCCAGTGGCCAAACGATGCAGATTCCCATCAAGTTCAAACCCGAGGAGGATGGCGACTACACCGGCTCGGTGACTATCACATGTGCCGGCGAGAGCTACCAGGTGAACCTCGCAGGCTCCTGCAAGGGCAGGCTCAAGCTCACGGTGTGCGACGGCACCGCCACGAACTTCTATGTGCCCTTCTGCAGCATGATGGCTAACGTGACGAACTCGTTCGGGCAAGCAATTTATCCCGCTGAGAAACTCGCCGCCGTCAAAGGACATAAAATCAAGAGCCTCACGTTCTATACCGCCGAGCCCTTCGAGCTTCACTCGCCCACGCTCACTCTAAGCGTTAAGGAGACTTCGCAGACCGAGTTTGGCAACCAGCTCACAGATCTCACCGCCATGGGCACTTTGGTCCCCATCGACGGCACCACCGAGATGAAGTTCATCTTCAACGAGCCCTATACCTATAATGGCAACAACTTCGGCATCCAGGTCAAGATTACCAAGGCGAGGGGCTACGACGCCATCTATTTCCTGGGCGAGGGACAAAATGCCAACACCGGCTTCTCACTCTACTACATCGGCAGCGGCCAACTCTACGAAACCCAGTATGTCCCGTTCCTGCCTAAGATGACCATCGACTTCGCCGACGACTTCACGAACTTCGCGCCCTATAACAAACTCACCGCTTACAATTTCAACATCCCTTCAAACACCATAGACAACGAGGGCGTGGAAGGCTACGCCAAGCTGTTCGACAAAAGAAGCGACACCAAGTGGTGCGTGTGCAATAACTCAGGTGGCTGGCAGACCACCTCGGTTGACTTCAAGAGCGACGTGCCGTTCATTCCCGAGGGATATATCTTCACCACCGGTAACGATACCAAGAAATACTACATGCGCAATCCCAAGGCTTGGACAATCTATGCCAAAGCCAACGTGAGCGACGAGTGGACCGTCCTCACGTCGGTTACCAATGGCAGTGAATTGGGGTTGGGCACCGAAAATCAAACCGACTACAAATTCACGCTAAACAACACGCAGGCCTATCAGTATTTCCGCTTCGAGGTGAGCGAGATTGGCGGTAAGAACTTGGATGACAACAACTATGTGTTCCAGCTCGCCGAACTGGCATTCTGGGGCGATGAGGCTGATGCTAGCATAGCGGGCGACGTGAACGGCGACGGCGTGGTAAGCGGTGCCGACGTGACCGCCCTCTACAACGTGCTGCTCGACAACGCCACTGTGGCCGGCGATGCCGACGTGAACGGTGACGGCATCGTCAACGGGTCCGACGTGACCGCACTCTACAACCTTTTGCTTAATTAGGAATTAGGAATGAGAAATTAGGAATTACTCGCTACAAGACACATGTAGCGAGTAATTTTTTGCATTAAGAAAGAAGAACACAAGTTCACTGAATAACAATTCCTTGCGATAAGACAGAAGAACATAAGTCTTCAAAAGAACACAAGTTTTTATTGTGAATCATTAGTGTCCGGTAAATCCCAGGCCGAAGGTCTGGGCGAGGCTTGAGGCCTCGAAATGAGTCAACCCGGCGATTACTCAGCAGCGTGATTGGCGTGGGGTGGGTTTTGCCTCGTAGAGGGCCACCATGTCTCATTAGTGAAATATCAGTTGCCCTGCCCATGATCCTGACACTAGTATAATTATTTATACAATCCCCCCGAAACGACCCAAGATAGGTGTTCGGGGAAATTGTGTAAAGTTGTGACAACTTTCTGTTTGTCAGCTAAATATTACTATTTTAATAGGATATTATAGAGTGCGGTGACATCGGCGCCGTTCACCACGCCGTTGCCGTCCACATCGGCGTTGCCACCTGTGTTGTTGCCATTCAGCAAATAGTTGTAAAGGGCGGTGACGTCGCTACCGTTCACTACATCGTTACCGTCAATGTCGCCTGGTGCCTCGTCAATTTCAACGATATTCACAAAGTTCTTCCATTGGTAGGTATTACGATAGGTATCAATATACTTCTTGGGCACGCGCAGCACACAAGTAGAAACAGGCACTTTATAGAAAACACTACTTCCCATGTTTATTTTCGCCGGGTCTGCCTTACTGGTGACTGATTCCAATCCAATGCATTCATAGAACGCAGCATCGCCGATACTGACCACTGAACTCGGGATGGTCACATTCGCCAAACCGTCCAGCGAATAACATAAAAGTTCTGGAATTAATTCAACCTCGTTCCCAAAATTGAGCGTAGTGATATTTGAATCGTCATAAAACGGTAAATATGAGTAGCAATTTTTAGCATTCCAAATAACTGTTTTCAAGTTTTCGCATTGATAGAACGCATAATCGCCCATGGTAGTCACAGACTTTCCAATCGTCACAGTCTCCACACCACTACAACCTCTGAATGCATATTCACCGATAGAAGTGACTGAGTTGGGAATGTCCACGCTCGTCAAACTACTACAACGGCCGAATGCATTACTGCCGATAGTGGTGATTGAGTTGCCGAAGGTCAACGCTTCCATGCTGGTGCAACGGCCGAAAGCATCGTAGCCAATGGTGGTGACAGAATTAGGGATATCCACGCTTTTCAAGCTTGTGCAATCTGAGAACGAGTAGTCGCCAATCGTCATCACCGAGCTGCCAATGGTGACTGTTTCCAAAGCAAAGCAATCGCCGAAAGTAAACGGCTCAATAACGGTAACAGAATTGGGGATTTCCACACTCTTCAACTTTTCACAACCATTGAACGCCGCCTGTCCAATAGTAGTTGCCATTTTAGAGATTGTTACTTCTTCCAAGTTTATGGAATTGCTGAACGCCCCTACGCCAATGGCAGTAACAGAATTGGGGATGATTATGCTCTTCAAGCCGTTGCAAAAATCAAAAGCATAAGTACCGATGGTGGCAACCGAGTTGCCAATGGTCAAGTCTATTAATTCAGAGCATCCTTCGAAAGCCCATTCGCCAATACTGGTCACGGAGTTGGGTATGATTACACTCGTCAAGCCGCCGCATTCAAAGAACGCGTATCCGCCGATAGAGAGGACCGAGTTGGGAATAATGGTATTTTTGCAACCAATATGTAACGTATTGGTTTCTGTTTCAATAATGGCATTACAATTGCCGCGTGAGTCATAGTTGGTATTGCCGTTCTCCACAACAATTGATTCCAAACCACTGCAACCACTAAAGGCGCTTGCGCCAATGGCGGTGACAGTGCTAGGAATGGTCACACTCGTCAAACCACTGCAACGACTAAAGGCGCTTGCGCCAATGGCGGTGACAGAGCTAGGAATGGTCACACTCGTCAAACCACTGCAACCACTAAAGGCGCCTGCGCCAATGGCGGTGACAGAGTTTGGGAAAATAGTATTTTTGCAACCAGTATGTAACGTATTGGTTTCTGTTTCAATAATGGCATTACAATTGCCGCGTGAGTCATAGTTGGTATTGCCATTCTCCACAACAATTGATTCCAAGCCACTACAACCTCCAAAGGCACCGTTGCCAATGGCGGTGACAGTGCTGGGAATGGTCACACTCGTCAAGCCGCTGCAACCACTAAAGGCGAAGTTGCCAATGGAGGTAACCGAGTTAGGGATGGTAACGCTTGTCAAACCACTGCAACCATCAAAGGCTTGGTCTCCGATGGCGGTGATCGAGTTAGGAATCCCCACGCTCGTCAAGCCGCTGCAATCATAGAACACCACTTCGTCAATGTAGGTGACTGAGTTAGGAATGTTCACGCTCGTCAAGCCGCTGCAATAACCAAAAGCGAAGTAGCCGATGGTGGTGACCGAGTTGGGAATGTCCACACTCGTCAAGCCACTACACTTATAAAAGGCGCTATGGTCAATGGCGGTGACCGAATATGTGATGCCCTCGTTTGTGACACTGCCTGGGATGACAACATCACCACTCAGAGAATTGCTTTCGCGAGTTACCGTAACGGTGACACCGTCGTCATTGATGTTATAGCACAGGTCGCCCGACTTGAAATCGTAGGCGTTTGCGGCACAAACAATAAAGAGTGCCCATAGGGCAAAGAGTAACAGTTTCTTCATAAGCAAGGGGTGGATTCTATTAGGTGTTGTGGGCATTGCCGTGAGTCGAATCCCTTATCTCATGACAACACCATGTTCTTTATATTCGCAAAGTTATGAATTTTTCACCATTACCGTTCCACCCCTCCCGTTTTTAACATTCTTTAATATTTTTTTCCTCTCCGAGTAACTGTTCAGCGATATAGCATTCCACGTTTGATAAATAGACAAGTCGGAAGACTTGTCGATATGCGAAACACATTGTGCGTGCCAGTTCGAAGAACTGGTGCGCACTGTGTGGACGATACGGCTCTCACGGCGGCATGTCGTAGATATGCCGTAGTAGTGACCACAACTGCACTTCTCACGAAGTGCGATTTCCTGGATGTCACGTTTTCACACAGTGCGGCACTCATCTTCGACGAGTGCCGCACAATGTGTTTCGCACATTACCAAGTCTACGACTTGGATGACCAACGTCTCTTTTAGTCTTAGTTAAGCAGAATCGCTGAATAGTTACCTGTCCGACAGTTGACAGAAGAACACAAGTCTTCAGAATAACAAAAGTTTTTTATTGCGAATCATTAGTGTCCGGTAAATCCCTCACTTACGGCTTGGGATTTACCGGACACCAATAATCAAAGATTGTTTGGTGGAACCTCGCCGCAATCCGTCTCACTCGTTGCTGAGCAGGCGGCTATAGAGAGCGGTGACGTCGGCGCCGTTGAGATAGCCGTCGCGATTAACATCAGCTGCATGAAGACCAAAAAGACCCGTATGAGGCCAATCGTCAACGAATGGATTTTCGTCGGGATCGTAAAGCAGGAGGCGGTATATCACAGTCACGTCGGCACCGTTAACCACACCATCGCCATTAGCATCGCCCGAACCCCATAAAATATCGTATATGCGGGCACATCCTTCATAGACAATATCACCATGCTCAATCACATGGCTTAATCCATACTGACTACCATCATCCGGTGCCTCCAACATCAGCCCGCTTGTCAAGTCACCATAATAATAAGGGTTGGCGCCAATCCCTTCAATCACATCAACCCAACTGAGTTTAAATTTCTTACGCATCTTTCCATCAACCAGCACAAATTCGACATCGATTTCACTACCGCCTCTATAGCCCCATGAACGCGTCATATCGTTGAAGTCGTAAAGTATCACCTCAGGGCAATCTTGATTCATGCGAAGGTAAACCACTTTATCTTTCTCGCGCATGAGGCAAGAACTAAAACCGCGACTCGTATTACCATTGACACGACAAACGAGTTTGGCATACTCCACACCATCGACAATCTCGACACCGTCAAATTCAAGGACAATCTCAGCCACTTTATACCCTCTGACATAATTCTTCAAAGCCATCGAGTATAGGTTAACCCATTGCACGCCCTCGCGCACCAGCGGCACGTAGGAATAGTTGTTGTTACTGAACGTCAAAAAATCGGCATAGCATTTGCCTTTGTATATGATCTCGCTGCCCTTCTGAACAAAAGCGAGGCCAAACGAGGAGCCATCGGTCACACCACCTTTGAAGGGAAGCAGGACCGTATTTTCACCGTCGTAGCCCACCTGCTCGACGACATCTTGTGAGCTGAATTCATATTTCATGCTTTTAACACCGTCAACCATGATTTCGGTCGTTGACAATAGTTGCTGATTGAAATATTTGCATAAAAAGCTGTTTGAAGGTTCCTTGAAGTCGTAAGCCAATATTTCGGTCATATCATCTCCATTCAAATACCGGCCATGAACAGTCTGGAGCATAATCGCATAAATGGCCTCATCGTCTTCACGCATCAGTGCGACGGGTTCGTTTTCGTCGGCCACAGCCTTGACATCGATATTCTTATCAATGGTGGAAAGATAGAGCTTGTGGTATGTGTTACCATTGAATTCTTGAGTGCCTCGAAACTCGAAGGCACTAATGCAATAGTCCGTCGTTTCATTCTCAGGATTGATACACTGCCACAGGTTCACCCACTGCACGCCCTCGCGCACCAACGGCACGTAGGAATATTCTACGGCCCAGCACGAAGCTGTTACCAGTATTCCAATAACAATCAATACTATTCTTTTCATGTTCGTGTTTATGTATTTATATGGTGAATAAAATATCGCAGTAAAATTGAGCAGAATCCTCTATTTTGGTTAATTAAAGGACTTTACATATCCGCAAGCAAAGTTACAATTTTAGACTCATATTTTCATCTACCCCCCCCATTTTAAGATTATTTAACTCTTGCAGACGAATTAGTAACTAATGAAACAGAAGTCTTCAGAAGAACAAAAGTTTCTTATTGCGAATCATTAGTGTCCGGTAAATCCCTCACTTACGGCTTGGGATTTAGCGGACACCAATTATCAAAAATTAATGTTTTCGCATTCAAGAGGCGAGATATCTTGATGGTGCCTCGCCGCAATCTGTTTTACTCGTTGTTGAGCAGGCGGCTATAGAGGGCGGTGATATCAGCACCGTTGACTATACCGTCGCCGTTGATATCGCTTATACCTTCGACCTCGGTTCCGTCAAGCAAGTCGTTGTAGAGTGCGGTCACGTCGGCACCGCTCACC
>JAGCUP010000001.1 GCA_017962765.1 Muribaculaceae bacterium | reverse complement strand
TCCATTTCCGGTTCACCAAACTCTTATCCATAGTTTTCTAAATACATGTGGCAAAATTACAAAAAACCTCGACCATTTTTTCTTTTTGCGCGATAAAACCGATTTACCATGAAGAAAAAGGGGCGTTCTCACGCCCCTTATGTGAAATAAATAAGACTAGCCGTCGGGGGAGTTAAACCCTCGACGGCCTGAGGGCATAATGCCCATGTTGGTTTATTATTTCGTTAAAACGATTTTCTTGTTCACCATCTTGCCGTCCTTGTTCGTGCCTTGGAGGATGTAGATGCCAGGGGTAAGTTCCTTCACGTCCATGCTGTTCATCGTCTGACCGTTGAGGTTGATGATTCTGACGAGCGTGACGATCTCTTCATCCTCTTCCACGTTTTCCTCGACATTAACGCCGTAACCCATTGAGCCGTCGACGCCGAAGTTCTGGGCGTAGAGAATGCCTGTGTGGTGGTCTCCCCATATATAGACATTTTGTCCATTGGTGAAGCCTTGAATTGATTTTGTGTAGTCTCTCCTATACACTGTTGAACTCATTGTGGTTTGCCACAACACATTGCAGTTCATGTCCATACCGATCGCCTCGATGGTAGAGTTGGGGCTAAGTATATCATCACCTTTGTAATAGATTATAGAGAAACCACTGCCGTCTTCAAAGGCGGAAATCATAGGTATATCGAGAGGATTGCCTTGGTTGTCGAAAACCAGGACACCTTCGTCCCAAACGCGCTCGCCTGTGGCGGTGATACGGTTTACAAATATTTTTGGCTCATGTTGAGATACGTTTTTCTGTAAGTAGGAGATGAGCAGGTCGTGAGAAACAGGATCGACAGAGGCATAGCCGTCAACATAGACGTGGTCTGGGTCAGCCGAGTGTACGGTGACGCCAAGGGTGTCGCTAATGGTGTTGTTGCCATTGGCATCGTAGTGGCATACATGGATGTTATTAAACTCGTGAATTTCACTATCTCCAACCTCAATATACACGTAGGCACCGCCTAAGCCGTCTGGCACAACTTCGTGTGTATAGGTCACTATATTGTTCACTTTACCCAACAATTTGGTGTCTGGAACGGTTTGTGTACCATCTTTGGTGTAGCCTGTGAGATGGATATCCACGATTCCACTTAACGAACTTTCACCTGGGTAAACATACACTTGTTCGTAGGTAAGGAAAACGCTGTTGTCATTGGCGAGGACGAGTTTTCCGTATGTGGATCTTATGGTATCGTTGTACTTTTCGATAGTGATGATAGGATTCAACGAACCGTCGGCTTCGATGTATTGCAGGTAAAGGTTATAGAGGTCGCTGCCTAAAGCCCATGCACCGCCGTCGTTGCCAGCGATGATTTCGGCACGGCTACCGCCTTTGCCGTCGAAAAGCAGAACACCTTGTTCGCCCCAGGGATAGGTGCCATCAGGATGTAGTCTCAAAGCAATGGTTACTGTGTCGGCTGTTGAGAAACAGCTAATCACATCATGATCAGGGGTGATGGTAAAAACGTCGCCTGCCGACCAGCTCAAAAAATTGAATTGGTTGAAGCGGAGGCCGTTTTCGCCCCATTGCGGTGTGCCGTCAGCAGTGATACGCTGCAATGTGGGAGCATGACCATTTGTAGCATACATACCGCCAGAGGTCCATTGGACATAGCTGTCACCGGTTTCAGCATCGGTTAAAACGTGGATTTCGCCTACTATGACACTGTCAACAGGGCTGGCGTCAGCGATGAATGTGTTGGTGGACGCGTCATTGGTCCACTGGGCTTGTAGCGCAAATGAGGCTACCATAGCCATGAACAGTAAAGATAATTTTCTCATAATAATGAATTTTAAAGTTAGTAATTAGTATTCAAATGAAAAATGTAATCAACTTAATTGATAACGGCACCGTCGTAAATCTGGTCGTCGTCCAACCAATCAATTTTCAGCAGGAACGGGAATGAGCCGTCGTCTTCGCCATAGAGCTGGATGCCCTGACGCACCAACACTTCGATTTCTTCTCCGCTTGCCAACGTGACATTGACAGTCGCTTCCACAACGCGGTCATACGTGTCCATGTTACTCTTCACAACCAGCATGCATGTCGTTACCATCAATACGATGGCCAAAATCTGTTTTTTCACTTTCATATTTCTATAGATTTAAAAATGCGAAAATACAAAAGCACTCCATACATAATCATGCACAGAATCGGGCATAGACAAATTGTATGGTAAAAAGACAAATTGTTCTGTACTTTATTCCTTCGTTTCGCGGAATTCTGAGGGAGATATTCCGAATTTTTCCTTGAAGCTGCGACGGAAGGAGGTCGTATTTGAAAAACCGCTTGCCAAACACACTTGCTCCAATCTCATTTCAGGATGTTCGTTCATGAGGCGGACGGCATGGGTTAAACGAAGCTCGCGCACAAAGGTGGTGAGCCTTGCGTGTTCGCTGCCATGCGAGAAGGCGGCACCGATACGCTCTTTCGAGAGACCTGTGAGGTCGATGAGCGTCTGACGGCCAAACAAAGGATTGAGATATAGCTTCTCGTTTTCAATTAGGTCGCAAAGGTAAGTTGAAAGCTCGATGTCCGAGAGTGTAGAGTTTAGAGTGCAAGGTTTAGAGTCAGTGGAAAGTTTAGAGTTTTGAGTTGAAAGTTCTCTATATTTTTCCTTGTATTCCACAGCATCTCTGATCTGTTGTGCAAGGATTTTATTCTGCTTATTTGTCTTGCGCCATTGTCCAAAGACATAAATGGCGAACAGAAGTATCAGAAGACTCACAAAACCTATCATCCTGCGCGACTCTTTAGCCATTCGTGCGGCTTCACGCTGACGCTCGGCCTCCAGCTGCTGCTGCATTGCGTTATAGCGTGCGATGTGCTCCCGGGCCGTGGCCTCGCGCACAACGTCCTCAATCTGGCGGAAAGCCGTGAGCATATTGCCCTGTTCGCCCAATGATGCGTATGCAGCAGCGATAAAGTTCTGAGCCTGACTGCGGTAGAAACGGATGTAGTCAGCGCGTTTTTGGTCGGTTTTGGGTTCGCGGTGGCTACCGTCATGGTATCTTTCTGGGTGCGCCTCGTAGTCGTCGAGCCGCTCTATGATACAGCGGGCCAATGGCAGCGTCTCGGCATAGCGGTCGTGCGAGCCGAGCATGGTGATCTTGCGTCGTGAGGCGACGATGAAGGCGTCAAGCTCGTTGAATTTCCCTTTGTCACTGAGCAGAGTCAACACGCTGTCAACCTTCGCCATGCCTTCTTCTTCATGGCTCATGGCATAGAGGGCGGCGCCGATCTCCGCTTCCGTACGTAGAGCGTCAGTCTCCGCCTCAGGACCTATCTGACGGCACACATCAATCAGCTGTCGTGACCGGTGAAGCCATTCCAAGGTGTCGTTCTGCATGCGCTCGATGTAAGCCAAAATCTCATACACATCGCGAAGTCTTGTCAGACTGGCTTTGATGGATTCATTGGTGAGCAGGCGTATGGCTATTGATTGCGCCGAGTCTAGGCGGATGTCTGCAGGTCCGCCAAGCAGCGAGTCCATCTGTTCGCGCATCAGCGTCATGCCATAGATGCGTGCCCGGCACTGTTCGGCCTGCACCTCGTCTATATTGCCCACGATGAGTGCCGAGTCGATGATCCGCAAGGCCTGCTCAGGCTGGTAGCCATAGATGCCCATCGCCGCCCGCAAGGTGTGGATGGTATCGGCTGCCTGGGGAGCATGTTTTTCCCTGCCACCGTCCGAAACGCCGCCACCAGTGCAGGCTGTCACCACAATTGCAAAAACATATAATAATATGTATGTTACTTTTTTCATAGGAGTGTACAATGACACCGAGTAAAAGTCTGTTTGGCGTTATTTTTAGTGCAAAAGTATGAAAAAAAATTGAACATTTTTCTACTTTTGCGCGATAAAACCGATTGACCATGAAAAAGTGCTTTTTCTCCATGCTGTTATGTCTCGTTGGCATGACCGCCATCGCCCAAACCGACCAACAACCC
This sequence comes from Muribaculaceae bacterium, assembly GCA_017962765.1. Classification (GTDB taxonomy): domain Bacteria; phylum Bacteroidota; class Bacteroidia; order Bacteroidales; family Muribaculaceae; genus Sodaliphilus. The sequence goes on along the minus strand of JAGCUP010000001.1, from coordinate 655 downwards.
GAAACCGATCCCATTATCGTGAACCGCATCCACGAATGGCAAGACTTGAAGTTCGGCTTCATGATGCACTGGGGCATCTATGCCCAATGGGAAGTGGTCGAGTCGTGGTCGATCTGCAACGAGCCCTGGATCAACCGCAATGGTGCGGATTATTACCAATACAAGACGGACTACCAGAATCTCAACAAAACCTTCAACCCACAGCATTTCGACCCTGAGAAATGGGCTGAGGCCGCCAAAGACGCAGGCATGAAGTATGTCGTCTTCACCACCAAGCATCACGACGGCTTCTGCCTGTTCGACACCAGGGAGACCTCCTACTCCACCGTCGATGCGAGCTGTCCGTTCTCCAAGAGCTCCAAGGCCGACATCACGGGCGAGGTGGTGAAAGCCTTCCACGACAAGGGCTTCTGGACGGGACTCTACTTCTCCAAACCCGACTGGCACTGCGACGACTACTGGGCGCACGAATGGGCCACCCCCGACCGCAACGTCAACTACGACCCAACAACCTATCCCGAGCGCTACGAAAAATACAAGCAATTCACGCACAATCAGATCCGTGAGCTTACCCACAACTACGGCGACATCGACATCCTCTGGTTGGACGGCGGCTGGGTGCGTCCCGAGTGGAGCGTCAACGAGGAGACGCGCC
>JAGCUP010000024.1 GCA_017962765.1 Muribaculaceae bacterium | reverse complement strand
GCTTTTTGGGCGCTGGTGCCATCATTCAGATGAAAGGGTCGGTACGCGGCCTCACCACAGCAGCCGGCATCTGGATGGCGGCGTGCATCGGCTTGGCCGTGGGCGCCGGCATGTTCACCGTGGCCATCGTTGCCACCCTGCTAATCATCTTCATCCTGGTGAATATCGAGCGCATCGAGATGCGCACCAACTTCCTGTGGGAAGCCAAGATTATCCGCATCAAGGCACGCGGCATAGTTGACGACTTCGATATCTTCCGCAACATCATGAAGGCGCATGGCGTGCGACCTAGTGACGAATACGTCAAGTTTGACTATGCCAGCGACATCACCACCATCAACTTCATGGTGCGCACCAAGAGCAGCACCAATGTGGCGGCACTATTCAACGAGCTCCACGACGCTGTCGATGCCATCTCGGTAACCCTCACCAACGAGATGAGCATGTAGCCTCGTTTGCAAACGAGAACAAATATTGACACATTTTAACGGGCGATATGCCTCCCGTTACAAAATAAATGCCTACCTTTGCACGTTGAAAATTATGTACAGGCCACAATAGTGTGGCCGACAAGAAGCTCCATGGGTCGCGAGACGACCCTTTGATTTGGGCGAAAAAATAGTGATGACGCCCCTTTCTTCTCCCTCTCCACCTTACTTTAATTGGGATACCGGGCTTCTTGAAACCTCAAAAAAGAAAATATTAATGACGTTCAACAAAACATTAAAGAAGATTTCGCTTGTGGGTATCGCTGCCGTGGTGGCACTGACTTTTAACCTGCAAGCCCAAGCTCAAAACAGTGAATCAGTAAGCAACTATCGCAAGGCCCACGCCGAATTGCTCGCAAAGCAAAGCCGCGTGAAGGACCAAATCAAAGTCGAAGAATCACAGCGTTACGCTAAAGACCTCTATGGTGAGGTCGAACCCGAACCCGACATCTATAACGAAGGTTGGGACAGCGGCATTGTCAACCCCTGGAAAAACGCAGAAGTACCTGCCACCAAGCAAATCGACGTGAGCAAATATGTCATGCCCGTTAAGTGGAACATGGTGACCTCACACTACGGATACCGCCCCCGCTTCGGACGCGTTCATAAAGGCGTCGACCTCAAAGCCAATGTGGGCGATACGGTACGTGCCGCCTTCGACGGCAAGGTGCGCCTCACTCGTTTTGAACGCGGCGGTTACGGCTTCTACGTGATTGTACGCCACGAGAACGGCCTTGAGACCGTTTACGGCCACCTCTCGCGCTTCCTCGTTCAGCCCGACCAGTATGTGAAAGCCGGTACCCCCATTGCGCTTAGTGGCAACACTGGCCGCAGCACCGGTCCCCACCTTCACTTTGAGACGCGTTTCATGGGAGTGGCCATCAATCCAGAGGCCATCTTCGATTTCGAAAACCGCGTAACCCACACCGATATATTCACTTTCAACAAGAGCAAATACACCGAATCGCGCTCCTACACTCCGCGCAAGAGCTACACGGCCAGCAGCAAGAGTACGCACCAAAGCAGCCACAAAAGCAGCGGCAATCACAAGAGCGCAGGTACCCACAAGAAATCAAAACGCCGCCGTTAATCCACGGCGCGACACCCTACCCCATCACAGAATGGCACCCCGGGAACAACGACCGACGGTGCCATTTCTTTTTGCCCTAAACAAAGCAGCAAAGAGAACAAGTAAGGGTTCCAAGTAACTGTTCCTGTTTTTCGGTTTTAGGACATCATAAAACCAAAAAAAACGTGGTATTTTTTGGGACTTAAGGTTTTTTTGCTAAATTTGCAGAAAATTAAAAAACCTAATCTTAATAATAACTACAAAATGAAGAAATTACTACTTATTGCTGTTGCGGTTCTCACAGTGATGACCGCCAGCGCACAAGTGACAGTGAAAGGCAGCAAGCCTCTCGACAACTTCTCATTCACCATCAAGGGCGGTATGGTGAGCCCCTTCCAGGGCTACGCATTCTGGCCCTCGGCACGCGGCATCGTCGGTGCCGAAATCCGCAAGCAGATTACCCCGGTATGGGGCCTCGGCGTGGAAGGTGAGTGGACCATCAACACCTCGAGCTGGCAAGAAGAGCACAGCGTGTGGGGACCCCACAGCGCCAATTGGTTCGACCATCAATTTGTGGGTCTCTTCGGCACTTGGAACCTGACCAATGCCGTGTGGGGATACAAAGGCTCTCCCCGCACCATCGAACTTGAGGCCGTAGCTTCGGCCGGCTGGTGGCACGCTTACCGCACCGGTGAGGAAATCATTCTGGGCGGCGAAGGAACCGTGAAATATCCCGATGAAAACTCGTGGTACTCCAAGTTCGGCGCCAACGCCAACTTCAACCTGGGCAAGAACAAGGCCGTGACCCTCTCGCTCAAGCCTGCCGTCCTGTGGTACATGGGACAGGGCTATAGCCGTGGTACTACCGCCTACAACGCCAACCGCGCCATCGTCGAGATTGAAGCCGGTTTGACCTACCACTTCGGCAACAGCAACGGCACCCATCACTTCGTGCTCTGCGACAAGCAGTACACCCAGGAAGACATCGACGTGCTCAACGCCCAAATCAACGACCTGCGCGGTGACCTTGACGCACAAGCCCGCCAGCTCGCCGCCGCACGCGCACAAATCGATGACCTCGAGGGCAAACTCGCCGACTGCTTGCGCCGCGGTCCCGAAGTGGTCGTAAACGAGGTCGATAATAGCGTGGAAACGCTCGAGACCAACGTCTTCTTCAAGGTGGGCAAGAGTGTCGTCAACGCCGACCAAATGCCCAACGTGGAGCGCGTGGCTATCTTCCTGAAGAACCACAAGGACGCCACCGTCTCGATTAAGGGTTATGCCTCGCCCGAAGGCAGCATTGAGCTCAACACGCGTCTGGCCAACGACCGTGCTGCCGCCGTGCGCAACCTGCTCATCAACAAGTACAAGATTGCCGCCAACCGCATCCAGGCCGAGGGCCAGGGCATCGGCAACATGTTCAGCGAGCCCGAGTGGAACCGCGTGTCAATTTGCATCATCAGCAATCCCAAGGAATAATACTTTAACGAAGTAAAACCCTACGACGGGCCTCCGGCTGCACACCAGCTTGAGGCCCGTCCTGCATTATAGCGGGCCAAAACTTGCAGGACTCGTAAGAAAAAAGTAACTTTGCGTCATCGAACAAATCAACTTATTAACTGAAGACTTAATTCACGACAACCTATGGCAACAACACCCGATTTCAAGTATGCGCCCATGTTCCAACTGGGCCCCGACGACACCGAATACTACCTGCTCTCGCGCGAACACGTGAGCGTGGGTGAGTTTGAAGGCAAGCCCATCCTCAAGGTGGAGCCCGAAGCATTAACTATGCTTGCCAATCAGGCCTTCCGCGACGTGTCGTTCATGCTGCGGCCCGCCCACAACGAGCAGGTGGCGCGCGTGTTGCGCGACACCGAGGCCAGCGACAACGACAAATATGTAGCCCTCACTTTCCTGCGCAACGCTGAGGTCAGCGTCAAGGGCAAACTGCCGTTGTGCCAGGACACAGGCACAGCCATCATCCACGGTGAGAAAGGGCAACAGGTGTGGACCGGCTTCTGCGACGAGGAGGCCCTCTCGCTCGGCGTATATAAGACCTACACCGAGGAAAACCTGCGCTACTCGCAAAACGCGCCCCTCACGATGTATGAAGAGGTAAACACGCGCTGCAACCTGCCCGCGCAAATCGACCTCGAGGCCACCGAAGGCATGGAATACCGCTTCCTGTGCGTCACCAAGGGCGGCGGCAGTGCCAACAAGAGCTACCTGTACCAGATGACGAAGGCCGTGCTCAACCCCGACACTCTCGTTCCATTTCTCGTCGAAAAGATGAAAACGCTGGGCACCGCGGCCTGCCCGCCCTACCACATCGCCTTCGTCATTGGGGGCACCAGCGCCGAGAAGAACCTGCTCACCGTCAAGCTCGCCTCGACACACTTCTACGACAGCCTGCCCACCACGGGCGATGAGACAGGCCGTGCCTTCCGCGACGTGGAGCTCGAGAAGCAGGTGCTTGCCGAGGCGCACAAGATTGGGCTCGGCGCGCAGTTTGGCGGCAAATACTTCGCCCACGACGTGCGCATCGTGCGCCTGCCGCGACATGGCGCCTCCTGCCCCATCGGCCTGGGCGTGAGCTGTAGCGCCGACCGCAACATCAAGGCGAAAATCAACCGCGAGGGTATCTGGATTGAAAAACTCGACGACAACCCCACAAGATGGATTCCCGAAGAGCTGCGACAGGCCGGCGAGGGCGAGGCCGTGAAAATCGACCTCAACCAGCCCATGGCATCCATCCTCAAGGAACTCGACAAATATCCCGTGGCCACACGCCTGTCGCTCAGCGGCACCATCATCGTGGGTCGCGACATCGCCCATGCCAAGTGGAAAGAACGTCTCGACAGCGGACAAGGCATCCCGCAATACATCAAGGACCACCCCGTGCTCTATGCCGGGCCAGCCAAAACACCGGCCGGCATGGCATGCGGCTCGATGGGGCCCACCACAGCCGGACGCATGGACCCCTACGTGGACCTCTTCCAGCGCCACGGCGGCAGTATGCTCATGATTGCCAAGGGCAACCGCGGCCAGGAGGTGACCGACGCCTGCCAGAAGTATGGCGGCTTCTACCTGGGCAGCATCGGTGGCCCAGCAGCCATCCTGTCGCAAAACAGCATCAAGAGCATTGAGTGCGTCGAATACCCCGAGCTCGGTATGGAGGCCGTATGGAAAATCGAAGTCGTAGATTTCCCCGCCTTCATCCTCGTTGATAACAAAGGCAACGACTTCTTCAAAAAACTCAAGTAAGCACATACCCTTCCCCACCGATTATCGAGCCGCCTCGCCACCATGCCGGGCAGCTCTCTCATTGGCACATTGGAAAGGCCAAAAGATTTTGATTGATTATAAATTTGGATATATTATTTATAATGTGTAATTTTGCACAAATGTGAGGCGGTAACACGTCACATGACATCGAATTTCGTGTGCAATGAGAACTGTCACAAAACATAACCAGCAAATGGAACGCGGCACCGAACTGTCGCATAAAATACTACATATCAACATTTTACACACCCAACCACAATTTAACCCAAAAGGATATCAAAAGACTATCGAGGGCACCCGGCAGCGTAGGCTGCAAGGGTGTCCTCGACGTTTTCTCACTATTATGGGAAAAATCAGTTATTCACAATAAAATTTACGGTCTATGAAAAAATTTTTACTTTTAGCTTTTGCCGTGACGGCCTGTTTCGCCACTGCGAGTGCCGCTACCGACTATGGCATTGAGGTGAACGGCTATAAGATTACCAGCGACTTGTACAACTTCAGCACGGGCGGTGGCATGGTGACCTACTACTCGAGCACCTGCAAGCTCTTGATCAGCGGCGTGACCTTCAACCGCTCGGGCGAGGTCATCAAGGTTAAGGCTAGCAGCAACCGAAGCAGCGTGCTGAAAATCGAGTTCAACGGCACGAACCTGCTCACCTCGACGGGCAGCGATGCCATCGTGCTCGAGGAGGGTGCCGAGTTTTACGTGAACAGCGTCACTACTGTCACCACCAACGGCGGAGGCAAATACGCTGTGCACGTCAAGAACGACGAGGATGCCTCATTCTACGGCTCGGGCTCGCTGTTGCTCGAGGCCACCGACGGCTACGCCCTGGGCGGCGAGAGCGGTGGCGATGAATGGGCCTATTTCATGATTAACGGCTGTACCCTCGCCGGCAAGCGCGGCAACCTCGTGAACCTGGGCCGCGTGCAAATCAACGCCGTGAGCACCAACATAGCTAAATCGACCACCATCACGCTCAACCCCACCAAGAGCAGCAGCTATGCCCACGCCCAGAACGTGGGCACCTGGTTGCTCCAGGACGGCACCCACATTGAGTCGCCGGTGGGCTACACTACCTCCTACCTGTCGAGCTCAAGCTACTACAACAAGACCTTTGTCATCAGCGACGAGCGCGACGATCCCAGCCTCACCAAGGTGGGCAACTTCCTCTACGACACCTATACCGAGAACGGCACCACCTACGCGCGCCTGCGCGGTCTGTCCCTCGCCTACAAGCAGACGTCGCCCACCACTGTCACCATTCCTGGCTACGTGACCCTGAACGGCACCACACGCCGCGTGATGGTTGGCAGCAACGCTCTCTATAACCTTCCGTCGGTCACCAAGGTGGTGCTCGAATACGGCGTGAGCTCCATCCAGAGCAAAGCATTCAATGCCCTGTCGTCGCTGAACCAGGTCAAAATTCCCAGCTCGGTAAAGACCATCGGCAGCCAGTTCTTGTACTACTCGGGCGGCTCGTCCAGCACGTTCTACGTGTTCTGGGCCAATCTGTCGCCATCGAGCGTGTCAATTTCCAGCGACGCCTTTGCTTACTGCCAGGCCTCGTCACGTACCGTGTATATGCCCACGCCTCCCGCCGTCACAGCAGCACAGTCGCTGAGCGCAGTCACCAATTACTTCACGGTGAGCTCCTACGCGAGCTCCAGTACGGCTTACGATTTCTTCTCGGGCAATAACTACTATGTGGTGACCAATATGGGCTCGTCGAGCGTGCAGCCCGAGGCGGCCCTCACCGGCTGCAGCACGGCCAACGTGTCGGTAGGCAGCAGCTATATAGCCTATGACGGCTACCTGGGCCGTTACGTCTATTGCACGAGCGTAGCTCCACAGGCCTTCAAGAACAGCACCGGTGTCCAATCGCTCAACATCACCTACAGCAGCTGTAACATCGGCGAGGAGGCCTTCTACGGATGCACCAACCTTACCTCGGTGCAGGTCAACTCCAAGTACATCTACGAGCGCGCCTTCTACGGATGCACCTATCTGGCGACGGTCACGCTCAACGAGGGCGTGCTCGACGTACGCTCACAGGCCTTCTACGGTGGTGCCTTCAGCACGCTCAACATTCCTGCCTCGCTCACCAACTTCGCTGTAACCGCGGTCGATAACTGTACGCGCCAGCAGATCTTCACGGTGGCGAGCGGTAACTCCTACTACAGTACCTACAGCAGCTATGGCGCACTCTACAACAAGGCGCTCACCAAGCTCGTCAAGATGCCCGCACGGAACAGCTACGTGGGCACAAGCTATTACCCCTCAACGTTGACCACGCTCGGTGACTACTCGTTCAGCTACTACTGCTCGGCCAACTATTTCATCGATTTGCCCTACGGACTTACCACCATCGGTACCCAGACCTACCAAGGCGGCCACGTGTTTGAGAACGCCACCAACATCCTCTCGGTGAAAATCCCCAGCTCGGTCACCAGTATCAACTATAACTACATGTTCAACAACTGCCCCAACCTGGTGAAAATCATCATTGCCACCTACGCCAACCGCAAGGACGTCAACAGCAACACTTTCAGCGGCACCAACTCGGGGCTACGCATCTATGTGCCTTCGACATGGGACACCGCCGATGACAACAGCAGTGCCGCCTACTACACCGACACCTACTGGAAGGACCACAACGTGACCTACGGCGCATGGGACGTCCTCATCGGTGACATGCCCTACCTGCTCAACACGTGGACCGACAGCTATGGCTATAAGACGGCTTACCTGGTGCGCGGCACCCATTACCACCCGAACCACAGCGACTACAACCTGAACACGACATCCACCGTCACCCTGCCCGAGTTCGTCTCCCACAAGAACGTCACTTATCACACCCTGCTAGGGGCCCACGCTTTCGAGAACAATACCAACCTCACCAGCGTGACCATCAACCAGCCCTTCGTGGGAAGCGCCGGCCGCCAGTTCAGCGGCTGCTCGAATCTGCAGAATTTGGATTTTGCCAACACCGATTATGCGCGCCACACCACGATTCCTACCCGTTGTTTCTATGGCACGAAAATAAAATATGCCACTGTACCCTATGGCTGCACCAGCGTGGGCGACCTGGCCTTTGCCAACAACTCCTCGCTGTTGAAAATTTACATCCCCAGCTCATGCGTCCGCAGCGGCTCGGCCGAGGTGGCCTCAAACTTCGTGCGCAACTGCTCGAGTCTGGCCGAGATGCGCATCAACCTCACCAACCCGAGCAATATGAACTCGCCCTACTCCTGGAAAGAGGTCAAGGACGTGGCACCCGACAACGCCACCAGCGGCTGCTTCTACAACGTGCCCCGCAGCTGCAAAGTGTATGTGCCTTACGGCTACTACAATAATTATGATAACTACACTAGCAGCAACGGCCACCAGATTTGGCAATACTTCGAAACCCGGACTCTGGCCGGCGCCTACGACTACTCCTTCGACGGCACCAAGGATTTCGTAACCTTTACCGGTGTCTATGAGGCTGCTAACAACGGCAGCAACGAGGTCTATACCGCCAAATTCGTCTATGCCCCCGAGAATGTCGGCACGACGGCCGAAATGGGAGTGAAGAGCTACGGCACCTACAACTATATTGTCACCGACCTCGACAAGGGTGCGTTTGTCGCCTCCAACCTTGAGGATATCAGCATCAACTGGGACAAAGTCACCATGACCGAGATTCCCGACTATGCCTTCGCCTATTCGCACCTCCACTCTTTCCCGTGGAACAAGAAAATCACCAAAATCGGTGTTTCGGCCTTCGCCGCAACGGACTTCGAGGGCGAACTTGACCTGAGCGAGTGTGGCGGCACCGGCTTCTATTTGGACGAGTCGGCTTTCGCCGACGCCGCCTATGTCACCTCGTTCGTCCTGCCCGCCACCACCACCTATGTGGGACCCGGCGCGATGTGGGCGCAGGAGATGGAATGGGGAAAGATTGCCCGCGAGTATGAGGGTTACTCCGATTACGAGGAGAAGGTGCTGAGCTACCTTAACCTCGAGTCAGTCACTTGCCACGCCACCACACCGCCTGCCACCGGCACAGAGAACCCGTGGTTCGCGAAGCATCAGCGCTTCCAAACCCTCTACGTGCCCGCCGGGAGCATTGACGCCTACCGTGCCGCCAACTACTGGAGGAACTTCAGCCTAATCATGCCTATCCAGGGCGGTCTCCAGGGCGATGTGAATGGCGACGGCGTGGTGAGCGGCGCCGACGTGACCGCACTCTACAACGTGCTCCTCGACGGTGCCACCGTGGCAGGTAACGCCGACGTGAACGGCGACGGCATCGTC
>JAGCUP010000023.1 GCA_017962765.1 Muribaculaceae bacterium | reverse complement strand
TGTGGAGCGTCCCTCAACTCACCGTCACCGCCGCGACACCTCCCAGTCGCGTGTCAGCAAGCCCCGCTCCTCCACGTCTTCCTCCCCCAAGAATAAGAAGACACCGTCCTCATCCCAGAACCAGCGTAATGACGTAATACCCAATGAGGCTGACTGATATTAATGCATAGTCGATTATGCTTTATGAAATGTGCATTCAGTGAGTGGGCTCCATGTGGAGGGTGATGTGTGTGGTATCGCCGAAACGGGCTTTAAGACGATGCTCGATGGCTGTGGCACGGTTGTGGGCTTCGGTAAGGGTGATATCGCCATCCATGCGGATGTGGGCCTCGATGGCAATGCGGTTGCCGATGCGGCGCGTGCGCAGGTTGTGCGGTTCTACCACGCCGTGCTCTTCCTCAATGATTCCCTCGATTTCGCGTTCGGTGTCCTCGGGCAATGAGCTCTCGGTGAGCTCGCCAATGCTCGTCTTGAGCAGCCCCACGGCCACTTTTACCAGCACGAGGCCCACGATGACCGAGGCCAGCGGGTCGAGTACTGTCCAGCGGTCGCCCAATAAGATAGCACCGCCGATGCCCAGCGCGGCGCCAATTGACGAGAGGGCATCGCTGCGGTGGTGCCAAGCGTTTGCCACGACGGCCTGTGAGCCTAGTTTCTTTCCCTTTCGCGCCGTGTACTGGTACAGCCCCTCTTTCACTGCGATAGAGAATAGGGCGGCCCACAGCGCAAGTTTGCCGGGTGCAGGCAACTGTGCTCCGCCAGCCCAGTCGACCAGCTTCAGGCCTCCCGCGACGATAATGCCAGTTGCGGCGGCAACGAGTGCGAGGCCGATGATAAACGAGGCGAAGGTCTCGAATTTTCCATGCCCGTAGTCGTGCGAAGTATCCTGCGGCTTGGCGCTGATTTTCACAAAGATAAGTACCACGATGTCGGTCAGAAAGTCCGACAGCGAATGCACGGCGTCGGCTATCATTGCCGAACTGTGTCCGAGCACGCCTGCTATGAACTTGAAGGTGAGCAGCGCCACATTGCCCACGCTTCCCACCAGCGTCACTTTATATATCTCTTTCTCGCGGCTCATAACCCTGCAAAATTAGTCTTTTTTCTCTAAAATGCCAAACAAGGGGTGGGTGTTGGGCGTGATTTGTGGAAAAATTGTTTGCGGGAATGGGAACTATTTCTTAACTTTGCCGTGGACAAGAGGATGCCGAAACGCTTGGAAGGAAGTAGGCACGAACTAACTTAATAACAAATACGACAATGGCAGACGGATTACTCGACCAGGCAAAGGATTTGCTGCAGAACCAGGCTGGTGACCTTCTCAAGGACCCCGAAAAGCTGAAAAAGGAGGCAACCGATTTGGGCAAGAAACTTACGCCCGACCAGTACGACGACAAAGTGGAAGGCGTGGTTGATAGCGCCATCGACTTCATCAAGGACAAACTGGGGAAATAATTTTCCCTCATGCGACGAAACAAGAAGGAGCTAAGAAATTGGCTCCTTTTCGTGTGCGCTTAGCGGGCGGCGCGGCGGTAGAGGAAGATGGCGATAAGGGTGTAAACCACGTTGGGAATCCACATGGCAACGCGGGGTGAGGTGTACCCGTTGACGGCGAACGTCTGGGTGACGGTCATGAAGAGGATATAGGAGAAGCTGAGCAACAGACCGATGCCGATGTTCATGCCCATTCCGCCCCTCACTTTGCGCGATGAGAGCGACACACCTATGATGGTGAGAATGAAGGCGGCGGCGACCATAGCGTAGCGCTTCTCGTATTCGATTTCGAATTGCTGGATGTTGGCCACTCCGCGCTCGCGTTGCCGCTCAATGTATTCCTTGAGCTGCGGCGTGGTGAGCTTTTCTTGGTCGTTGGCGCTGATGAGGAAGTCGCTGGGCGACAAGTCGAGGGCCGTGTCGAGGCGTGTGCCCCGCTTGATGTCCTCACGCAGGCCGTCGAAGTTACGAATCGTGTATTGGTTGAGTTTCCAGCGGCCAAGGGTGTCGTAGGTGACATCTTGTGCGGTGAGGCGCGACTTAAGGGTGGTTCCCTCGAACTGGTCGAGCGAGAATCGGTATCCACGGCGCAGCGTGTTGTCGTAGCGCGCCATGTAGGCCATGACGCCAGGCTTGACCTGCAACTGAATGTTCTCGGCAAAATCCACGCGCTTGTTCTTCACCCACTGGTTGGTGTACTCGATACGTTTGATGTTGGCTGGTGGAATGACGTATAGCGATAGCGTGAGGGTGAAGGCGGCGATGATGCCGGCGCTCACCAGGTAGGGGATGACGAGGCGATGGAAGCTGATGCCGCTCGAGAGGATGGCGATGATTTCGCTGCGGTCGGCCATCTTCGAGGTGAAGAAAATTACCGAGATAAAGACGAATAAAGGCGCAAATTGCGTGATAATTGAGGGCAAGAAGTTAAAGAAATACTTGAATACCGTCTCATTGAGCGGAGCCGTGAGCATGGCGTCAAGTTTCTCGTTGATGTCAAACATTACGACAACGGCCGAAAGCAACAAAATCGCGAACACGAAGGTGCCCAGGAACTGCCGCATGATGAAGCGGTCAAATTTCTTGATATGTAACCACTCGGGCAATTTCATAGGCGGCGCATCAAAATTTCGACCATTTGTTTCTTCCACGTCGCGAAGTCGCCCTCGATGATATGCTGGCGCGCCTCGCCCATGAGCCACAGATAGAAGGCCAGGTTATGGACGCTGGCAATCATCAGAGCCAGGATTTCGTCGGCAATGAAGAGGTGGCGCACGTAGGCCTGAGTATAAACGTGGTCAACGACGCTCGTGCCGTCTTCGTCAAGTGGCGAGAAGTCGTCGGCCCACTTTTTGTTGCGCATGTTCATTGTACCGTTGCGCGTGAAAAGCATACCATTGCGGCCATTACGCGTGGGCATCACGCAGTCCATCATGTCAACGCCGCGCGCGATGGCTTCGAGCATGTTGGCGGGCGTTCCCACGCCCATGAGGTATCGTGGCCGGTCGAGGGGGAGGATTTCGTTCACCACCTCGATCATTTCGTACATCATTTCGGTGGGCTC
>JAGCUP010000022.1 GCA_017962765.1 Muribaculaceae bacterium | reverse complement strand
TTCTCGCGGCTCGATGCCGTGCGTGTGATTGACAACAAACAACGCGCCGAGCTCGACGACATCCAACGCGAGGACCATACTGAAAGCCCACTCGACCGATAACCGATTTCAAGACGACCCATCATGGCAAAGACAGTAATCCACTTCATCCTGCTCACCATCGCACTGCTGCTGGCACAGCTCATCGGCAGTAAGATTGCGTTGTGGAATGTGGCCATGCCCATCGTCTTCATCTACCTGTTGCTGCGACTGCCCATCAACCTTCACACCAGCTGGGTCATCATTATCGCATTCTTCCTGGGCCTCACCGTCGACACCTTCAGCAACACGGCGGGCATGAACGCCCTGGCCTGCACCATGTTGGCTGTGATGCGCCGGCCCGTATTCTACCTCTACGTGTTGCGCGACGACGACGAGCAACCCAATCCGCTGCCGGGCAGCGACACGATAGGAGTCGGGCCCTACTTCCGCTACATGGCCACGCTCACGCTGGCCTATTGCACCATGCTCTTCCTCATCCAGGCCTTTACGCTGCGCGACTTCCCGCTCACGCTCATGCGCATCGGTGCGAGCAGCGCGTTGTCTATGCTCCTACTCATGGCCACCGATTCATTATTAAGTCGCAAAAGTGAGGAAAGACTATAACTTAGAGAAGCGCAAGTATGTCATTGGCGGCTTTATCGTTGTCGTCGTGGTCATCTACGTCATCAGGCTCTTCAACCTGCAGGTGGCCGACGCGCAATATCGCGAGAGCGCCCAGAACAATGCGTTGCTTTACCGCTCGAGTTATCCGTCGCGTGGTCAAATCTATGACCGCAACGACAGCCTCGTAGTCTTCAACGAACCCGTGTATGACCTCGTGTTCGTGCCCATGGACGTAGAGCCCTTCGACACGCTCGACCTGTGCACCACACTGCGCATGACGCGTGATGAGTTTGATGACAAGTGGAACAAACTCAACGACAAGCGCACCAATCGCAACTACTCGCTCTATACCGAGCAGACTCTCATGCAGCACCTCACGCCCGACGACTACGGCCGCATACAGGAGAAACTCTACAAATATCCCGGCTTCTATATCGTGCAGCGCATCATCCGCCAGTACAATTACCACGTGGGGGCCAACATCCTGGGCAACATTCGTGAGGTCAACGACCGTGACCTTGAGCGAGATTCAGCAGGGTATTACTCTCCGGGTGACTACACCGGCGACCTGGGTGTGGAAAAGAGCTACGAGCAATGGCTGCGAGGGCGCAAAGGCAAGGAAATCCTCTTCCGCGACGCCATGGGAAAAATCAAGGGACGCTACAAGGATGGTGCCATGGACGTGGCCCCCATCGCCGGCAACGACCTCAAACTGAGCATCGACATTGAGCTCCAGCAATTCGGCGAGCACCTCATGGAGCACAAAATCGGAGCCATCGTAGCCATCGAGCCTAAGACGGGCGAAGTGCTCGCCCTCGTCACCAGCCCCAACTACGACCCGGCATTGCTCGTGGGCAAGGAGCGCGGAAAGAATTACGGGCTGCTCAGCGCCGACAAAAACAAGCCGCTCTTTGACCGCTCCATCCAGGCCGCCTATCCTCCCGGCTCCACTTTCAAACCTTCGCAGGGCCTCATCTTCCTTCAGGAGGGCGTGATAGACTTGAACACCGCATTCCCGTGCGCACGCGGATTCCACTTCGGCGGCATGAAAGTGGGATGCCACGGCCACGGCTCACCCCTCCCGCTCAAGCCGGCTTTGCAAACGTCGTGCAACTCCTACTTCTGCTGGGGCTTGAAGAAGATGCTCGACAACAAGAGCAAATATGGCTCTACAGCCCAGGCCTTCGACCTGTGGAAACAATACATGGTATCGATGGGCTACGGCTATCGCCTCAACATCGACCTGCCGGGCGAGAGCCGCGGCTTTATCCCCAACGTGGCCTATTACGACAAGATGCGCGGCAAGGACCAGTGGAGCGCACTCTCGATTATCTCCATTTCCATCGGACAGGGCGAAATCCTCGCCACACCGCTGCAAATCGCCAACTTGAGCGCCACCATCGCCAATCGCGGCTACTTCTACACGCCCCACGTGGTGAAGGAAATCGTGGGAGAGGGACCGCTGCCGCAGTTCAAGGAGCGACACTACACCAAGGTCGACACCTCCTACTACCAGAGCGTGGCCGAGGGCATGCGCATGGCCGTCACCGGAGGTACCTGCCGCAAAGCCAACATCCCGGGTCTCGACGTGTGCGGAAAGACGGGTACCGCCCAGAACCCGCACGGTAAGGACCACTCGGTGTTTATGGGCTTCGCCCCCATGAACGACCCTAAGATTGCCATCTGCGTCTTTGTCGAGAACGCCGGTTTCGGCGCTTCGTTCGGTGTCCCCATCGGCGCCATGATGATTGAGCGATACCTACAAGGCGACTCTCCCGGCCTGCAGTCGCGCGCCAACGCCATGGCCGCCACCTGGACCATGACGCACAGCACCTCGCCCATCGAGGCCGCTAACAACACCAAGTACACAAAACCGGCAGGCGGCACGCCCGGCTCGGCCTCTCCCGCGTCACCCCGCGCCGAGGCTGCCACCGTGCCTGCCACCCAATCTCGCGTAAACAATGGAACTAAGGAATGACAACGAGAACAAATCCTTGCTGGGGCAAGTCGACTGGCTCACAGTAATTCTTTACGCCATCCTCGTGGTCGCAGGTGCCGTGAGCATCTATGCCGCCACCTACAATTACGAGCGGTCGAGCAGCATGTTCAGCCTCACCGAGTTCTCGGGCAAGCAGTTCCTGTGGATAGGCCTCTCGTTTGTCATCGGCTTTAGCCTGTTGCTCATCGACCGACGGCTCTACGAAGCATATGCCTACCCCATTTATGCCGTGATGATTTTGCTGCTGATAGTGACGGCCTTCGTCGCGCCCGATATCAAGGGTTCCCGCTCATGGCTCACCTTCGGGCCGGTGAGCATGCAGCCCGCCGAATTTGCTAAGACGGCGACGGCACTGGCGCTCGCCAAGCTATTCAGCACCTATGGTTTCCAGCTCAAGGACTTCAAGAGCTATGCCATAGCCGGCACCATCATCTTGCTGCCCATCCTGTGCATCATTCTGGAGCGCGAGACGGGCTCGGCGCTCGTTTACACGGCGCTCATTTTCGTTCTCTACCGCGAAGGCATGAGTGGTTTCGTGCTCTTTGCCGCCCTGTGTGCCATCGTCTATTTTGTGCTTGTGCTTAAGTTTGCAGCCTCAGCCATCATGGGCATCGAGCTGGGAATTTTCATCGTGTTTATCATCATCATGGCCATCATTGTGGCCATGCTCTTGTTCTACTGCCGCTCGTTCATCCTAGGGCGAAACGTGCTGCTAGGCTATTTGGGGTGCGGACTCGTGGCATGGGTACTGATTGCGCTGGGAGTTCCTGTCAACGGCTACCTTTTCTTTGGGCTCACCATCGGAGCCTCGCTCATCTATCTGCTCATCGCCATGTTCCACGACGACCTGCGCAAGGTACTCACCACGGTCATTTGGGCGGTGGCCAGCATCGTGTTTATGTTCAGCGTTAACTACGCCTTCAACAACGTGCTGCAAGACCACCAACAAAAGCGCATCAAGGTCACTTTGGGCATCGTAGATGACCCCAAGTTCACAGGCTACAATGTGAACCAGGCCAAAATTGCCATCGGCTCGGGAGGTATTATCGGCAACGGCTTCCTCAACGGCACACAGACCAAGCTCAAATTCGTACCCGAGCAGCATACTGACTTCATCTTCTGCACCATAGGCGAGGAAGAGGGCTTCGTGGGCTGCACCATCGTCCTGTTCCTCTTCCTCGCCCTCATCCTGCGCATCATGCACATCGCCGAGCGCCAGCACACTGCTTTCGGACGCGTCTATGCCTATTGTGTGGCCTCCATACTCATTTTCCACTTGGCGGTAAACGTGGGCATGGTCATCGGCTTGTGCCCAGTCATCGGCATTCCCCTACCCTTCTTCAGCTACGGCGGCTCCTCGCTGTGGGGTTTCACCTTCTTGCTCTTCATCCTGTTGCGCATCGACGCCGGCCGCGCCGATTACGGCAACTGGTAACCATTTTTCCCTTCTATTCCTATTTTTTTATGAAAAAGAGACTTTTTATTTTGGCTGCATTATTGGCTGTGGGCGCCATGGCGACACAGGCACTCGAGTTCTATTTGGACGACTGCTTCTACCGCGTCAACGACGACGGTACCACGGTGAGCGCTTATGGTCCTCGTTACGAGAGCGTAATGAACCAGATGACTACGGCCATCATTCCCGCTACCGTCACCTACGAGGGCACCACCTACACCGTGACGAAACTGTCCTCGGGTGCGTTCTGCCACATGCCCGAACTTACCATCGCCCAAATTCCTGCCACGGTGACCAGCATCGACTATTACTGCTTCAGGAGCTGCCCCAAGTTGGAACAAATCACCGTGGATGCGGGCAATTCTGTCTATGACTCGCGCGAGGGCTGCAACGCCATCATCCAGACGTCAAGCAACATGTTCGTGGTAGGGTGCGGCGCGTCGTTTATCCCTAATGGCATTAAGATACTCGGCACCTACGCCTTTGCTTATTCACCTATACAATCAATCGCCATCCCGGCCACGGTGACCAGCATCGATCGCCACGCCTTCATCGGCTGCACTAAGCTCGAGTCGCTGACAATCCCCGCCTCGGTGAGGACAATCAACAACGGCCTTACCAGCGATTGCACCAGCCTGAGAAGTATCACCGTGGACGAGGCCAACACGAAATATGACTCGCGCGAAGGCTGCAACGCCATCATCGAGAAGTCGTCCAACACACTGATTGCCGGCTGCGCCACATCGACCGTCCCCTCAGGTGTGGTCAAACTAGGCAACGATGCTTTTAACGGATGCACGGGCCTCACTGCCATCACTCTTCCCAACACGCTCACCACCATCGGCTGGGACGTGTTCAATGGATGCACCAACCTGGCAAGCGTCACCCTGCCTGCCTCGCTGCGCATCATCCAGATGGGGGCCTTCGCTGGTTGTCGTAGCCTCACCTCCATCACGTTCCCCGAGGGTTTGCAGAACATTCAACCTCAGGCGTTCATCTATACCGGCCTCACCGAAGTGCACATCCCTGCTTCGGTGACCTCACTTGCAGGCTCTGCCTTTGTGGGCTGTGAACACGTCACGAAGGCCACCATCGACCCCGCCAACACGAAATATGACTCGCGCGAAGGCTGCAACGCCTTCATTCGCACCGCCGACAACAAGCTCATCTTCGGCTGCCAGAACACCGTCATCCCCGCCTCGGTCACCTCGATTGGCGACGACGCTTTCTACTATTGCCGCAGTCTCAAGGCCATCAACATTCCGCCTTCGGTAACAACGATTGGACAAGAAGCATTCGCCCATTGCGAAGCTCTGGAAGCAATAGAAATTCCCAACTCGGTGACGAGCATCGACTACCAAGGGTTCTTCCAATGCAGTTCTCTGAAGAAATTCTCCCTGCCCGCCTCGGTCACCTCAGTAGGCCGGGGCATGCTATCGCGCTGCTCGAACTTGGAAGAAATCACCATTGACGGCGACAATCCCGTCTATGACTCGCGCGGCGACTGCAACGCCATCATTGAGACGGCGACAAAGTCGCTCCTGAGCGGCTGCATGAACACCGTCATCCCCGATAGCATCATCAATATTGGCAGTGATGCCTTCTGGGGCGTTACGGGCCTTAAGACGGTGACCTTGCCGGCAAGCATCACCGCACTCAACTTTTACGCGTTCTGCGAGTGCTCGGGGCTTACCGACTTCATCGTGCTCGTGCCCGACCCCGCCGACATCGAGGTCGATAGCTGGTCGATTTACGAAGTGCCTTACGCCACCTGCACCCTACGCGTGCCGCAAGGCTCCGTCGAGCTCTACCGCGCTACCGAACCGTGGAGCAACTTTGAACATATCGTCGAAATCGCCACCATCGGTGACGTCAACGGCGACTACCTCATCAGCGGCGCCGACGTCACCACCCTCTACAACGCCCTGCTCGACGGCACGCCCTGCCACGGCAACCCCGACGTGAACGGAGACGGCATTGTGAGCGGCGCCGACGTCACCGCCCTCTACAACCTGCTACTCTATTAATAGTCAATTATCCGAGACTGCCGTCTCGGACACAAGTCCCTGGAATTGTGGGCTGAAAAAAGATTGTGGATAACTTGTAGCGGGATTATTTGGCGGGGCGCGAATAAATTGCTACCTTTGTCATTCGTGCCGCCGTGGCACATAAACTATTATTTCTCGTTTGACATAAACGCCACGCCACATTATTTTAAAGAATGAACAATAACATTACTAAGATTGTCCTCACCGGCGGACCCTGCGCTGGTAAAACCACTGCGCTGGTGAAAATCATTGAGCATTTTTCGAGTCTTGGCTATCAAGTGTTTACCCTTCCCGAGATTCCCACACTTTTCAGCCAATCGGGTGTCAACTACCTCACTGACAACAAGAACCTCTTCTATCACGCCGAGAAGGCCACCCTCAAGCTGCAACTTGAGATGGAGGACCACTTTGCCGACATGGCCGCCGAGTGCACCAAACCGGTGCTCATCGTGTGCGACCGCGGTACGATGGACATCTCGGCCTACTTGGGTGTCGACACCTGGGAAGCCATTATGAGCGAGAACGACACCAACACGGTAAAGTTGCGCGACTCTCGCTACGACGCTGTGCTGCACCTCGTCACTGCAGCCAATGGTGCCGAACGCTTCTACACCACCAGCAACAACAAGGCTCGAACCGAGGGCATTGAGCAGGCCTGCGCCCTCGATAAGAAGCTTATCGACGCGTGGACGGGGCACCCCCACCTGCGCATCATCGACAACAGCGAAATATTTGAGAACAAGCTCAATAACGTCATCCGCGAAATATCGAATGTGCTTGGACTGCCCGGCACATCGACCGTCGAGGGACAGCGCAAATATGCCGTGATGGTCACAGGCGAGATTCCCGGAGGCATCGAGAGCGAAATCACACAGACCTACCTGCTGAGCGAGCCTGGCACCGAGGTGCGCCTGCGTAAGCGCGGCATCAATGGCGACTACGTCTATTTCCACACCATCAAGAAGACGGTGAGCGACAGCGAGGTCATCGAGACCGAGCGCCGCATCACCCTGCGACAGTATGTGGCCCTGCTGGCACAGGCCGACCCCGACCGCCAGCCCATCCACAAGACGCGCAAGAACTTTGTGTGGGAAAAGCAATATTTTGAGCTCGACACCTACGACCTTCCCGGCCAAGGCCTCAACATCCTCGAACTGGAAGGTGCTCCCGACCCAGACCAAATCCACTTCCCGCCCTTCCTCAAGGTCATCAAGGACATCACCGGCGACACCGACTACTATAACTACAATCTCGCCTTGAAATAATCCTTATTTGGATTTATAGATATACACGCGGGGACGGCGCTACAGCAGCACTGTCCCCGCAATATTTTATTTTGCGAATGCTTTTTTAGAAAAAAATGACGAAAAATTTGGTGGGATGAAAAAAACGCCCTATCTTTGCGTAAAATTTACGCATCATTTTTTTCTAAAACGATATGGAAGATTTAAAATACCACTACAAGTACCCCCACCCCAGCGTGACCACCGACTGCGTCATCTTCGGGTTTGACGGGACAAAATTGAATGTATTGCTCGTGGAGCGAGGCATCGAGCCATTCAAGGGACGATGGGCGTTCCCGGGAGGTTTCCTGAAAATGGACGAGAGCGCCGAACAGGGCGCACTGCGTGAACTATTCGAGGAAACAGGGCTTGAAAATGCCTATATCAAGCAATTCCACACTTTCTCGGAACCTCACCGCGACCCGCGCGAGCGCGTCATCACCATCGCTTACTATGCCCTGGTGAAACTGCAGGACGTGAAAGGCGGCGACGATGCCGCGAGCGCCGACTGGTTCCCGCTCGACGAGGTGCCGCCATTGGCTTTTGACCACGACATGATTCTGCGCACGGCCCTCAAAGAGCTACGACGACAAATCCACTTCGAGCCTGTAGGCTTCGAACTGCTGCCCGAGAAATTCACGGTCAAAGAGCTGCAACTGCTCTACGAGGCCATCCTTGACGTCAAGTTTGACCGCCGCAATTTCTACAAAAAAATGATGCACCTGGGCCTGCTCACACAACTCAAAGAGACCATTCATAACCATCCTCAGCGCGAGTCCTTCCTTTTCAAGTTCAATCACGCGAAGTATGACGAGTTCAAACAAAAAGGATTTAAACTGGAGTTTTAGTTAACAAGCAAACGAGCAAATAGTTTTTCAGTAAACCATTATACCTTATTTATTATGGACAAGCTTTCACACGATTTCATCCAAGATAAGATTCGCGGTAGTCTCATCGCTGGGGCCGCTGGCGACGCACTGGGCTATCCCGTGGAATTCATGCCACGCCAGCAAATTCTCAACAAATATGGCTCACAGGGCATCACACACCTCGAAACAGGCGGCGAAGGCAAGGCCCTCGTGAGCGACGATACCCAACTGACGCTTTTCACCGCCGTCGGACTGCTCAACGGCATCACACGCTGGGCGAAGCGCGGTATGGGTCCTAAACCCGACCACTATGTATCTTTCGCCTACCTCGACTGGTACTACACGCAAGGCGGGCAAAAGGCCGACATTAAGTACACCTGGCTGCGCGACCTGCCACAACTGGCACATCGTCGCGCGCCGGGCATCACGTGCCTCACCTCATGCGACGCGCTGCTCCACGGCCGCGAAGTGTACAATGACAGCAAGGGGTGCGGCGGCATTATGCGCGTAGCGCCAATGGGCCTGCTCATGACGTCCCATCATGCGGACGTTGCACCCTACAGCGACACCGAGGCCATGGAGGTAGGCGCCGAAATCGCCCGCTGCACCCACCGCCACCCACTGGGCTTCCTTCCGGCGGCACTCCTCACCCGCTTGGTGCAGCACATGGTCTCTCTGTCCTCACTAAGCTCCACGCAATTCATGCATTATGTCTATGAGTGTCTACAAATGCTTGAAAAGGTCTATCCAGGCGAATTTGAGCAAGACAAGAAATATCTCACCGACCTCACCGAGCGCGCACTTAAATTCGCAGCCGACACTTCACTCCCCGACCACAAAGCCATTGTACAACTTGGCGAGGGATGGGTAGGCGAAGAGGCCTGGGCCATCGCCGTATATTGCGTGGCACGACACATCGATGAGCCGGCACAAGCCATCATCGCCGCCGTGAACCATAATGGAGACAGCGATTCGACGGGCGCCATCGCCGGTAACATCTTGGGAGCCCTCTACGGCCTGCGAGCGCTTGAGGACCAGCGTTTCCTATGTCCCGAAGGCCGCACGTTAACCGACACAGTGGAACTCGCCGACATCATCCTCGCACTGGCCGACGACCTGAGTACGGACTGCATCATCACTGAGGTCAGCAAAATCGACACACCCGAGAAACAGCAATGGTACAAGCGATACTGCGAAATGGAACCCGCTGGATTAGGGAACAAAGCTCCCATGGTTTACCGCCGCAGCTTCACCCCAGGCAAAATCTCCTCGCTCAAACCTGGCGAAATCTTCGTCTTCGGCAGCAATCTCGCCGGTTCGCATGGTGGCGGTGCCGCCTATGCTGCATGGAAATACTTCGGCGCCATTATGGGCCAAGGCGTGGGACTCCAGGGCCAGAGCTATGCCATTCCCACCATGCAGGGCGGTGTGGAAACCATCAAGCCCTATACCGACGAGTTCATCGCCTTCGCACGCTCGCATCCCGAATTGACCTTTTGGGTCACGCGCATCGGCTGCGGCATCGCCGGATTTACCGACGAAGACATAGCGCCGCTGTTCCACGACGCCCTTCCCCTTGAGAATGTGCTGCTGCCACGCTCGTTTGTCAAAATTCTGAACGCACCTTGATAGAAAAAGCGATACTATCTTTGCTGAAATAGTTTTTTTTACTATTTTTGCATCGCATAAACGCTTTCTAATTAAACCCGAATCGGTCATTAGAAATTATGCCAGAACGAAGTTTATTTTGAGTGGATTGCTGTTAGTGAAATTGAAGGCATAGCGGGCTATGTCGAGATTTCAATGACAGCAATCCACTCAAAATAAAGCCGTTATGGCATAATTAGGGAAAGAAAAATACATGATACCGGTCTAATGACCGATTCGGGTTAAATCAGACCACACACAAAAGACAGGATGCCGTAGTTAAGGATTTCTTC
>JAGCUP010000021.1 GCA_017962765.1 Muribaculaceae bacterium | reverse complement strand
CTCGCGGACGCGCTCGTAGCAGTCGCGCCCCGTCTCCGCGAACAGGGCTATGCGCGAGGCAACCCAGAGATCGCGCCGCTCGACGCGGCCGAAGATGTGGCGTCGCCCCCTGAACTCAAATGGGATGCTGCAGTTGTAGACATCGAAGCCGTCAACGCCCTCAAAGCGCAGAAGCGCCCGTTCGCGGACGGCGGGCGGCTCGCTTTCGATGGCGGCCACGGCCTTGTCAACCTCGGCGCTGATATGTTCAAGCGGCTTCTTGGCCACGTTCATCAAGAAGGGGTCTATTTCTTGAGTGGCAAGGCCAGCCTTCGACAGGGTACGGGCGGGAGCGATAGCTCCGTTGGTTGCCAGCTCTTCGATGAAGCGGGCAAGGAGTTCTTCGGCATTGATAAATTCCCCACTGGCCACAACGGCCGCGATGTCGGCGACGCACTGCGGGTCGCGCAGTAGTTTCACGATTTGCGCAGCGCCGTCGGTGTTGCACCCCATGGCCATGTCGAGTACGGCAAGATTAAGACGCGCAAAGGTCCCGTTCTCGGCGGCCCAGGTCGTCATGGCGGCCTCGGTATCACCTTGGTTGAGGGCGACAAGGGCTTGTTTGTCGGCCTCGGTGACGCAAGCCCACCAGAATAGTGCGTGCCACATACGGTCCTGCGGTGTGTTGAGCGCCGCACGGGCCTCGGCAAGTGTATCATTGTCACGCTTGATGTCGTCTAATAAGTCCTTCATATCGGTGGATGCAGGCATGGTTTTGCCCACTTTGATGAAGGCTTTGATACGACTTTCGTTAGAAGTGATTTGCTTGGTCGACGCGTTGCTGTAGACGTCAAGCACTCTGTAGGGGTTGAGGGTTATAAAGTCCATGTGGGGAAATAAATTTAAGTATTTACAATCAATTGAATAATTAGCCGAAACAGGCCTTGGCTATGATAAATACTATAATAACAAATAAGTAATATAAGATGCGCGTACCACACGTTCTGTCACCATCGCTTTCATCGTCATAGTTGTTAAAAGCCCCGCTCGTATATGGTGCAGGGGTGAGTTGATGGCTCATGTTATTGAGGATGGTCGTATTGTGGTTGTAGCGCTGGGTCACTTCGTTGTTCATGTCGAGTGCACAAATCTTCTCCATAACGCCAAGCGCCTCGTTGACGATGCTGCGAATGAGGTCGGCCTTGTTCGAGGCGTAGGAGCGGTTCACACGTTCCTGTTCTTGGTTTACGGCTGTGATGACCGCGTTAAGCGCGTTATTGGCCACGGCGCTCGACAGGGTCAGGTAGGAGTCGTTGCCTGCACCCAACTGTGCGCGTATTTTGTTGAGGTCGGGCGTGCAATAGTCGAGGAAATGATTGACCGAGGCTATCGACGCTCCCTCACTCTGGATGCTCTTGATGCGTTCGCGGATGCCGTCGACTAGCGGCTTGAGGTGCGTGGGGAAGTTGCCCTGTTCGAGGTCTTGTTTCGCCTTGATGTCGCGCAGGAGGTTTATCTCCTTATTGCAACGGTTGCGCTGCATGGGACCGGCGGCGATGCGAGCGGCCTCGTGGTAAAGTTCAAGGGCGGTTGCGGCGCTATCTGGGTCAAACGAGTGGTTAAAGTAGTTGATGCCGCACGAGAGAATTGCTTCGGCGAGGCGGTCGGCCACGAGGGTGTATTGCTGGTCGTGTTCGCCTGCGGCTTGGCGCAGCTGGTTGAGCGGCTCGGCGGTGCGTGCCACCAAGTTTCGTCCGGCCTCGAGGCAGGCGAGTGAGTTGTCGTCGCTCACAGCTTTTGCTTTCTCCACCTAGTCGTTGATAATTTTGACCAGGAAGGCGATGCGGTTGCCTGCAATATACGACTTGTCGTCATGCGACAAAACTCCGCTTTGCATTAGCTTGTCAAGCACATCGGGTCCGATGAACGTGGAGGCCTGCTCAATGAACAGCTGGCTTGTTTGGGCACTGTTAAACGATGCAGCCCCTGCCGTCACCGTGGACACAAAATGGTTGCATGCGTCCTCGTCGCGCAGCACGCCCAACATACGCGCCACGCCCTGTGCGGCGTTGAGCTCGATGAGGTCAAGCACGCCCAAGTTATAGGCGCTGAGGGTGTCGGTCTTATCGTTGGTAAGGATTTGCCGCGCGTTCACTGCATCGCCCATCGACAAACATTCAATGGCCTGCTCGTGGGCGGGCGAGGTGTTGACAAACCAGAAGAAGGCGTACTTCAGGCGGTCGGCGGGTTGTGCAATGGCAGCGCGTGCCGCAGTCACCGTTTCTTCGTTTCGGTCGATGGGCGGCAACAGGATGAGCATGTCGGTGGGGAAGTCGATGGTTTTTCCCACTTTCGAGAAAGCCTTGATGCGGCTTTCGCTCGAAGCTATTTGTTTCGTGCTGGCCTCGGTGGTCAGGCCCAGGATGCGGAATGGGTTCTCGGCAATGAATTGAGTGTCCATAAGTGAGTCAATTTTGTTAAATTCTTAGTGGTGGTTAGTCTTTTTGAGGCTTTGCGAAGCAGGCTCTCACCCTTATATAAGAAAAAACACACAAAGTTAACAAAAAATCGCGGAAAAAAACAATAATCTAGCCATATAATCACCGAAAAGGAATGTGATGTGCCATTTTCGGGAGAACCATCAAAAACTCGCAGAGTTGTAGAGTAGTTTATCGGCTCGTTGTTATGCGGGTCAATACCTAATCATGGGTTGTTTCGATTGAGATGTCTGGTTCATACTCTCCTCCATAAACGTGTTTGTATTTTATGTGTGTTTCGATGTGGGTGTGTTCTTTCATCTTGTTGTAGGCCTCTTCCCGATGGCGCCCTCCGGGGAAGAGAAGAGTATAATAAAGAAACGCATCGTATGTGTCAAATTCCCTTAATATCCGCCACGCATCGTCGTCACTTTCATCGCAGTACTGCCCAAAGCGGTTGATAAGTTCATGTCGTTGGATGAGCGAGTCAACATATTCCGAGTGATACAAATAATACAGTTTATCATAAAGGCTGTCAACCTGGGCGAGCCGCCATCCTGCGGTGTCGAGGCATGCATGCGCCATCTCGTCATATTTCTCTTCCAACGAAGAGGACCATGCGGCTTCGTAATATTCTCTGAGAATATCGGAGGCCTTGGCAAAGTCGAAGTCGTTTGGGTTCTCGATTGCCATCATGGAATAGGCCTCGCTCATAGCATTCGCTTCTTGAGCGGCTTGTTCCTTCTCAATATTTTGCATATGGTAATCCTCGGCACAACTCAGCCCCAATGCTATCCATCCTGCCAGACTGGCGAGAATGAGGAAAACAATGCACCCCGTGCCGCATCCTTTATCATTGTCTCCGAATAGACTGCTCATTAGACCAAGTCCTAAAATGAAAACCCAAAAGAGGCCTGTTATGAAATTCCAGAAGGAAAAACGATCTATAAGGAAAACAACCAGAATGATAATTCCGACTATGCCTATAAGAATGCCTAGGCCTGCCAAGATATAGAGAAAACGCTTCAACAGTTTGCGACGTTTGTCGCGTACTTCTTGTTCTGCCTTGATGAGGTCGTGCGCCTCATCGGCGTGTGCTCCGCGCGGATGTTCGGTGAGGTATGTCAGCGCTTGCTTGGCCGTGGTCACTGCTTGCCAATCACGGTCATCGGCCTCTCGCGCCGCTTGTTCCTCGAGTTCTTTTTGCCGTCTCATCTTTTTGATGCGGGCGGTGAAGCGTGAATAGGGGAATCTCTTGATGAAAAGATCCATTTGTGCTTCAGTGCGCAAGTGGGTGAAAACTACCTGTGACGTGTTGAAATCAAAGAGTCCAGCCGTGGCCCATTCGTCGTCCTCAGTCCAGTTTTTTGCATTGAGTTTTAAGATCGGGTTGTTTGTGATTTGGTTGATAAGGTTATCAAACTCATATACTCTGTAGGCTTTGCTGATCTGCAGTTTTTGCAGACATTTGACAATTAACCATGCGTTGGTGGTGGATCCAAAGGAAGGACTGCCGCTCACGTAGCACAACCGGTTTAACTCGTCGAGGAGCAGGTGTCCAAAGTGACTGGCAACGCGGCTCGAGATGTATTTCAAATAGAGGGCTAACTCTTCGGCCTGTTTGTTATCAGCTTGTTGGTCATAGATTTGGCACAAAGGGAGGGCACACCGCAACAGTTGCTTGAGAATGTTGGAAAAATGCGTGTTCTTGGTTGGGGCGTCGAGAATATCGTTGATGGCGCTGTGCTGCGACAGCGAGTAGGGTGGCTCGCTAAACTGGAAGCCCTCGATGTCATAAACATCCTTATAACATTTTTGTTTGATAATCAGACTATAGGCCATCTCGGCCGCTTCTGCCTGAAAGTGCATCGCCTTCCGTTTGTCGGTATCGTGGTGGGATGTGTTGTGGTAACGGATGGCACACTCCGAGAGGGCGCGTGCCACTTTATCGGCCAAGATTTGATATTCTTGGGAGTGCTCACCCCACAGGTCCTTGAGTATGGCAAGGCGAGGGATGGTGGTGCCACGTAACAGTTCGATGGCTTCAAGGCTCTCTTGGGAGCCCATGTCATCGTGTAGGCTACATCGTGCCAGCTCATCAACGATGTTGTTGTGGATATTGCCGGCAATGGTTCGACGCAGCGCCTTGGTGGTGTGCTTGTCGAGACGGCCACCGTGGAGCATCTCGTTAAGTTCGTCGTCGCTAAGCGAAGGCAGCACCAACTCCAAGTATGTGGCAAACAGGGTGTCGGGACGCGCCACGTCGGCGCAGTCGACAGCATCCAGCCAGCGCGAGGCGGCGGTCTCATCGTTGGTTGCCACCCCCATCTCGGCAACGGCAGCCACCGTGTTGAGCTTGAGCAACTGCAGGGTGGCGAGATTGAAGTGGGCCGAGAAGGACTTGGGGTTGCCTTCCCAAATACTAACGGCTTTGTTAAATTCATACTTGCTCACCGCGTGTAACGCCTCCTCGTCGTGCTCGGTGGCGTTAACAAACCAGCATAGCGCAGCCTTGAGGCGGTCGGCTTTGAGGCTGATGGTGTTCTTGGCGGCCTCAAGTGCTTCAGCGTCATGGCGAGCCCTGGGAAGCCAGTCGTTCATGTCGAGTGGCATCTCCACCTTGCGCCCTATGGTGGCCAGGGCACGCATCTTTCCCTGCGCAGCATTGATGGCCTTGAGCGTGGCTTCGCTGGTCACGCCCAGGGTGCGGAACGGGTTTTCGGCGATGAGGCTGTGCACGGGGCGGCTGTAGGGTAGGGCTGGTTATTGACCCAGGAAGCGGGCGGCACCCTCTTTGCGAATCTCTTGTGCGGCGTTATGGATTTTTTTGCGGCGCATGCGGTCGAAAATGGCCATGCCAATCACACCCAGCACGGCAGCTCCGATGATGAAAGGCCCGGCGGGGTTTTTGAAGTAGGCCACTACAATACCAATGATGAGCAAAATACCTAGTATCCAATAATAGATGTTATATTTGTTGGCCTCCTTCTTTTGGTCGGCATCGACGGGCGCCGTGAGTTTCTCTTTGCGTCCCGAGCCGTCCATGATGAAGAAATAACGCTCCTGGCGATAGTTGTAATACACAAACCAGAATGGGATGAGCACCAACTTGCCGTTGGAGTAGATGTCGATGTGCGTGTCGTGCTTGAAACGGCTTATGCCGCTTGGCGCATCGTGTTGCGCTGCCTTTTCGGCCATCTCCTCGACCTGTTTCTTGGCTGTGGCGCTCCACACAGCGTCGGCATCGGCATCGGCCTCAACGGTCGCCACGTTCTCTTCTTGGGCGCTGGTGAAGTCGAACGGCTTCATGGCTGCTGCGTCGTAGGGGAAGGTAGCCGCAAACTGCTTAAGCTCGTCGGGGAGTTGTCCGCTCTTGTAGGCTGGTGCCATCACGGCGAATTCTTGAATAACGAAGCCGTCGTGCCACTGCTTTTCGCTGGTGCCGTCCTTGCTGTTCTTCTCCTCGGTGTAGCCCGACCAACGTACGTGGTATTTACCCTCATATACAAACATCGGGAGGTAAATCTTCATCGCGTTCTCGGCATTGAGGAAGCTGAAAATATCCTGCGGAACATATTTGCGTTTTACCAGCGCGTTGACAAGGTGTTGCCCAAAGTCTTGCAGCGACGAGGTGAACGGCATGTACTGGCTGGCGCATATCACGTCACGCTTGACGGCGAGCGCTTCCACAGTGCGCATCATCTGGTGGCAGTAGGGGCATTCCACGTCATTCGCCATCGGGCTGTACGACATGACGACCGAGCCACATTCGGGGCACGTCACTTGATGAAGGGTTATTGTTTCCATAATAGTCTTTGTTTGAGTTTTATTGTTGGTTTTTGATTATTCTTCTAAAGGCGCGGACTCTGTTACAGTTGGCTTGACAAGCAGCGCGCTAAGCTCATATAGCAGGTAAATGGGCAGGAAAACCACCATGAGCGTGAACGGGTCGCCAGTGGGAGTGATTACAGCCGCGATGATGAGCAAAATCACAATGGCGTGGCGGCGGTAACGCTTGAAAAAGTCGCGTTTGAGCAATCCTATGCGCCCCAGCAGCCAAGCCACGAGAGGCAGCTCGAAAATGAGTCCCATCACGAGGATGAGCATCAAGAAGGTGTCAATGTAGCTCGATAGTGAAATCTGGTTGGGCACCATCTCACTCACGTGGTAGTTGGCCAGGAAACGCAGCGTGATGGGGAACACAATGAAGTATCCCACCGCCACGCCCAGGAAAAACATTAGGTTGCCAAACACGAACGAACGGCGCGCGCCGCGCTTCTCGTTCTCGTACAGTCCGGGGCTTACAAACGACCATAAGAGGTAAATCACAATGGGAAAGCATAGCACGAAGGCCATCCAGAACGAAGTGGACATGTGGATGAAGAATTGCGAGGCCAGCTCGATGTTAATGAGTTCCACATGGAAGTCGCCGGTTACGAATTGCGGCAAGAACGACGCATGGCGCGTCACGTAAGCAAAGAAGCGGTAGAGTACGAAGTCGCCCTTACACGGCGCTAGAATCACGTTGTCGAAGAGCCATGGCATGGCAACGAAAAGTCCCACGGCGACAAGTAAGACAACCACGGCAATTTTAATGAGCACCCCGCGCAACACGTCGAGGTGTTCCCAAAAACTCATCTCGCTTTCTTTTTTGGCTTGTGACATCGTCCGCGCTCAAGTGTTGCCAAACAGGTGAGGGTGACCGAGGTCACTTTTTCTCTTCCTCTTTCTTTTCGGGCTCTTTCTTGTCGTCGTTGAGCGGCTTGTTGATTTCGTCGGTCACCTCGTTCATGCCTTCCTTGAACGAGCGCACGCCTTTGCCCAGGCCTTTCATGAGCTCAGGAATTTTCTTTCCTCCGAACAGCAGCAACACTACCAGCACGATGAGCACCACTTCCCATCCGCTGAGGCCGCCCAGTAAAAGTAATATTGAATTAAGCATAGTGTTTAAATGTTTTAAGCGCAAGGCGCAACGGCCTTGACGATTTGTTTACGGGCAAAGTTAGCACAAAAAAATGATAACTTGGGTATAGATTGCGAAAAAAATACTAACTTTGTCGCCTTGAATTACGGATAAATTTCTTTAATAACTTATTTTTGACTCAATATTGACAATGAAAGCATTCGTTTTCCCGGGCCAGGGAGCCCAATTTGTGGGCATGGGTAAGGACCTCTACGAGAGCAACCCGCTGGCCAAAGAAATGTTTGAAAAAGCTAACGAGGTGCTCGGTTTCCGCATTACCGACCTCATGTTTGAGGGCACCGAGGACGACCTCAAGCAAACCAAGGTGACGCAACCCGCCGTCTTCCTCCACTCGGTAATCCTGGCTAAGACGTTGGGCGACGACTTCAATCCCGACATGGTGGCCGGACACTCGCTGGGCGAGTTCTCGGCGCTCGTGGCCGCTGGCGCCCTTCCTTTTGAGCAAGGCCTCAAGTTGGTCGAGACCCGTGCTCTCGCCATGCAGAAAGCGTGCGAGGCCACACCCTCGACGATGGCTGCCATCATCGGCCTTGACGACGAAACCATCGAGCAAGTGTGTGCCGGCATCGACGGCGTAGTGGTCCCCGCTAATTTCAACAGCCCCGGACAGGTCGTCATCAGCGGCAGTTTTGAAGCCATTGAAGTGGCTTGCGAGAAGCTGAAGGAAGCTGGTGCTAAGCGCGCGCTTCCCCTCAAAGTGGGTGGCGCTTTCCACTCGCCGCTCATGGAGCCGGCCCGCGAAGAGCTCGCCAAGGCCATCCACGAGGCGCAGTTCTCGGCTCCCATGTGCCCAATCTATCAGGACGTGGATGCTCTGCCACACACCGATCCCGAGGAAATCAAGGAGAACCTTATCAAGCAGCTCACCGCCCCCGTGCGCTGGAGCCACATCGTGGCACGTATGATTGAGGACGGCATGACCGAGGCCGTAGAGCTTGGCCCGGGTACCGTGCTGCAAGGTCTCATCAAGCGCACCAGCAAAGAAATTGCGCTGAGCGGTATGCAATAAGACCAATTGCCAAAAGCTGACAAAAAAACAACTGCGGAGCCACTCCCTCATGGGACGTGGCTCCGTAGCTTTAGTTATTTATGAAATCGCGGCCTGCGGCTTTGATGTTATTCTCTCAAAATGATAAGGCTCCTTTCGACCTTGTTTAGTGTTGTTACTGTGGTTAGTGGGCTTGTTGCTGCCGCTCGGGCATGGCCACATAACCGGTTCTTGTGTGATTCCTCAACGAAGCGTTGGGGTGGTAGGCGTGCGATGGGAGTTCATACGCGCGCGTGTGGCGTTGTTTTTCATTCGTTACTTTCATCATTTAGTCTCATTTCTAAGAAATT
>JAGCUP010000020.1 GCA_017962765.1 Muribaculaceae bacterium | reverse complement strand
GGCGACGCTGGTAGAAATTCTTCGCGTGCTTGTTGGCGGCATGGGCATCGGTGGTGGCAGCCCCGGCCAGCAACAGGATTTCGGGTGTCGCTTCCGGGCTCAGGTTGATGCCGAGGGCTTCGGAGAACACCTGGTAAAGCTCTGCGCTTTCGTCCCAGAGCGCCTTTTCGCCCGTGATGCCTTCACGCTGTGTCTTTCCCCACTGGTAATAGAAGAAGTCGTTGCCGAACTCACCGCTCAAGGGCGATGGCGGCATCGGCAGCCATTTCGTGCCGTCGGGCCGGTTCTCATTTGTCAGGAAGGGGTCGGGATACTGCGCCCACACCGAAACTGCCGTCATCAAGCTAATAGCCAGGGCGAGAATCATCCTCATCTCAGTGGCACTGAAAAATAGTGCCAAATGGTTCTTTCTTGTTTTGTGAGTCATAGAAAAATAGCGTTGTTAGATTGTAATTTGCCGCAAAGATAGCAACTTTGCCGCTCTCCTGCAACTCCTGTCACGGCCACACGAAAATCAAACTCCAGAAAAGTTGGGTTAGACCCCTAATCAGTCATCATGCCATTTTCCATATGCATATGTCATCGAGTCCAACCCGGGCTAAACCCTCTTGGCATATTTTTGTGGCGAATTGTGACATATTTTTGCAAAAAAGTTTTTTATTTTAATTTTTTATTGTAATTTTGTAGCCAATTGTTAGCATTTTTAATTGCCAACAATCTCAAATAGTTGTTTTATAGATAATTGTGTATTTAAGGAGCGGGGTAGTCGTGAGACCACCCCATTTTTTTGTGCATTATCAAATTTTTTTGCTTCTCCGTTGATTACTTTTTCACAATTTCGATATATAAGCACAGAGAAAACATTTTAAAACTTACAACCACTATGTCCAAACAAGCGATAAAGAAGATGGAAGAAAGCGGGAACGACCCACAAATCAGCAACATATTGCTGCATGACGACACAGCACAGATTATACCGACCAACAAATGGTTGGCCGGCAAGCTCGACGACTTAGTCCAAAATTTGAATTTAGGCTGAGCCGCCGAGAGACTCTCTTAGTGGTTTTTGAGTGTCAAGAGAGGGGAAAGCGCCGTGCTGGCACCATCCCCTCTCGCTATTTGTTGTCGCAACAGATTCATTTCGTTTGTCAAAGGACTTAAAAAAACCTTAACAATTCTTAAATTTGCGACAATTCCTACCTTTTTAGGTGGAAATTTCAACAAAATCCATTATCTTTGTAGTCAATTTGGGGAAATTATAAGCGAATCTGCCCGACCAGCTAATCGGGACAACAAACTTCAAGACCCTGTCATTTAACCTCAACACTATGTACTCTAAATTTTTACGTCACATCAAGCCGAGCACTGTCTGCATGTTCTTGCTGTGGACAGCAAGTGCTATGGCATTGGGTTACCACAACGAAACCAAGTGGGTCAACCATTTCGATTACTCGAATTACACCATCACCTACGAGGAGGATGGCGTGATCAAGACCGCGTTGCTCACCGACGAGGCGCTCACACCGGCACACCAGAAGGCGCTGCTCAAGGCGGTGTACTCCGACCCGACCATACCTGGTATCCAGTATGGCTATAACTATAACAATTATCAAAACCGCAAAATAGACTACAACTACTTCGGCCATCAAGGTGCGCCTGGTTTCCAAGGTGCTGCTGACGACCCCTCTTATTGGGTAGACACCACCCCAGACCTCTCCGAGTTCTTCCCCAACCCCAACACCAACGGCATGACGCTATTGCTGGTGCAGGTGAACGAGGACTGGAAGGGAAAAAGCGACCACGACAAATATGCCGGCGACGAATATTTCCGCCGCGGCATTAAGTCCATCCAGTTGATACCCAACTTCGTGCGTGTCAACGACGATAGCAACCCCGGCTACCTATTCACCATCAACGATGCCACTAACCGCTTCTTCTTTCTCTCGAAAGGCAAAGCGCGCCACTCTTACACCAAGCCGTTCTACCGCCTGTTTGAGCAAATAAGCCCAGTAAGCGACACACAGGGCGGCGGTGGTAAGACTACCGACAACTTCATTGATGAGATGAAAGCCGGCAACACCTTTGCCTGCTATCATGATTGCAGTAGTGTGATGAGCATGACCACAAAGGACCCAGTCACCGGAAAAGCCAATCCCCACTGGTTTGAAATCTCACAGAGCCACGAAAACTTCAACTTGAAGAACCTGACCATCTTTATTCCCGACCGTCGATTTGAATATGAGTTGCAGGGTGACAATAAGAGTGACACCTATAAAGACCCTACCGCCCGCTTTTACAACGAATATGGAAACTCACAAAATGAGGGCGAGGAGATATTTGAACTGATGCCGCAGATGGTAATGTACACCGTCACGCTCGATGCCACCGTATCTGAGGCCGAAACGCGCGGCTACTTCAACATCCACCTGAAATGGCAATCGGCATTCCATGGTTTAGCATCCGACATCCCCGAGCACTACTACGTGTATGCGACCGACGGTGTACACCACCAGCTGCTCACCACGATTGAACAGCCCACGACCGACACCATCCACGATATTCTCGTGCCGCAGCTCGCCGACCCGCAGACGTTCCACTTCATTGTGCGCGCCGCTCCCATCATTTATAACGACGACGGCAGCATCTACTGTGACGACCAAGGCTTGCCCATCTATACCATCAATGCCGAGAGTCTGATACGCACGGTAACGGTACCAGGATTGAGCCCGTTCTTCAGCGAGTCGTCAGACTGCCGCAGCGAGTTCGACATCCCCAACGAGCGTAACATCTATAAGAACAATATCACGGTGAGCCCCACCACCACCCAGGACTACATTTATATCAAGAACAATCCTGAGCGATACCACGTGGTGCGCACCGACGATGCTGGTAACAGCGTGACCGTGGCCGACGTACAATTCGCGCTGGACGAGGAAGACTCATCGGTAAACAGTATTCCCGAGCCTGGTGCTTACAAGTTTAAGAATGCGGGCACCGGCAATTATGTCGTGCTTCAAAATTCCATGCTCGCCACAGTCACCGGCACCGAAGAAGATGCTCCCGAGCTCAACTTCGACTATGACATGCAATCGAATGGCGAGGGAATCATCACTGCTCTCAACGGAGATGGCGGTGACATGATTGGCACGCTCAACAGCATTAAGGAGAGTTTCAGGGAAGTTCTCGACGATGAAAACATGCCCGCCGACTTCCTCAACGACATGTTTACCCTGCGCGTGGCCGAAACCGGCGACCAGGACGGCTCGGTGTTCCTGTGTGTCGATGTGCCCGAAATTGAAAATTTTGATGACATCCGTAACTACCTCATCGCCACGTCGGGTGGCAATGCCGCCGTCAATTTCTATCTGGCTCACATGGTATCTGGCAGCCGCCACTACCTCAAGGTCGATGGCGACGACAGTTTCGGCTTCGGCACCACTATCGACAATACTTGCAAGTGGATTATTGGAAATCCGTTGAGCAATAATGTGTATATCTACAACTACATAGTACAGTATTATCCCGAGACACAAGAAATCATCGCCGACTCGGAACTGCACAAAGAGGAACCCGTGACACAGGGGATACTGTCGGGTTACGATAGCGCCCATGTGCCCATCATCGACCGCTTTACAGCCTCGACTGCGACTAACGAGCAATCGTCCTACTACACTTATTCGCTCGTTCAGGACAGCAATAACGATAAGCACAGCAATGCGCTTAAAGTGAGGGTATACAAAACGACGAACGACCTTGATTACCACGCCTACACCCGCGAGGAAATCATGGAACAAGACCTCGACCGCAGCCTCAAAAGCGGTTGCCTGACCTATGTTACGTTCAATGCCATGAACGAACCGCTCATCAACTTGAACGACTATTCGGTATATTGTATCAACTCTTCCAACGCAGTCAACAAGGTAGGCAAAGCCGAGAACGTAAACAACAATGGCACCTACCACCTGCTCGGTTCAAGCGACACCAGCCAGGGCTATCTCAACGAGGACCAAGGCATCGTGGAAGTGGGCGAAGAAGGTGGCGATGTTACCATCCTGGTGAAAGATGCCACCAACTCGACTACCAGTAAGTATGTGCCGGCGATTGAAACCATCTACGACCCGGCCACTTTCACCGTCAACAGTTACGGCTGCAACCGCCAGCAACAATCGTTCCCCAAGGTGACCGTGAGTGCTGGCAACACGGTGATGTCCATGCCCTTCCAGGGCGCTTACGGCAATTCGATGGGTTATAGCACGCGTCTCACCATCACACCTAACTTGCCCAAGAACAGTGCCATCAACGACGTTTATTACTACCGCGTGTGGCGTTTCTGCGAAACCAATACGGCCCACAACCCCACCACCACACTGCTCAACGACCTCAACAGCGTAACGAACGGCGAAAGCTTCACAGGCGGCACGTGGTCCTGCGACTACAATGTGCTCCACAACACCGGCCCTGGCAAGTCAAAAGTTTATGTTACCGACCAGTATGTGGACATGGCGCGCCCCGAGGGTAAAGAAAAGAAGGTGATCTACTACGTGCGCATGTACGCATCGAAGGAAGCCGCCGAAGCCGACCATGCGCCGTGCCGCGTCGGTGGCGCTTCGACCGAGGATGGCCGTGACATCTTCATTGCCGAAGCCTCGTGCACGGTTAGATATACCGCTAACGTGCCTACCAGCATCGATGAAATAAACGTAGAAGACTACAAGGCCACAGTTACCTACTACAACCTCATGGGCGTGGCGAGCGCGACCCCCTACGATGGTATCAACATCGTGGTCACGCGTTATAACAACGGAAAAACGATTAGCGAGAAAAAGATTCTCCACCCGTAACCGCATAGATTCTCCAACGACTTGCCGCCACAGACGCGAAATAGTGCGTTTGTGGCGGCAAGTTAATCCCGAATCGGTCATTAGGCCGACGATAGGTTGATTTTTAGGTCTATTTATGCCATAACAGCTTCTTATTGGCATCTTGTCGCCATTGCCATTTCGCCATAGCCCGCTATGCCCTCAATGCCAATGTTACAATCTGCTCAATAATAATTCTGTTCTTACATAAATCCTAATGACCGATTCGGGATGATTGTATAGGAAGGTGGCTTATCGCCCCACGAAATCGTTGAAGGCCTGCTTGTAGCTGTCGCCCACAGGGATATAGACATTGCCGAAGACGATGCGGTTTCGGTCTATCTCACGGATTTTGTCCTTGGCGACGATATAGGAGCGATGGACGCGCATGAATCGTGAGGCGGGCAGCATCTGCTCCATGGCCTTCATGTTCATGAGCGAGAGGATGGGATGCGGCGACTCGGTGGTGTAAATTTTCACATAGTCCTTCAATCCCTCCACATAGCGGATGGTATCGAGGTTTATTTGCAACAATTTGTACTCACTCTTAACGAAAATGCTCTTCACTTCCTCATCGTCGGATGCAGTCTGGCCTTGGCTCTGCTGCAACGAGAACCATCGCAACGCCTTGTTGCTGGCCTCAAGGAAATCGGTGAACGAGATGGGCTTAAGCAAATAGTCAAGGGCATTGAGACGATAACTGTCGAGGGCATATTGGTCGAAGGCCGTGGTGAAGACGACGCGGGTCTCCTCGGGCAACATCTTCGAGAGCTCCATACCGTTTATTTCGGGCATCTGGATATCGAGGTAGAGGAGGTCGACGGGGTTCTCGCTGATGCCCTTCATGGCGTCAACGGCATTGGAATACTTCCCGCAGAGCTGCAGGAACGGTATCTTATTCACGTAGCTCACCAGCAGTTCCACTGCGAGGGGCTCGTCATCAACTATTGCGCACTTGAGAATCATTGCTGTTAAGTGTTAAGGTGGAAAAATAGGTAGTGCCATCTTCGCTCACGCCGTAATGCCACTCGTGGTTATTAGGATACATAAGAGCGAGGCGCTGCTTCACTTGCTCGAGGCCTATGCCACTGCCGCTCTTGTCGTTAGCCTGCTTGGGATGGTTACTGTTGGTGATATGGCACTTGATGAGGCCGTTGTCGTTGCCGATGGCAATGGAAATAGTACCCGACCCGTTCTGCGAGATGCCGTGCTTGAAGGCGTTCTCAATGAGCGAGATGAAGATGAGGGGCGCGATGGGCGTGCTGTCCTCGGCGTCGACGTCGATGTCGGTAATTATTTTCACGCTGTCGGTGACGCGGATTTTCATCAACTCAATATAGTTCTTGATAAACTCCACCTCTTTATATAGCGGCACGAAGTTCTGCTGGTTATCGTAGAGCATGTGTCGCAGCATCTTGCTCAGCTCGCCCACGGCAGTTTGTGCCTTGTCGGGGTCGAAAGCGATGAGCGCGTAGATGTTGTTGAGCGTGTTAAGCAGGAAGTGAGGGTTGAGCTGGTTGCGAAGGTTACGGAGCTCGGCGCGCGTGCGGCTTTGCTCGGCCTCCTTCTTGTCCTGCTCGAGCTGTTGCCACCGCTGCGACATCCTCACGGCGACACTGAGGCCCACGATAAGGATGAGCATAAGCGTGGCGTGGAAGACAGGCCACGGACGACCCTTTGGGGGACGCCCTCCCGATGGCAGCACCTCAGGGCTGATAGCTGTGATGAGATTCCACCACCCGAGCATCACACCGAGGCCGATAATGACTACAGCAATGTTGGCCAGGAAGAACGTTTTGTAATGTTTCCTAAACAAGTAGCGCGGCACGAGCCACACATAGTTCACATAGAACACAAGCATATAGCTCAAGGGGCCGCCCAAGGAACGCACGAAACGGTTGAAGCGGTCACCCCATGAAAACGCGTCACCGCTAACATAAAACAGCAACGGGAAACAAATCACCACTGCCCAGCAGACGATGTGTATGATATTCTGGCGTGAAAAATTTTTGTTCATCTTTTGATAATTATTTGCAAAGATAACACTTTTTTCGGATTATTCGTAACGTATGGCCTCGATGGGGTCAAGATTGGCTGCCTTCTTTGCCGGATACCAACCAAAGAAAACCCCGGTGATGGTACACACGATAAACGACAAGGCCACTGTCCACGCCTCGATGCTGATGGGCCAATGCAGCACCGACTTAACAGCGAAGGCTGCGCTCATTCCCACCAACACGCCAATGATGCCACCAGTTATGCTGATGAGGATAGCCTCGATGAGGAACTGGCTCAGGATATCGATGCCGCGCGCGCCTACACTCATTCGCAGACCTATTTCGCGAGTACGCTCGGTGACCGACACATACATGATATTCATGATGCCAATGCCGCCCACGATGAGCGAGATGCCCGCGATGCAAGCCAGCAACGTGGTCATCATGCTCGTGGTGCTGTTCATCATGGAGCTGAGCTCTTCCTGGGAGCGTATCGAGAAATCGTCTTCCTCGCCCTCGCGCAACCGGTGGTTGGCGCGAAGTATCGAGGTGATATCGTCTATGGCAAGGTCGGTCATATCCTCGGTGACCGCGCTGGCATAGATGCCCGAGAGGTAGGTTTGCGCCAAAATGCGCTTCATGACGGTGGTGTAAGGCATGAGCACGATGTCGTCCTGGTCCATACCCATGGAGTTGTAGCCCTTACTTTTGAGCACGCCTACCACTTTCATGGGAATTTTGTTGAAACGCACGATTTGCCCTATGGGGTCGCTGCCGTCGGGGAAAAGATTGTCGACAATGGTCTTGCCAATGACACACACCTTGGCGCTTGTCTTGATGTCGCTCTCGTCAAACATCACACCGCTCTCCACTTTGAGCTGTCGAATGGTGAGGTATCCCTCGCTCACGCCAGTGACGCTCGTCTGGTAGTTGTTATTGCCAAAGATGAGCTGGCCGCCACTCGACACGTTGGGGCTCACCGCCGCGAGATATTTGTTTTGGTTCACGATGCTCTCATAATCGGCGAGCGTCAGTGTTTCCATATTATCGGCACTTTGGCGAGCGCCGCCGGGTCCTTGGTCGGCGCCTGGGCGAATCATAATCATGTTGCTGCCCATCTCGGCGATATTCTGCTGGATGCTCACCTTCGAGCCTTGCCCTATGGCGAGCATGGCGATGACGCTGGCCACGCCGATGATGATACCGAGCATGGTGAGGAAGCTACGCATCTTGTTGGCGTTAATGGCCTTGAGGGCAATCTTGAATAAGTTTGTAAAATTCATAACACACTTATGATTAAGGCTCAGTCGTCGTTGACCGGAAGCTGTGCGAGCTTCACCGTGGCGTCCTGAATGTCGTGATTGACAATGTCGTCGCGTATCTTGCCGTCGCGCAGCACGATGTTGCGGCTGCTGTACTGGGCTATCTCGGGGTTGTGGGTGACGAAGATAATCGTGCGGCCCTCGCGGTGTAGTTCCTGGAAGAGGACGAGAATCTCAAACGAGGTGCGCGTGTCGAGGTTACCGGTGGCCTCATCGGCAAGAATCACTGCGGGGTCGTTGACCAATGCGCGGGCGATGGCCACGCGTTGCATCTGTCCGCCGCTCATCTGGTTGCTCTTGTGGTAGAGGCGGTCGGCGAGTCCCACGCGGGTGAGTGCCGTGATGGCGCGCTCGCGCCTCTCGGTGGCTCCCACCGAGGAGTTATACATAAGCGGTAGTTCCACATTCTCGACGGCTGTGGTCTTTGCCAAGAGGTTATAGTTCTGGAACACGAAGCCTATCTTGCGGTTGCGAAGCACGGCGCGCTCGGTCTTGGTCATCGTTCGCACGGGCGTGCCGTCAAGGCGATATTCCCCGCTGGTGGGGGTATCGAGACACCCGAGGATGTTGAGCAAGGTTGACTTGCCGCTACCACTCGTGCCCATGATGGTGACGAACTCACCCTCGTTGATGGTGAAGGTCACGCCCCTGAGGGCATGCACCGTCTCTTCACCCACGATGAAGTCGCGCCTGATATTATCTATATCGATAATCGCTTTCATACTTATTTCTTCTTGCCCGGGCCTTTAGGCATAAACGGTGACGAATCGTCGTTGCCGCTGGGAGCGCCCTCGCCAAATGGCGATGCCTGCTCGTCGGATGCCATATCGACGACCACTTTCACGCCATCGTCAAGTCCCGTAATTTCGGTATGCACGCCGTCGCTAATGCCCACTTCCACCTTATGGGCTACGAAAGTGTTGCCTTCGAGCGTCCACAGCTTGTGGGGGGCATTGGTGTCCTGAATTTTGTATTTCTTTCCTATCACGGCGGGCTCGGGGGTGAAGCGCAGGGCCTTTGATGGCACGCTCTTCACGTTTTCACGCTCAAGAGTGTAGATGGTCACGTTGGCGGTGAGGCCCGGCATGAGCTTGAGGTCGCCATTGGGGGCACTTATCACCACCTGGTAGGTCACCACATTATTGGTCGAGGTAGCATTTTGGCGCACCTGCGTCACGCTGCCGTTGAAGACATCGTCGGGGAAGGCATCAACGGTGAAGGTGACGCGCTGCCCTTCCTTGACGTTGCCGATATCAGCCTCATCGACATCGGCAATCACGCGCATGTCGCGCAAGTCCTTAGCGATTGTGAACAACGTAGGCGTGCTGAACGAGGAAGCCACGGTCTGTCCCACCTCGACCTCCTTCGAGATGACGATACCGTCGATGGGCGAGTAAATGGTGGCATAACCCAGATTGGTGCGAGCTTTCGCCACGGCTTGTTGCGCCACGTTGACCTGTTCCTGCGCCTTGCGGTAGGACTGGAGCGCCACGTCATATTCGCTGGCGCTCACCAACTGTTTTTGGTACAATTCCTTATAGCGCGCATAGTTTTTTTGCTGATAGTCGAGGTCGCTCTGCGCGCTGCGCAAGTTGGCCTGCTGCGAGGCGAGCTCACTCTCGAGCGTAGTGCGGTCAAGTTCGGCGATGACCTGGCCTTTCGTCACGTGGCTGTTGTAATCGACATAGAGTTTTTGCACGATGCCGCTCACCTGGGTACCCACATCGACCGTAGTAACCGCCTCGACCTTACCAGTTGCGGTGACGCTGGTCGTGATTGTGGTGCGCTCGACGGGAGCCTGCTCAAATGTTATTTTCCCCTCGGCTTTCTTGCGGTTGCACATCATCACTAAGGCAACCACGGCGATGAGCGCTGCCACGATGCCAATAATCAGTTTCTTTTTCTTCTTCATATTATTATTGTAAACAAATTGACGAGTTTAAGTCACTTAACACTCAATTAATGCTGTCGCCACGATAGAAACGAAGCATGGCTTCGTTGAGGATTGCCATGTATTTGGCCTGAAGCATTTGGTGCTGGGCGCTTGATAGGTTGGATTTATCGGTCATCAGCTCCACGATGTTTTTCAACCCCAAACGGAACTGCTCGCTCGTGAGGGCGTAGCTGGCCTGGGCCGCTTCGACGCGGGCCTGGGCCGCAACGTATCGCTGCTGGGCATTGTTGGCGTTCTGCCAATAACTTTCAATGGTTTTCCACAGGGACTTGCGGGTGTCGAGCAAACTCAGGTAGCTGTCCTCCTTGTCGAGGCGGGCGCGGGCGATGGCGTTCTTGGTCTTGCCGCGATCATAAAGCGGAATGCTAATGCTCACGCCCAAGGTGTTGTTCCACTGACGATAGAGCTGTTCGAAGAAATTGCCGTTGCTCGTCATGTTGCTCGTGCTCGAGCCGGCATTAGCGTTGATGGTGGGGCTCATGCCGGCCTTGGCGATGTCGATATCGACGTCGCTGCGCTTGATGGCCAGTTGCTGCGACTGAATTTCGGGGCGCAGCATCAGGGCAGCCTCAAAGACCTCGTTTTTCAAGGGCAGCGGCGCCAGCACGTTGCCCACGAGTGAGGGCGTAACGAGG
Source organism: Muribaculaceae bacterium (assembly GCA_017962765.1). Lineage (GTDB taxonomy): Bacteria > Bacteroidota > Bacteroidia > Bacteroidales > Muribaculaceae > Sodaliphilus. Next base: position 18,758 of record JAGCUP010000020.1, on the reverse strand, counting down.
GTGAGGGCCACGTTGCCGTCGAGTTCCATGAGCTGCTTGAGCTGCAGCTCATAATCGGTGAGCGACGACTGGTCGGCGACAAGCTGGTAGCGGTCGCTGGCAAGCTGCGACTCGAGCTGCGCCACATCGGCACGATTGAGCAATCCGCTTTGGAACAGCGCCTTTGCACGGTCAACTTGCTGTTGCGAGAGTGCGATTTGCTCTTCATCCTGCTTGATAGTCTCCTTGATATAGAGTATTTGGATGAAGACCTGCGTCACGCTCTCCTCGATGCTGAGCTCGCTCTGGTCGACCGACAGTTGCGCCATCTGGCTATTGATTTCCTGTAACTTGATGTTGTTCTTGATTACGCCACCGTCGTACAAGGGCATCGACGCGCTCAGTCCGTAGGAACCGGTGTAGCTGCCCTTCGTGCTTGTCGAGACCACTTGGTCGCCACTGACGATTGCCTGGGTCTTTTGGAACGGACGAAGTCCCACCGACTGGTTCGAGGTGAAGCCCACTTGTGGCAACCAAGCCTTCTTGGCGTTGTCGAGGTCGAGCGCCGATTGTTGCACGTCGAGGCGTCCACGCCGCACTCCCACGTTCTCGCTCTTGGCTCGCTCGATGCACTGCTGCAATGTCCAAGCCGCCGGAATCGTGTCGGCAGCTGCAGCAAGGGCGGCGAACACCACCATTATCGTGAAAAAAGTTTTAAAACGCATAAGAATATACTTTATTATTGTCACAAAATTAGGCACTTCAGCCTATTCAGGCAAAAACGATAGACCAAACCACGAGATTGCATAGAAATTCCCCCTCATTTTGCCGACAAACAGGGCGAGGCCCAACTTGACATTTCGTGGGGTGGACAACACTGGACGGGGCCGACTACCTTTGCAGCGAAGTTTTAAAACTCATTTTTCATGAAAGACACACACGACACCACCCCACTGCTCGAAAACATCGAGCCCGAAAAAGCCGAAAGGGTGAGACAACTTGTCGAAACCTTCGCCAACGGTGAGCCCCTCAACGAGGAAACGCTCACTATCCTCCTCCACGGCCTCGAACACGACGAGGACGTGCGTGACGCCGATGCGCAAGGCTACATACGTGGACGCAACGAGAAAATCGATGCCGTCACAGCGCGACCCGTGCCCCTCGACGATGCACCCGAAACCACCATGCTCATCCCTCACTGCGACCGTCGCAGCATTTGGGACTAAATCGAATTTACTTGTTTACTTTTTTCATTTACTTTTAAATCACACACAATGGAAGCAAAAATCATTGAAGGAGTGGACGGCGGACAACATATCGTCGACGGACCACTCACCACCGACCTCGCGCGTGAGGCTTCGCCCGCGCTCTTGCTCAACGAGGTAGACCAACAAATCGCCAAAATCAGGCCCATGGCTACCCCCATCGACCAAATCTCGCGCCATGCGGCATCGAAGCACGCGCGCAGCATGGTTGTCGACTATTTCAGCGTCGACACCAAGCCCACCAGCACCACGCTGCGTGTCGCCATCGACGAGGACGACCTCACTGTGCAGGGCAGCGAGCCTCCCCGCATCAAAATCGAGACCAACCGCGACGACATCTTCGACGTGAGCGACACCATCCTCGTGCAAGGCACCGAAGGGTACGCCCCCGACGGCGAAACGGTGTCGAGCGACGAGCTCGTGCTCTACGTCGTGCAGCGTGACGACACCAACGGGCTGTGGGTCGAAGCGGTCAACGGCAAGACCATCGACGGGACGCCCGGGCTGCTGCCTTCTATCGCCCGCGGCACCACGCTCATCCGCATGGGACGCGCCGCCAGCGAACTCGATGTGATGTCGCCGCTCTTCGAGGCCCTGCCCCAAAAACGCCAAAACTACTGCCAAATCTTCAAAATGCAGGTGGAACAAAGCACGCTCCAGAAGCTGTCGAACAAGTCGACGCCTTGGACGCTCAGCGACCAAGAAGAGGCCGCCATATATGACCTGCGCCTGGGCATGGAGAAGAGTTACCTGTTCGGTGTCAAGGGCCGCGTGCGCGACAACAGCAAGAAGGAGGATATCTACCTCACCGGCGGCATCTGGCAACAAGCCGGCAAGCAATTTGCCTACTCATCGCTCACCAGCGATAGCATCGTTGACCTTATGCGCGAGGCCTTCACGGGCAACGCCGGCAGCAAGCGCAAGGTGCTCATCGGGGGCTCGGCGCTCATCAGCGCGCTCAACAAGATTGACTACACGCGCGTCATCACCGCATCGCAGAGCGTCACCAAGTGGGGACTCGACTTCACCGAGCTCCGAAGCAAATTCGGCACCCTCTACGTGTTGCTGAGCGAAGTGCTCGACGACTGCGGCATGGAGGACAACGGCCTCATCATCGACCCCGAGTACATCACCAAGTACACCCACATCCCCTTCTCCACCCAGAAGCTCGACCTCAAAGCCAGCGGACAGCGTAACGTCGACGCTATCGTCCTCACCGAGGCCTCCTGCCTCGTACTGCGCTACCCCGCCGCCCACATGCGCATCGTCAAGCAGTAAACCCCGCCTTGACGACAACCATCCTATCTACACCGGGCCGCCCCATGAAAAGGCGGCCCGTTTTTGGACAAAATCCAAACAAATAATTCGCCGTTTTTAGACAAAATCCAAACAAATAACCCAAATCCGATAATCCCGAATCGTCATTCGAAGCAAACTTAACCGCCCACCGTCATGGGCGATGTGCCATAACGGTGGGCGGTTGGTATGGAAGAAGCTCATGGCTCAAAACTCATGGCTCATGGCTCTGAGCTCAAGGCTCGTTACTCGTCACTCAGCAGCAGGTTGTAGAGCGCCGTGACATCGGAGCCATTGACGATGCCATCGGCGTTGACGTCGGCATCGCCGGCGGGATCAATGTTGTCGAGGAGCTTGTTATAGAGCGAGGTCACATCGGCTCCACTCACAATGCCGTCGCCGTTCACGTCACCTTTAACAAGGGGCTTGATGAGGTCCTTAATGGCAATCTTCTCGGTGTTGAAGACGTGGAGGTTGGTGCCGCCCTCGGTGCGAGAGACGAATGCCACCAGATACAGATTATCGATGTTCCAAGTGCCATCCAGCGTAGTGGTGAGCGTGTTCTCATAGCTCGTAGTACCCACGAGGTTCAGGGCGTCACCAGCGGGTGTCGAGGTGAGGCGGTCACGCATAACGTGGTTGTGGGTATATTTAGCAACCCACCTGCCGTTGTTAAGCTGCCTATTAACGAGGGAGTCCTCAGTGATATAGACAGTATAACCCACTTTACCGTTGAACATATCAACGAGCCCTTCGCTGATGTCACCGCTGATGGTGAGCTGAAGCTCGCGTGTGTCGGGGTCGAGGGTGCCATCGATGTTCACCGTGGCAAGCGCGGGCACGATATCGTCGTCGAGAGCCGATTCGCTAAAATACTGGGCAGCCATCTCGGCATACTGCTCATAGTAGCCAATAGAAACAGGAAGCGAGCCTTGGAACTCGAAGTCAAAGCGGTTGAACACCGCTCCGGGGAAGAAGTCGCAACCCAAGAGAGATAGCTGTTGAGTAGCCTTGGTGGTGTTATAGGGATCGGTTTGCGACTGGTTGCCGTGAATCGAAACCCAGGCGATATCGTCACGCATCTGGTCGAGTTTACTGAGCACGTTCTCTCCCAGGGGACAATAAGTGCACGAATGGCTGGTGAGGTGCTCGACAAGCTGTTTCTGGCGCTGGAATTTCTCTTTATAGACGATGATGGGGGTACTCACGCGCTGATTGGCGCCCGGATTCTCGATGGAAATGCCATCGACATTATTAGCCACAAATTCAAGAGTATGATTACCCACGGTCAGGTAGTCAGGCAAGGTAACATTGAGCCCCGTTGTAACGGGAGTCATCGAGAGAGGCTCCGTGATTTCAATTGAGCCAATCATCTCATCATCGACATAGACATCGATTCCGCACGACTGGGGAGTGCCAATACCAAAGTTGGAGAGGTCGAGCTGGAAATAAGCTTCAGCACCAGCCATGACATATCCATAGCAATTGAGGTTGCTCAATTGGAGGTTATATTCGGGGAAGTTGTCGCTCTCGACAACAGCCTGCACACACAGGTTGCCATAGTCGGTAAGACCCACATCGACCCAACCACTGATGCCCGAAAGGCCCTTCATATAGGAAATTTGGATGTCGCCTTCATCCACGACCGAAATCGGGTAGGAACTAGAGACTGAGGTGCTTTTCTGCTCATATTCAAAGCCCATGGCGACACCACGCGAGGCGGTAGTAGCGTCAATTTCGACAGGCTCATCAAGCGTGAACTCATTCCAGCCAGAAGAGAGTACTTCGTTAACTTCGACACAAGCGAGGGTGTCGTTAGAGACAGTTCCCGAGGCATTAAGCTTGAAAATGAACACCTTGTAAACTTGCACACCATCAGCCGCGAGAGCGATGCGTATGCGTTTCACTTTTCCGCCCTCAAAATTGCTGACGACAAAGGAGGGAACGACCGAGGCAATGGAGAGTTTGCCCGGGTAACTGAGTAGTCCCAGACCATCATCGCCCATATTGTCGGTAACGTAGTTACCCATAACGAGCTCATTCTCACCCAACACGATGCGTTGCGGAGCCTTGGCGGCAGTGACTGTCTTCATGCCAAGGGGCTCGTTTGCTTGCGGGTTGCGCTCGACTTGTATCGCCGCAAAACCCATGAGAGGCAGCATAGCCGCCAAAAGAATAAGTAATGATTTTTTCATAATGAATTGTTTATTTGGTTTATTATTGTTGATTTTCGATTGTTCAATTGCGAGATAAAACTCCTTTACTCCTTAAACTCCGTAGAAATCATTGCGCAAGTAGGATGGTGTAGAGGGCGGTCACGTCGGCGCCGCTGATGACGCCATCGTTGTTCACATCGGCATTTCCGGCCACAGCCTTCCCATCGAGCAGGTAGCCGTAGAGGGCGGTCACGTCGGCACCGCTCACGATACCGTCACCGTTCACATCGCCAGGCGTGGACGGCTGAGCATCGGGGTCGAAAACAACTGTGATTTGAGGTCCGTAAGCCAGATGGGTATAAGTGGGCGGAAACGACGTGGAGGCCCGCTGCACGTCAATTTGGAGCGTGACGACGCATTTCCCCGTTCCTAAGGAAACCCATTCGGCATTGAGCGGCTTCGTTTCATTGGCACTAATGGGTCCGGGGCTGGTATGATACACGCCCGTGGCATCACGCATGGTGCAAGTGACGGGGAAGCAAATTTGGAAGATTCCGTTGTCGAGCGTCGCCACCGTGTAGTTGATGGCGAGGGCAGCGCTCTGTGACGTGGTGTTGCGCACCGAGAGGCCGCTGTCGTACAGCAAGGCAGTCTCGCCAGTCTCGGGGTCTACATACTCGGTGGCATCGGTGATGGTGACAGTAGCGCCGTCGGGCACCGTAGCGCCATTCCCATCTACAAAGACGAAAGTGTTATCGGCGTATGCTGCCACAGCGGCCAGCACGATTGTAAAAAATGATAGTATTCGTTTCATTATTTTGGGTTTATTCGTTTTGCGGTTCATTAGGGATAACCTCGGCGACCTGCAGCACGCCGGCGGCGGTATAAACGAATGCGACAACCGATAAGTTGTGGATGTCGGTCACATTGGAGTAGTCGGCGAGCGACACGGTGCGCTTCAGCGTGAGCGGCACGCCTACCGAGAGCGACACATCCTCGCCCCACGTGCCGTTGAGGGCGGCACGCAGCACGTGATGGTGCACATACTGGCTGTCGGTGCTTCCGTCGGGAAGCATCTGGAAGGCTACCACACCATCCTCTACAAGCCACAGTTGTAACTTCGCGCCAGCAAGGTCGCTGCCCGAGAGCAATGACGTCAAGACCTCAAGCGTGCCCTGCTCCTCATCGAGCGTTGCAGCGAGTGTAATCGTCACAGGCGTAGTGAGCTGTATTTGCTCATACACGGCGCTGGCCCATTGAGGATAGTCGCTGAGCCCGCGACGGTTCACCATGCCTATGGGCTGGTGGTCGGCACCGGCGGCCTCGTAATAGGCATCACCCTCGTCGGTGGCCAGGGCGTAGCGCTTGCCCAGCATGGAGCGCGAGAAGGGCCCAGCGTGGATGCTCACGGCGATGACCTTGTCGGTGCCGTAGTCCTGCTTGATTTTCTCTATCTCGGCACTTGCCGTGGGGCAGTTGACGCATCGCTGTCCAGTGAAGTCCTCAATAAGGACCGTGCGCTGCACCTCAGGCATAGGCACGTCGAGAAAACGCTCGTCCTCGGGCACGTCGTCGCAGGCTGCCAGCGTCATCATCATCGCCAACGCTCCTAATATCGTGGAATATATATGCTGAATCTTCATCTTAGAAATTGTAATTATAAGACAAGGTGAAACCGCGCACAGGAGGCTCAAAGCGGCACACGCCGCCCGAGCAATTATAGCCGCCGCTCGTGCGCCGGTAGCCACCTTGAATTCGGTGGGCTCCCGTGCTGTAGGCAAGGAGAAACTCGTAGTAGTGCAGTTTGGTCGAGCCGTTGTTCCACTCGTCATCCACCGTAATCATCCAGTGCGGAGGGAGGGAGAGCTCCAGCAGGCCGTAGGTCCAGTCACCTTCGTCGTCTTTTGTGAAAAGGTACTGCGCCTCGGCGCGGAGAATCACTTTGGGGCTAATCTTGAACGTACAGTCGCCCACGAGGATATTGGAACGCACCATGCCGCCCTCGCCTTCGACGGCGGTCATGTTATAGCGCTGGTTCATATACATGAGCGTGAGTCGCACCTTCGACGAAAGTTTCTTCTCGAGGCTCACGTTGAAATCTTGGTAATAAACGGTATTACCCCACTTCCAGAACGAGCTTTTTGGACCGTCGGTGCCTATCACACGCTCCTCATCGACATTCGAAAGCGAGTGCACATGCGAGAAATTGACGCGTAACGTGGTGCCGTAGCGGCCGCCCAGTGCTGTCTTTTTCTTAAAGGTGTAGCTGGCCTCGGCCTGGTAGGCCCATTCGCCTTGGGGCCGGGTGGCGTAAGGATAGCAAGAGGGCAGGTCGTAAGTATGCTCCATGGTGAAAGCCGGCAGGTGGTTAATCATCGAGGACAGGCCGCTCATGGTGCGCTCGCTGCGCCACGACATATTCTCGCTGCGCTTGGCCTGCAACAAGAGGCTGAGACCCGGCTTGGAATAGGAAGCCGAGAGCATGACCACGTTACCCGGAGCGTAGGTATAGCCATTGTCCCATGACGGGTCTTGGGTCTTGTGTGCCCACTCGAACAGGACATTCACGCCGCGCTGCTGCCACTGCGCACGCAGGTCCATCGCATGAGTCCATCGCGGCAGGTTCAGGCGGTGTGCGGCATCGGTCATGATGATGTCGTCGCCCTCGTGCTTGCCCACCCACGAAAGCCCGAAGGTGAGGTGCGCATCATGGGCCGTGAGCGCTTTTGCCCACTGGTCAATCGAAATCTCGGCATCGGCGCCGCTGATGAGGGCACGGTTGTAATGCCAGTAGCGTCGTTGGGCACCGGCGAGCGCCTTGAGGGTGACTCCATCGACGGGTCGATAGACGATGCGGCCGCCCAGCAGCGAATTATCGACACCGAGCGAGCGTTCCTCATAAGTACGCAGGATGAATCCCGAGCCGAACTGCTCATAGAAGTTGCCGGCGGTGAGCTCTACGCGGTTGAACTTGCCTTTCACCCACACATTGGGCACGCCCCAACCCTTGAAAGCGCTCTCGAATCCCGGCAGCGGGTATTGGAGAAACTCGAATCGTGCTCCGGCATCGACCCATTTACTGGAAATGGCGATGTCGGCGTAGGTATTGGTCAGCACCTTGTCATCGCCCACCTTGAAACCTATGGCCTCGTCGTTCATCGGGATGAGCCATTCGGATTCGACGCTACCGCTCACGCTCACGCCCCGCGAAGCCGTGGTATCGGCTTCCTGTGCGCGTGCTAAGCTGGCCGCCAGCGCCACAAATATCAATAATGTGGCAATTCGTGTCATGGCGCGACTATTTTCCTCACTTGCTCGATGAGCTCGTCCTCGGCGCCATCGGTATAGCCGTTGTGCTTATACACGATGTTGCCCTTGCCATCGGTGATGAGCACGAAGGGGATGAGCTGAATGCCCAGCGCACGCTTGAGCTCGCTGTTGGGGTCGAGCAGGATGCGGTAGGGCCACCCGTGACTGTCCACGAGGGGTTTCACCTTTTGGGCCGTCTGAGCCTCATCGATAGAGACTGCGATGAGTTGGAGGCCCGTTTCTTCCTGCCACTCGTCATAGACGTCGGCGATAGCGGTGAGCTCGCGGTTGCACGGCTTACACCAAGTGGCAAAGAAACTGATGATGGTGGGGCGTCCTGCCACGATAGTGTCGACACGCACCTGCCCCCCGTTCATGTCGTTGAGGGTGATGGCGGGTATCTGGGCCTGAGCCGTGAAAGCCAAGGCGAACGTCACCGCGATTGAAAGTAAAATGGCTTTTTTCATTTTATGAGTCAGTTTACGAGTAAACAAGTAATGGGTTGAGAACTACCGGCAATAGTAGGGAAGGCGATGAATTGGGGAGCGGTGGGCATAATGCTCACCGCTCTTCACTTCATTACTGCTGTTGGTCAATCTTGCCGTGGCAGTTCTTATATTTCTTGCCGCTGCCGCACGGGCACGGATCGTTGCGACCCACCTTGGGTCCCACGCGCACCGGCGTGGTATTGCGCACCGGGCCGCCGTTGTGGCTGGCATTCATCGCCGCCTGGCGCTGGAGACGTGCGGCGCGTTGCATTTCGTCCTCGCCGCGTCCTTCGTTATAGCGCGTGCGTGGCATGTTGTGCTTGGGCATGTCGCGTTGCTGCTCCATCTCGTTCTCCTCGTGCATGGGAATTTGTCCACGCATGAGCACCGATACGGCCTTGTCATTGATGCGGCCGAGGGTCGATTCAAACAGGTTGTAGGCCTCGATTTTGTAAATCACGAGGGGGTCCTTCTGCTCGTAGCTGGCATTCTGCACGCTCTGGCGCAACTGGTCGATTTCGAGCAGGTGGCGTTTCCACACCTCATCGTAGGAGTGCAGCAGGATGGCCTTTTGCCACTCTTTGACGAAGGAGCGGCCGGCGGTGGCCACCACCTCGCCGGCGTTGGCCAGCGGGTAGTATTTCTTTCGGCCATCGGTAATTTCGAAGCGGCCCATGCCCAGCTCGGAGGGGTCGACGCCCTTGGCTGCGGCAAAGCGTGTGACGATTTTCACAGCGTCTTCGCGTAGGCGGTCAGTCTTGCGGTTGAATGCCTGAATGGCGTCGTCGATAAGACGTTCGAGCACTTGCGAACTGTCGAGGGCACGGAATTCGTCCTCGCCGAACGATGGTTCGATGGCGAGCGACGAGAGTGTCTGCATGCGGAAATCCTCGTACTCGTCGGGGCCGAACTTGTCAACGATGCTGGAACACACGTCCTCAAGCATGCGGATGATGTCGGTGCCGATGCGCTCGCCCTTGAGGGCATTGTTACGCCGCGAGTAGATGACCTTACGTTGCACGTTCATCACGTCGTCATATTCCAAGGTGTGCTTACGCTGACCGAAGTGGTTCTCCTCGACACGCTTCTGCGCGTTCTCAATGCTTCGCGACACCATCTTGCTCTCGATGGCCTCGCCCTCTGTCATCTGGCGGTCGAGGAAGGCGAGCACGCGCTTATTGGTGGCGAACCAGCGCATCACCTTGTCCTCAAACGAGACGAAGAACACGCTTGAGCCAGGGTCGCCCTGGCGGCCGGCACGACCACGCAGCTGGTTATCGACGCGGCGTGATTCGTGGCGCTCGGTGCCGATGATGGCGAGGCCGCCGATGAGATTACCCTTATCATCGGTCATCTCCTTGACGGCCTTGGCCAACTTGATGTCGGTACCACGACCGGCCATGTTGGTGGCCACGGTCACAACGCCCTTGCCGTTGATTTGCTGTCCGGCCTGGGCCACAATCTCGGCCTCTTGCTGGTGGTACTTGGCATTCAGCACCTGACAGTCGATGTGGCGCAGCTTGAGCTGGCGCTTGAGGCGTTCCGAAATTTCGACGCTGGTGGTACCCACAAGCACGGGTCGTCCCATTTCGCTCATCTTGACGATTTCGTCGATGACGGCGTTGAACTTCTCGCGCTCGGTACGGTACACGCGGTCGGGCATATCCCGGCGAATGACCGGCTTGTTGGTGGGAATATTGACCACGTCGAGCTTATAGATTTCCCAGAACTCGCCCGCCTCGGTCATGGCCGTACCGGTCATACCAGCGAGCTTGTAATACATACGGAAATAGTTCTGCAGGGTCACGGTGGCGAAGGTTTGGGTGGCGGCCTCGACCTTCACACCCTCCTTGGCCTCGATGGCCTGGTGGAGTCCGTCGCTGTAACGGCGTCCCTCCATGATACGTCCCGTTTGCTCATCGACGATTTTCACCTTTCCTTCTTCATCGACGATATACTCGTCGTCGCGATTGAAGAGGGTGTAAGCCTTGAGCAGCTGGGTCACGGTGTGGACACGCTCGGCCTTGACACTGTAGTTTTGGAGCAGCTCGTCCTTCTTGGTGAGTTTTTCCTCGTCGCTGATTTTCTCGTTGGACACAGCCGAGAGCTCGCTGGTGATGTCGGGCAACACAAAGAACTTGGGGTCGTCGGTGCCCTGGGTGAGCACGTCGATGCCCTTGTCGGTGAGCTCCACGGTGTTGTTCTTCTCATCAATGATGAAGAACAGCGGGTCGGTGACCACGTGCATCTCGCGGTTGTTGTCCTGCATGTAAATCTTCTCGGTGTCGAGCATCTTCGAGTTCACGCCTTCCTGCGACAGCAGCTTGATGAGCGGCTTGTACTTGGGCATGCCCTTGAAGGCGCGGAACAGCAGGAAGGAGCCTTCCTTCACGTCCTCGGGATTGTCGCTGGCAAACTTCTTGCGTGCATCGGACACGAGCTGGTTGACGAGGCTCAACTGGGCACGATAGACGCGCTCCACATTGGGCTTGAACTCGTCGAACATCTGGTCCTCGCCCTTGGGAACCGGACCGCTGATGATAAGCGGGGTACGCGCGTCGTCAATTAAGACGCTATCCACCTCGTCGACGATGGCAAAGTAGTGGGGACGCTGCACAAGCTCGTCGGGGTCGGTGGCCATGTTGTCGCGCAGGTAGTCGAAGCCGAACTCGCTATTGGTGCCGAAGGTGATGTCACACTTGTAAGCATCGCGGCGCTCGTGGCTGTTAGGCGTGGTCTTATCGATACACGACACGCTCAAGCCGTGGAACATATAGAGCGGACCCATCCACTCCGAGTCGCGTTTCGCCAGGTAGTCGTTCACCGTCACCACGTGCACACCACGGCCAGCCAGGGCGCGCAGGAACACGGGGAGGGTTGCCACGAGAGTCTTACCCTCGCCGGTGGCCATCTCGGCAATCTTACCCTGGAAGAGGACGGTTCCGCCAATGAGCTGCACATCGTAGTGCACCATGTCCCAGGTGATTTCGTTGCCGCCGGCCACCCAGTGGTTCACGTAGATGGCCTTGTCGCCCTCGATGCTGAGGAAGTCGTGGCCATCGGCAGCCAACTTGCGATCAAAGTCGGTGGCGGTCACCTCGACGGTCTCGTTTTGGGCAAAGCGGCGCGCCGTCTCCTTGACGATGGCGAAGACGGTGGGCAATGCCTCGGTGAGCTTCTCCTCAATGATTTCAAGGATTTCCTCGTCGAGTTTGTCGATTTTGTTCCACAGTCCTTCACGCTTATCGTAGTCGAGTTTTTCGATTTCTTCGCGTATGGCGTTGATTTCTTCGTTGAGCGGGCGGATAGCCTCTTTGATGCCCTCGCGAATCTCGGCGCTGCGTGCTCGCAGCCCGTCGTTGTCGAGTGCCTCAATTTCGGGGTAAACCGCTTTTACTTTATCCACGTATGGCTTCAATTTCTTGAGGTCGCGTTCGCTCTTGCTGCCAAATATGGATTTCAGGAAGTCGTTAAATCCCATTGTTTCTTGTTATTTCGTGTTTCGTTATATAATTACATTGTTTTTTGTCACTTGCAAATCCCGTGCCAAAGGCTCGTCAGCGGCGACGAACATTAAGCTCCAGCTTGGGAATATCGACGAGCTTGAGGTCGAACTGCAGCACCGAGTAGGGGTCAATTCTACTGTAGCCCGAAACGCCATAGCCCAACTGGTAGGGGATAAGAACGCGGCAACTGTCGCCCACATGCATGGCACATAGTGCCATCGACCACCCCTCGATGACGTTGTCGCCCAGCTGCGTGCGGAACACGCCCACAGCGGGCGTAGTGCGCAAGTAGGACGAATCGAAGGGCTCGTCGTTATAGAGCATGCCCTTGTACTTGACATCAACAGTCGATGTGAAGTAGGGCATGGGATTGTCGGCGGTGAGGGCGCGGTCGTTGTACCAGTGCATATACACTTTTGCCGAAGCGTCCCAGGGTGCCACAACCTCGGTGTAGTAGTTGGTGCCGTCGGCGTTCTTACGATTTCGCTGCGCCAGCAACCAGTCGTCGTTCGACTTCTTCCAGGCTGCATATTTCTTTTCCACGCCGTTTTCGACATCGTCACAAGAGGCGATGGCCACCGGCAACACCAGCATGAGGCACAATATCAGGAAAGGTATTTTTTTCATATCGGCTGTGGGTTATCCTAATTTTTTAAGCAAATTGTTCAGCGAGCAGGCCTGGCCGATGCGGGCAGCCAGGTCGCCGATGGCTACGCGCTCCTGCTCCATGGTGTCGCGGTCGCGCAAGGTCACCGTGTTGTCTTCCACGGTCTGCCCGTCGATAGTGATGCAATAGGGTGTACCGATGGCATCCATGCGGCGGTAACGCTTGCCCACGCTGTCCTTCTCGTCGTATCGGCATGCGAAGTCAAACTTGAGCATGTTCATGATTTCGCGGGCCTTCTCGGGCATTCCGTCCTTCTTGACGAGCGGCAGGATGGCGCACTTGACGGGTGCCAGTGCCTTGGGCAGGTGGAGGACGACGCGTGTATCGCCGCCTTCAAGTTTCTGCTCCTCGTAGCTCGAGCACATGACACTGAGGAACATGCGGTCGACGCCTATCGAGGTCTCGATGACGTAGGGTGTGTAGCTCTCGTTCAACTCGGGGTCGAAGTACTGTATCTTCTTGCCGCTGAACTTCTCATGCTGCGACAGGTCGAAGTTGGTGCGGCTGTGGATACCTTCCACCTCCTTGAAGCCGAACGGCATCTGGAACTCGATGTCGGTGGCGGCGTTGGCGTAGTGGGCGAGCTTCTCGTGGTCGTGGAAGCGGTATTTCTCATCGCCCAACCCCAGGGCTTTGTGCCAGGCGAGGCGGGCCTGCTTCCAAGTCTCGAACCACTTGAGCTCTTCACCCGGGCGCACGAAGAATTGCATCTCCATCTGCTCGAACTCGCGCATGCGGAAGATGAATTGGCGAGCCACAATCTCGTGGCGGAAAGCCTTGCCAATCTGTGCGATACCGAAGGGCAGGCGCATGCGGCCCGTCTTCTGCACGTTGAGGAAGTTGACGAAGATGCCCTGCGCCGTCTCGGGACGCAGGTACACGTCCATCGTGCTGTCGCTGCTGCTGCCCATCTGCGTCTTGAACATGAGGTTAAACTGACGCACGTCGGTCCAGTTGCGCGTACCGCTGATGGGGTCCACGATGCCTTCGTCGAGGATGATTTGCTTGAGCTCGGCGAGGTCGTTGGCGTTCATCGCCTTCTCGAAGCGGCTGTGCAGCGCGTCGCGCTTGGCCTGGTGCTCGAGCACGCGGCCGTTGGTCTGGCGGAACATAGCCTCATCGAAGCTATCGCCAAAGCGCTTGGCAGCCTTGGCCACCTCTTTGTCGATTTTCTCGTCAATTTTGGCGATGGCGTCCTCGATGAGCACGTCGGCGCGGTAACGCTTCTTGCTGTCGCGGTTGTCAATGAGGGGGTCGTTGAAGGCGTCGACATGGCCGCTCGCCTTCCAAATGGTGGGGTGCATGAAGATGGCGCTGTCGATACCCACGATGTTCTCGTGGAGCAACGTCATGGCTTCCCACCAGTAACGCTTGATATTATTTTTCAACTCAACTCCGTTCTGTCCGTAGTCGTAGACGGCACCCAGGCCGTCGTAGATGTCGCTCGAGGGGAACACAAACCCGTATTCCTTGGCGTGTGACACGATTTTCTTGAAAACGTCTTCGTTTTGTGCCATAAAATTTCCTGTTTCGTTATGTATTGTTTCGTTATTTTCAAAATCAACTTGCAAAATTAGTGCAAATTGACCGCAAAAACAAAGTTTACTTTGATTTTTGCCGAAACACGGCCCAATTTCACTAAAAATAGTGCAAATTGAGCGCAAAAACAAGGTGAGTTTTTGTTATTCGTTGCTGTCTAAGAAAAAACTCTAATGATTAGAGGAGCAAGGTGGCGAGGAGGAGGGCGGCGAGTGAGGCGAGGCCCATGAGGAGGGTCATGAGCGTCATGGTGCGGTAGCCATCGCGAGGCTTGATGCCGCCCAGGCCCGTGACGACCCAGAAGTAGCTGTCGTTGGCGTGCGAGACCGTCATGGCACCGGCACCGATAGCCATGACGACGAGCGTCGCGGCCAGCGGCGTGGTGAACCCCATTGAGGCCATCAGCGAACCCGCATTGCTGAACATTCCCATCATGCTCGCCGTGGTGGTGATGGCCACCGTCGAGGAGCCCTGCGCCGACTTGAGGATAGCGGCAATGAGGAAGGGAAGTAGTACGCCCATGGCAGGCATCTGTGTGCCGAGACCCTTAATCACATCGACAAAACCGCTGGCTGACATCACATTACCGAGTACGGCACCAGCCGCCGTGATGAAGATGATGGGGCCGGCGGTGGCAAGTGCCTCCTGCGTGAACTGGTAGGAGCGGGACAGCATCTTGCGGCGTGTCAGCAACGGGATGCAGCACACCACGGCCACCATGAGCGCAATAACGGGCATGCCTAAGAAGACGAGGACACGCGACAGCCCCTCGGGCAGCGACACGAGCCTCGCCACGCTGCCCAGCGCCATGAGGACGACGGGCACCACGATGGGCAGGAACGCCATGAAGGCACTGATGCGCGGTACTTCGTCAGTAGGCTCAGCCTCCCCCACCCCTTCGTCGTGAGTCTCCTCTGCGGTGACGCTCCGCGCAATGCGTCCCGAGAACCAATAAGCCGGCAACAGGGCGAAGACCGAGACAGCGGCACCCACGAGCACCACAAGCAATAGGTGTCCCTCGAGTCCCGTCATTCCGGCAGCCGCCACAGGGCCCGGCGTGGGCGGAATAAATACGTGAGCGGCGAAAAGTCCGGCAGCGAGAGCCAGGGTGAGCGACACCTCGGGTTTGCCCGTACGCTGTGCCAGCGACCGACCTATGGGGTTGACGAGCACGAAACCACTGTCACAAAACACAGGAATGGAGACAATCCACCCTATCAGCATCATGGCCAAGCGCGGATGTCGGCGGCCAACCGTGCGTTCCACGGCACGCGCCATGGCCACGGCGGCTCCCGTCACCTCAAGCACCTTGCCTATCATGGTGCCGAAGATAATCACAAGCCCTATGCTATTGAAAATGGACGCAAAGCCGTTCCCCACGACCGTGGGCACTTCGTCGAGCTTAATGCCCATGACGATGGCCAGCAACAGTGCGGTGGTGATGATGGCGACGAAGGGATGCACCTTCCATCGTGCGATAGCCACTATCATCAGCACGATAGCAACACTAAAAATCAATATACTGGCCCCAGCTCCCATAGGTTTTACTTAGAGGCGATGCGGGAGGAGGCTTCGAGGGCCGTGAGCATCGAGAGGCCGGCGGCGTTGGCGAGGGCGATGGGCGAATTGCCGGCGAGGATGGAGCCGGCGGCCCACAAGTTGGCGATGGGTTTGCCGTCGCGCAGCGGGTGAAGTTCGCCGTCGGTGACAACACCGAACTCCATGTAGGGCTGGCGGTCGTAGAGGTACTCGCGGGTCCAGGCGTCACGCCCCACCGGAGCATTCACGTCGAGGCCGAAGATGGGCTCGACGACGCGCTCGTGGGTGGAAATAAGGCCACCGCTCATGAATGAACCACTCGCCAGCAGGTAGTGCTTGGCGCGTATCACCTGGTCGGGGAGGTTGCGGGCCTTGATGCCGACGACGCGGCGGCCATTGGCATCCATCGTGCCGCCAGTGACGGTGCTTCCCAGCATGTAGGTTCCACCAAGATTCACAAAATACTTGCGCAGCATGGTGTGGATGCGCGTGCCTCCCACGCTAGCCGGCAACGTGGGCACAAGATAGAGAGGACTATCGATGAGTCGACGCAATCGACGGGCAGCCTTGTCGTCATCGAGTCCCAGAAGGGCCGGGAAGAGGACGGCCTGCGTATCGTCGTCGGTCTGGCTATTGATTTTAGCGGCGAGGCTCACGAGAGCCGCATCACTATTAAGGGTGCGGGCAAGAGCCGTGGAGCGCATTTCGCCGGGTGTGGCACGGCGTCGCTCGATTTGCGGCGTGGTGATATCCTTGCAGTCACATTCCACGCCCAAGCGCCTCATTCCTGCAGCCACAAAATGGTCGGGAAAGTCGAGGAATCCCCTGATGTTGAATACCGTGGCGCGCTGCCACGGCATCGCCTCGGGGTTGTCGATGCGCAGATAATCGTCGAGGGTGAGCCACGTGGGCTTCAGCAGACCGGTGGGCGTGAGCCGATAATGGTTGCGGCGCATGGTGCCACGCACTTTGATGCCAGCCTCCTCGAGGATTTCGCGGGCTTGCACGGCGCGTGCCGCCACGTCGGCGACGCGGCGATATGGATGCTCGTCGGGCAGTGCGGCGATGGCCTCAAGAGGCTTGAGTACCTCGTTGCCGTCGAGGTCACGTCCCATGAGGTCGAGCGAACCCGAATTGTAGTGCAACGAACTGATGCCCTTGGCGAGTATGGCCACATGCTGTCCTTGCTTGACGAGTGCGATTCCCGCCATGAGGCCGCTCATTCCGCCGCCTATAATGATGGTGTCGTATCTCATGCTTCGTTCTCCTTCTTGTTTTGTGATGATTTGTCGTTATCACTCTCGGGACGCGGCGCCACCGCATCCAGGCCGCACAGGTCGGCATAGATGGTGGCCGTGATTTGTGCCTCACTCAGCATGTTGCCCCACGCCACAGGGCGCATGCCCTTCCATCGCTCGTTCATAAATTCGGCAAGCTCGCTCAAATTGCGGTCGGCCTCGCCCTTGAAGCGGCACAATAGCGTGGCGGCGCGGCAAGCGCACAACTTACCTTGACAGGCGCCCATTCCCACGCGGGTACGACGTCGCAGGTTCAATATGTTATCGACACGCAGCTTGTTGATGGCGAAACGAATCTCGCCCACGCTCACCTGTTCGCACTCACACACGAGCGCGTTGTCCTCGGGCGAGGCATCGCGACGCGCTGCAAAGATGTTGCCATGGCGGCCCTCGGCGGCACGGTGGCCAGCATCAAAGCCCGTCTTTGGCTTGCGACTCTTTTCGGGCTCACTGCCTGGCAGCGGCGTGGTCGCCGTGGTGCAAGGCGCGGTTTTTCCGAGTTTTTTGCATGCCAGGTCAGAAGCCACCTCGGCCATGAGACGGTAAGTCATCATCTTGCCGCCGGTGATGGTGATGAGGCCCTCGGCACCATCGCGCTCGGCATGGTCGATAAGCACGATGCCGCGGCTGATGCTACGCCCCGTGGGGTCGTCGTCGCTCGCCACCAGGGGCCGCACGCCGGCGTAGGCGCGCAGCACGCGTGCCGTGGCGAGGCGCGGCACGAGTTTCTGCCCTTCGGTGAGGAGCAAGTCGATTTCCTGGGGTGAGACGCGCATATCGTCGATGGTCTCGATGGGCACGCGCTCGCTGGTGGTGCCCAGCACGCAGATGGTGTCGTCGGGGACAAGAATGTCGCCGTTGGCCGGCAGGCGGCAACGGTTGATGACCATGTTGCTCACGCGGTGCCCGAAGATGAGCAGGGCTCCCTTGGCGGGCAACATGCCCAGCGTGATGCCGGCCTTGCGCAGGATGAGCGTGCCCCAGATGCCCGCCGCGTTGATGGTGACGGCGGCACGTGCCTCCTTAATGGCGCCCGTGTGGTTGTCGCGCAGGGTCACACCCTCGATGCGCCCGTTGCTCATCAGGAAGCCTACCACCTCGTGGAAGGTGTGGATGACGGCGCCATGGCGCCGCGCATCAACGACGTTGGCCGTGGTCAAGCGGAACGGGTCAATCGAGGCGTCGGGCACGCGCACCGCGCCCGTGATGAGCGGGTTCACGCTCGGTTCGAGGCGACGCGCCTCCTCGGGGTCGATGACATCGGCGCGGATGCCGGCGCGACGACACGCATCCACAAAGGTGGCCTGGTAGGCTAAGTCATCTTCGGGCAGCGACAGGAAGAGGCCGTCGGTCTCCTCGACGCAGTGTCGCGCGATGCGACGCAAGATGAGATTCTCGCGCATACACTCGGCGGCATTGTCGCGGTCGGTCACGGCATAGCGCGCGCCGCTGTGCATCAGTCCGTGGTTGCGCCCCGTGGCGCCGTAAGTGAAGTCGAAACGCTCGACGAGGAGCACACGCAGGCCCCTCGTGGCGCAGTCCCTAGCCGTTCCCGCGCCGGTGATGCCGCCACCTATCACGATGACGTCAAATTCTCCCAGCGACTGCGGCCCGTTGAAATTCCTTAAATCCATTCGCCCTCGATTTTTTTGTTCAACAAAATTACTCACTAATTCGCAACTCTCAAAATATTTTGCGCATTTTGGCCGCAAAAGT
>JAGCUP010000019.1 GCA_017962765.1 Muribaculaceae bacterium | reverse complement strand
TGAAGCCTTTGGCCACGCCATGGCACAATCGTCGCCCCGCGATTTCATCTTCGTGGGCGGCAGCACCTATTTGGTGGGAGAGTTGCTCGAATGGCTCAAAGGCTTAGGAGAATAGGGCCTCTACCCTACTTCACCCGGTCGTTCCTGATGCGCTTTTTAAGGTCGAATTTTTCGACCAGCTTGCGCCATTCCTTGCTGGCGATATAGTCCTTGATGATGAGGGCGTGTTCCACGCTGTGCATATCGCTGCCTAGCATATCGCACAATCCATTTTCAATCAGCCACATGGCATTAACTTTGGCTCCTTTACCGAAGTAACCGGCCAACGAGAGTAAATTCACTTGGAACTTGACGTTTCCCTTGTGCAATTTTTCGTAGCGCTCGCGGTTGTAAGTATAATAGCGGTAGCGTTCGGGGTGCGCCAAAATGGGGTGATAGCCTTTCACCTGGACGTCAAACATAAGTTCGTCAATCTCAATCAATTCCTGCACAAACGAATTCTCGAGCAGCAAGTATTTGCCCGGCATGGGCAACACGTGCCCTGCGGCATATTCTTTCGACCAATATTCGTCAATGCGATACTCGGCCGAGACAAACAACTCTATTGGTAAGCCCTCCTCAGCAACCGCCTCTTTTAGCAATTCTCCTGCATTGGTAAGCGACTCGGGCGTATTTTCAAAGGTGTCGGCTGTCACGTGCGAAGTGCATATCACGCGGCTGATACCCATTTCGAGCTGTAACCGCAACATATCAAGCGAGTCCGACAGATTTTGCGCACCATGGTCCACGCCAGGCAGGATGTGGCTGTGGACATCGGTCTGATAAAACAATGTGGCGGGTTCCTTGGGTTTGCGATTGAACAGATTGAACATGATAATTGACATTATTTGTTTTTGCGCCGCAAAATTACTCATTTCCCCACGAAATGGCAATAAAGCGGCCCAATTAGACGGGTTATTTAATCTTTTTTAGTAACAAATGGTAGATTATAGCCGAAAAGAATTGGCTGCAATCGTTTTTTTGACGATATTTGCGCCGCATAACATTCTAATTAATCACTATGGACAATAACATCAAGTTATTCAAGCACGTTTACCACCTTACTGCCGACCAGTGCGACCCGCAGCAGGAGATGCCTATGAGCCTCCTGGTGTCAAAACTCATCGATATCGCCACGATGCACGCCAACTCGTGGGGCGTGGGCTATGCACGTCTTGTGCGCGACAACCAAGGGTGGGTGCTCACACGCCTCACCGTGGAAATGGAACGTATGCCGCGCGTCAACGAGCATTATTCCATTGCCACTTGGGTTGAGGAATATAACCGGCACTTTTCTCAGCGTCACATGGAAATCGCCGACGAGCAGGGCAATGTCATAGGCCACGCACGCACGGTTTGGTTCGTCATTGACTTTGCCACACGTGCCAGCGTCGATATCACCAAACTTGACTATATCAGCGACAATGCTCTGCCCGAGAAACCTTGTCCCATCGCGCCGCAGGGGCGCATGTTGCCAGTGACACCAGTGCGTGAAGGCTCCCACATGTTCACCTACACCGATTGTGACATCAATTCACATGTGAATACGGTGCGCTACGTGGAATTACTCCTCAACCAGTTCGACTTAGACTTCCATCAACATTATTTCGTACATCGCCTCGAGATGGCCTTTGTGAAAGAATGTCGTTACCACGAAACGGCCACCATCGCTATCGATGATGTCGCCTGCGACGACTGTCGTCTCGACATTCTTGTCGATGATGTGCCGCATGTGCGGGCCCGTATCAATTTTTCGCCTCGCAAAAACTTACAAGAAGCATGATATTTCCCACAAAAATACTTGCATAATTAGTTTTATTTTTTAAGCGCGAAAAAAAAAACGTCAAATTTGTTTGCACCATATTATTTTTTAGTAATTTCGCAACGTCATTAGTACATCAAATTTTCTAAACATTAATTTTTTCAGTTAAATGGTTTATAAATTTCTTGTAGGATCGGAAGAGGCCGCTAACTTCAAACTCGAAATTGTCATTGACAGCAGCGATACTTTCATGCGTCTGCGCAACGTCATTCTTGAAGCGGCCGGCTATGATAAGGGACAAATCGACTCTTTTTACATTTGCGACGAAGACTGGGTGAAAGAAAAAGAGGTCACCTACGTCGATATGGGTAGTGATAGCGACGAGGACATTTGGCTCATGGATGAGACAAACCTCGACGAGCTCATCGAGGAAGAGGGACAGAAGATGAAATTCGTCTTCGACTACCTTAACGAACGCTATTTCTATATAGTGCTCATCGACACTCTTCCCAAAAAATCGTTGCACGACCCGCTGTGCCAGCGCAAAGAGGGACGTCCGCCCAAAGAGAATGCTGACGTGTTCATCGAGCAGCCCAAACAAGCTGTCAAGATTGATACCTCGCTTGACGAAATCGACGAGGAGTTCTACGGAGAAACCGAATTCAACGAGGACGAACTCGGAGACTTGGGCGAATTTGCCGACGAGGACATCCAGTAACCTCCACCCCACCCGATACACCTTAATCTATAAATACTATATGCAACGTGCCCCCCTCACAACCATTGTGAAGGGGGCACGCTTGTATAGAACCTAAATGGATTACGGTTATTCGAACTGGTAAGTGACGATTTGCTCAAGGGCTGCCTTGGTGTCGTCGAGGCGTCGCACGGGGGTGTTGTGCGGCGCAGTCTTGACCATTTCGGGGTTCTCGCTCGCTTCACCGGCAATTTTCCTTAACACCTCGATAAAGGCGTCGAGGGTCTCGATGCTCTCGGTCTCGGTGGGCTCAATCATCATGGCCTCATGGAAGAGCAACGGGAAATAGATGGTGGGCGCGTGGAAACCATAGTCGAGCAGGCGCTTGGCCACGTCAAGCGTGGTGACGCCGGTGCTCTTGTCCTTGAGGCCGTCGAACACGAACTCGTGTTTGCACACAACATCGAGCGGCAATTCGTACACGTCTTTCAGTGACTCCTTGACATAGTTGGCGTTGAGCGTGGCCAGTGGGCCCACTTCCTTAACGTGCTCATGCCCGAGCGTGAGAATGTAGGCATAGGCGCGCATAATCACGCCAAAGTTGCCCAGGAAGGCCGAAATGCAGCCCAGGGACTCTTCGCCATGCTGAATCATGAAGCTGTCGCCATCGTCATCACTTACCTTGACCACGCGAGGATTGGGCAAGAAACGCTCCAAGCCCTCACGCACGCCCACTGGCCCGCTGCCGGGTCCACCGCCGCCGTGAGGTGTGGAGAACGTCTTGTGGAGGTTGATATGCATGATGTCGAAACCCAGGTCGCCCGGACGGCAACGTCCCAACAACGGGTTGAGGTTAGCGCCATCGTAGTACATCAAGCCGCCTGCCTCATGCACCATTGCGGCAATGGTGGCGATGTTGCGTTCGAAGATGCCCAGCGTGTTGGGGTTGGTCATCATCATGCCGGCCACCGTATTGTCGAGCAAAGGACGCAGGTCGTCCACATCAACAGTGCCATCGGCGAGGCTCTTCACCGTCACCACCTCAAGTCCGCACACGGCGGCACTTGCCGGGTTGGTGCCGTGGGCGCTGTCGGGGACGATGACCTTGCGACGCGTCTCGCCCTCACCACGGCTTGCGTGGTAGGAGCGCATCACCATCAGGCCCGTCAACTCGCCATGTGCACCCGCAAAGGGATTGAGAGTGAACTCCTTCATGCCCGAAAGCTCGGCCAGGCTATGTTGCAGGTTATAGTAAATCTCGAGGGCTCCATCGGCTGTTCCCGCCGGTTGGAAGGGATGCAGTCCCGTGAAGTCAGGGTGCGCGGCCATGTCCTCGTTGATTTTGGGATTGTACTTCATCGTGCATGAACCCAAGGGATAGAAACCGGTATCAACACCAAAGTTATTGTTGCTCATGTTGGTGTAGTGGCGCACCACAGTGAGTTCGTCAACCTCGGGGAGCTTGGGCTCTTGCTGGCGCAGCAGTTGCGCTGGCATGTCACACAAGTTGTGATTCACAAATTCGTTTCGGGGCAACGAGTAACCTTGCCGTCCTTCACGTGAAAGCTCAAAAATGAGTTTGCTGTAATATTGATTGTTCATTGTTTCGTCCTCCTTTTTTAAGCTTGTGAATCATCTTCGGCATCGGTCGAGAATGGTGTAATCAACAGGTCGGCCAGCTGGTCAATCTCATCGGGCGTGCGTTGCTCGGTGACACATATAAGTAAGGTGTCTTCGTCAATGCGCACGCCGATATTGATATCGTTGAGTGCACCGATGGTGCCCAACATATCAAGATCTTCCTCGGTCTTAACGGCAAACTCGTTGAGGAACGGTTTATCGGGGAACGCGAGCTCAAACTTGCCCGATTCCACCAGCCGCTTGGCAAGGTAGTGTGCACCGCTGTAGCCCAGCTCGTTCACTTCGCGTAGCCCCTTGCGGCCCATGAGTGACATGTAAATCGTCACATAGAGCGCCATCAGGCTTTGGTTAGAGCAAATATTGCTTGTGGCCTTCTCACGGCGGATATGTTGCTCGCGAGCTTGCAGCGTGAGCACGAAGGCGCGCTGTCCGTTGGCATCGGTGGTTTGGCCCACGATGCGGCCGGGCATCTTGCGAATCAGTTTCTTGCTCGTGCACAGGAAGCCCACACCGGGACCACCGTAACACAGGGGAATGCCCAACGACTGCCCGTCGCCCACTGCCACGTCGGCGCCCCATTCGCCTGGCGTCTTGAGCACGCCAAGGGCGCTTGCGTTGCAGTGCATGATGAGCAGCGCCTTGGCCTCATGGCAGGCGTCGGCCCAGCCAGTATAGTCTTCCACAATGCCGTAGAAGTTGGGCGTAGCAACGATGACGCCAGCCACGTCGCCCTCGGCGAGCTTCGCCTTGAGGTCGTCGAAACTGGTCACGCCACCGTCCATGGCAATCTCATCAAGCACCACACCATGGAACTTGGCGTAAGTGTCGAGTACGCGGCGCACCAATGGGTTCACCGTGGCCGACACGAGTACGCGATTACGTTTCTTGGCAGCCGACACGGCCATCATCATGGCCTCGGCGGTAGCCGTGGTACCATCGTACATCGAAGCGTTGCTCACCTCCATGCCGGTCAGCTGGGCCATCATCGTCTGGAACTCGAAGATGTATTGCAACGTGCCTTGCGAAATCTCGGCTTGGTAAGGCGTATAGCTCGTGAGGAACTCGCTGCGATCCAGGATGTGGTTAATCACCGATGGTGAATAATGGTCGTAGAAACCGGCACCGGCAAAGCACGTGAGACGCACGTTTTTGCGGCCAAGTTCGTCAAAGTAGCGGCGCACCTCGGCCTCGCTCATCGCATCGGGCAGGTCATACTCGCGCTTAAACACAAGGTCGTCGGGGATGTCCTGATAGAGGTCGTCGAGGCTTGTCATGCCACAACGTCCCAACATCACATCCAAGTCGGCCTGTGTGTGCGGGAAATACTTATAAGCCATTTTGTTTGTGTTGCGAAAGTATTATTCACCAATGAATTTGCGGTAGGCCTCGGCATCCATGAGGTCATCGAGCTCGGCCATATCGGCGAGTTTCAGCTTGATAATCCAGTTTTCAAAGGCGTCCTTGTTCACTAAGCCGGGCTCATCCTCGAGGGCGTCGTTAACTTCTTCTACGGTGCCGCCCACGGGCGTATTGAGGTCACTGGCAGCCTTGACACTCTCAACGGCGCCAAACTCATCGCCGGCTTCAAACTCATCACCCACTTCGGGCATGTCCACATACACCACATTGCCCAGCTCATGCTGTGCATAGTCGGTGATGCCTACGTAGCCCATTTCGCCTTCTACTCTCACATACTCATGCGTTTCGCTGTAGTATAATCCTTCAATTACTTTACTCATAGTTGTTTTTGTATTTAGTTGTTATTAGTTATATGCATTGAAATAGCATTATTTCTTATAGCTTTTTTTGTAGAATCTTTTCTTTACCACCACTGCGGGGAACACTTTCTTGCGAATGCGAACGCTGAGCTCGTTGTCGAGCGCGCCGGCTTCGCGGTCGACCAGTGCCATGGCAAGGCTCTTGTCAACCGAAATGCCACGGTAGCCAGTGGTTACATATCCCACGACCTTGTCGCCTTGCAGCACCTCGTAGCCGTGACGTGGAATGGCCTTGTCCTTCAGTTCCAGGCCCACGAGTTTCTTGGCCGAGCCTTCGGCCTTTTGCTGGGCGCAAGCCTCCTTGCCGATGAATTCTTCCTTGTCGAGCTTGACGAAGAAGCCTAGCGTAGCCATGATGGGCGAAATCTCGGGGCTGAGTTCGTCGCCATAGAGCGGCAGGCCCACCTCGAAGCGCAGCGTGTCGCGGCAGCCAAGGCCGCAGGGCTGCACGCCAGAGGCGATGAGCTTGTCCCACATAGCGCGAATCACCTCGTGGCTAGCGTAAATCTCAAAGCCGTCCTCGCCAGTATAGCCGGTGCGGCTCACGATGATTTCCTCGCCGTCATAGTTCAGGGTGAAGAAGGTGTAGAACGTGAGGGCCGTAGCGTCAATTTGCAGCACATCGAGCAGCGTTTTCTCGCCTTCGGGGCCTTGCACGGCCAGCTGGGCGTAACGCTCGCTCTGGTTATCGATAACCACGTCGTAGCCCTGCGACTGCTCGTTAATCCAAGCCACGTCCTTGTCGATGTTGGCCGCGTTGATTACGAGGAAATACTCGTTCTCGTCCACCTTATAGACGAGCAAGTCGTCAACGGTGCCGCCGTCGGGGTAGAGCATCATGCCATACTGCACCTCGCCGTTTTTCATTACGTTGATGTCGTTGGTGAAGATGTGGTTCACATACTTCTTGGCCTCGGGGCCGGTGATGCGCACCTCGCCCATGTGCGAGACGTCGAACACGCCTACGGTGTTACGCACCGCGTTGTGCTCCTCGACGATGCCGGCATACTGGATGGGCATGTCGAAGCCACCGAAGGGGCTCATGAGGGCACCGAGTGCCACGTGCTTGTCGTGCAGACAAGTCTTTTTCATTTCATCCATAGTTTTGTTTTGGTTCGTCTTCAATTAGAAGGTTTATAAATTGGTTGGTTGATAAATTCCTTATGATATAGGGCATGTCCACGCATGCCAGCGCGGTCTCGAGCGCCTCTCGTTCTCGCTTTACGCCGCGCAGCCTGGCCAGTACTTCGACGTCGAGGTCGCCCAGCAGGAAGAAGTCGCCGGTGAGGAATACCTCTTTTATAATGGCGTCGCACATCTCTACGGAAACACTAATCTCCCCTACCCCGTCAATACGCACGGTCTTGGCGCCCGCCCGTGATTTCGCTCCCCAGCGGAATGCAGGGTCAAGGTAGGTCTGCTCAATGGCTTCCACGGCGGCCACCTCGTCGTCGGTGAGCACGCGGCGGCTATCGCACATTGTGCGTGCAGCATAGTCGCGGAAAGCATCGACCGTCATGTCCGGCAGGCGGTCGTGAAGCATCGTCACACGGCTCTCCACGCTCTTAATGCCCTTCGACAACAGTTTGGCACGCGATGGCGTGAGTGCCCGCGCGATGTGCTCCAGGTCGGTGTCGAACAGCATGGTGCCATGAACAATCGAACGGCCCGGAAGATGGTAGAAGGCGTTGCCGCTCACTTTAAGGCCGTCCACGAGGATGTCGTTGCGGCTCGTGTCGCTTGCATCAAGGCCTAGGCCGCGCAGCATCGCCACCACCGCCTGCGTATAGTGCCCATAGGTAGTGGCCACGTTATCGCTACTCGTGACATAACTGAACATAATGTTGCCCTGGTCGGCAAACACGCTGCCGCCACCGCTCTTGCGTCGATACACTTCAATGCCGTGTTCGCGGCAATAAGCCAGGTCAACCTCGAGTTCGATAGCCTGATTGCGTCCGCAAATCACCGTGGGCGGCACTACCCACGTGAAGAAATATTCCCCATGGAGCGTGCGCGCAGCCCACTCCTCCAGAGCCAGATAGAACGTCAGGAGGCGCGGCTTGTCGTCGGGCAAACAAAGATATATCATCAGGTCATGTCAAATAGTGCCACAAATATAGTAATTTTCCCTAAATCAACCACCATTTCCCCCCATTTTTCTGCAAAAAACCTTTTCAGGCATTGGTCTAAAGAAATCTGACTTTTTGTTTTTGAAAAAAAAGGTTAATGTGGGTTGAGAATGAAAAATATTTTGTAATTTTGTAGGTTAATAAGATAGAAGAATAATTAATCACAACATAAAAATTTGTAACATAATGAAATTCAACATTCAAAGCAAGCTCTTGCTGCAGCATCTGCAGGCGGTGAGCAAAGTGGTCAACTCAAAGAACACGCTGGCCATTCTCGACAATTTCCTGTTCAACCTCGAAGGCGACAAGCTAATCGTGACCGGTAGCGACCAGGAGACGACGCTCACGTCGGCCGTCCAAGTTACTGAGGCCGAGGGCAACGGCAAGTTTGCCGCCAATGTCAAGCGCATGCTCGACCTTCTCAAGGAACTTCCCGACCTGGGTCTGAGCTTCACCATCAACGATGAGAACCTGGAAATTGATATCCGCCACCAGAATGGCCACAGCCACTTCATCGGCGTGAATGGAAACGAGTTCCCCGCCAAGGCCCCCGCCGAGGAAGAGCAGAGCGTGCTCACACTGCCGGTGGCAAAGGTTGTCGACGGCTTGCAGCACACCATCTTCGCCGTGGGCACCGAGAGCCTTCGTCCCATGATGATGGGCGTGTACTGGGATATCAAGCCCGATGAAATTGCCTTCGTGGCCACCGACACCCATAAGCTGGTGCGCTACAAGCAAACAAACCTAAGCACGGGTCTCGAGAAGTCGTTCATCCTTCCCACCAAGCCGGCCACCATTCTGGCTTCGGTGCTCGAGAAGAAGGATGGCGAGGTGACCATCAGCTTCGACAGCAAGGGCGCCACGTTCCAGACCGAGGATTACACGCTATCGTGCCGCTTCATCAACAGCCGCTATCCCAACTACAACTCGGTGATTCCGCAGGACAACCAATACGAGGTGAACGTCGACCGCATGACGCTGCTGTCGGCCATCAAACGCGTGTCGGTGTTCTCGAGCCCAGGCGGCCTTGTGAAGCTGCAACTTGGTACCAACAACTTGGTGCTGACGACGCAAAACATCGACTTCTCGACGAGCGCCGAGGAGCGCGTGCAGTGCGAATATGACGGTGTGGACATGACCATCGGTTTCAACGACGCCAGCATCATCGACGTGCTCAACAACATCGACAGCGAAAGCATCAACATCAAGTTACTCGACCCGTCGCGCGCCGGTCTCTTCCTGCCTGGCGAACAAAAGGAGAACGAGGACCTGCTGGTGCTGCTCATGCCCATGATGATTTAACGCTCTTTCGCCATGCAACTGCAGCTCAAGCGCCCCCTCGTGTTCTTTGACCTCGAGACTACGGGGCTCAACATCACGCAGGACCATATCGTCGAAATCTCCATCGTCAAGGTCTATCCGCAGGGACAGACATCCCCCAGCGGACAGAACCCTGAGGTGAAGACGCGCCGCATCAACCCGGGGATTCCCATTCCCGAACAGGCTTCAAATGTGCATCACATCACCGACGAGGACGTAAAGGACTGCCCCAAGTTCAAGCAAATCGCTAAGAGCCTGGCGGCGCTGTTTGAGGGTTGCGACATTGCAGGTTTCAACAGCAATCGCTTTGATATCCCCATGCTCGCCCAGGAGTTCCACAACGCCGGTGTGGACTTCAACTTCGAGGACAAACGCTTCATCGACGTGCAGACCATATTCCATAAGAAGGAACCGCGCAACCTGGTGGCCGCCTATAAGTTCTATTGTAACAAAGAACTTGAAGATGCCCATTCGGCTCAGGGCGACACCATGGCCACCTACGAGGTGCTCATGTCACAACTCGACCGCTACGAGGACCTTCCCAACGACGTGGAGAAGTTAGCCGAATATTCATCGATGAATCGAAACGTGGACCTCGCTGGCCGCATTATTCGCAATGAGGAGGGTGTGGTGGTGTTCAACTTTGGACAGCACAAGGGCCAGCCCGTTGAGAAAGTGCTTTCCGACACGCCACAATACCTCGATTGGATTATGGGCCGTGACTTCCCTGAGAACACCAAACAGGTACTCCAAAAGATTTTCACGCAGATGAAGTCGCGTGAAAGCAACAGCAATATCAAATTCAAATAACATTAAGGAAAACCTTATGTTACAAGGCAAGCACATCATAGTGGGCATCACAGGTGGCATCGCCGCTTATAAGACCGCTACGCTCGTGCGCCTGCTCGTCAAAGCGGGTGCCGAAGTGCAAGTGATTATGACGCCCAATGCGCGCGAGTTCATCACGCCCGTCACCCTCTCCACGCTGAGCGGGAAACCCGTTATCAGCGAGTTCTTCACGGCCAACACCGGCCAGTGGAACAGCCACGTGGACCTGGGCCTGTGGGCCGACGCCATGGTGATTGCGCCGGCTACTGCTTCAACCATCGCCAAGATGGCGCATGGCGTAGCCGATAATATGCTTGTCACTACCTACCTCTCGGCCAAGGCGCCCGTGTTCGTGGCTCCGGCCATGGACCTCGATATGATGGCCCATCCCACTACGCGCCACAACCTGGAGCTGCTGCAAAGTTACGGCAATCACATCATTGAACCACAGGAAGGTGAACTGGCAAGCCACCTCGTGGGCAAGGGACGCATGGAAGAGCCCGAGAACATCGCGGCCGTGCTCGAGCAGTTCTTCGCCAAACGCCAAGATCTGGCTGGTAAAAAGGTGCTCATTACTGCAGGGCCCACTCACGAGAAAATTGACCCTGTGCGCTTTATAGGCAACTATTCGTCAGGTAAGATGGGCTTTTCAATCGCCCGAGAATGTGCCGAACGTGGCGCATTGGTAACTCTTATCACTGGCCCTGTGTCCTTATCTATCAACCATCCGCGTGTACAACGCCTCAACGTCACCAGCGCCGATGAGATGCATCATGCAGTGATGGCGCACTTCGGCGAGCAAGATGCTGCCATCTTCTGTGCCGCAGTCGCCGACTATAAGGTGGCTAATATTGCCACCTCAAAAATTAAGCGCGAACACAACGAAAACCCCACTATCGAGTTGGTGAAAAACCCCGACATAGCCGCAAGTGCTGCCGCAGTGAAACGTACCGGACAAGTGACTGTGGGTTTCGCCCTTGAGACCGATAACGAGGAATTCAATGCGCAGGGCAAGCTGGAGCGCAAAAACCTCGATTTTATTGTGCTTAACTCGCTACGCGACAAGGGCGCCGGTTTCCAGACCGACACCAAC
>JAGCUP010000210.1 GCA_017962765.1 Muribaculaceae bacterium | reverse complement strand
GTGAGTCGCACAAAGTCTCGCTCCATCACCCTGCTGTTGAACTCAAATATCTCATAGAGCCAGTGCACGCGCAGCGGTTTGCTCTCGCAAAAGACGACGCGCGTGAAACGTCCGGCATCGAAGTCGTGGGCACTGCCCTTGAAAGCTATCAGTTCCTCGCCCAACATAAGGGACTCGCCGCGTTTGAGCGCCTTGACCTGTGCCACGAGCGTGTCGTCGGGAATCACGTGTCCGGCAATCATGAGGTTGTCGCGCTTTACCACGGCGGGATACTTCGCTTTGAGGTAAGTAGCGGTGAGGTAAGAGTAAGCACAGTCTTCGCCCAGTGCGGCGCGCCACTTCTCGTCGATGGTGTCGATGCCCACGCGCAGGAGTGCCACGGGCCGTGTGTAGGTGAGCGGCAGCAGATTACGCCTCACCTCGTTACTTTCAAAGAATATTACGTTTGTCATCGTCTATCGTTTGTAAATATTGGTCTATAGAATCGGGTGTTTTGTCGCCATTTCGGCCTTGTTTGCCACGAAAGCTTAAACCCAAGGTGAATTATCGTGTCAAAAAAGTGTAGTTTGGCTACAATTCGGCAACAAAATTAGCTTTTTTTGCGTTATAAGACAAACTATTTCATTATTTCTTTTTATATTTGCAAATTAAAGCCCAACTTGGAAACGTATAACTAATTCAACATATCGTATGGAAATATTCAAAAAAACCTTAATGCTACTCATTGCTATGGCATTCTTTTCATTTCCGTCCTGGGCCCGCAACAACGACGACGAGCCCGACTTTGACTATCCGCAGCAAGTGAGCAAGACGGCCTTGAGCGACCTCAAGAAAGCCCTCAGCGCCAACGACCCCGAGGCAACGGTCGACGCCCTCGTGCGTTTCTCCATTGCCAAGAGCCGTGTCACGCAGGAGTCGATGGACACCATCGTGACGCAAATTGAGCAAACTATCAATAAGACTACGCGCAGCGACACACGCGCCCTGCTCTACCACCTTGAGGCTCTCGTGTTCGAGAGCTACAAAGAGAGCTACGGCGTTCGCGGCCGCGAGAACCCCGAAGGCGAAGCCCCCAAGGACTACACCGAATGGGACGTGGCGCAATTCGACACTAAGATTCAACAACTTATCAACCAGTCGATGAGCGACCCACAGGCGCTGAGCCAGTATCCCATCACCACCTACAAGAAAATCATCAAGTACAACGACTTGGGTGCCACCTATTGCCCCACGTTGCGGGAATTCCTGTGCCTGCGCAACATCGAGATCGCCAAGCAGACAGTCGGGAACGCCCCCTTGGTGCAATCGCTCCACAAGACGTGGGTCGATGGCGTCAAGGGCAATGCGCCCGCCTACCTCTTTGCAACCGTCGAAAAAGGCTCCATCCTCGACATCGACGAGGATGAATTCGAGGACGACAACGACGACGACTCGCCTTCCGAAAAGCTCTATAAGAAATTCTACGACAACGAGCATTGCGGCATGGTGCTGCTCAAAATGGGCATCTATTATCATTACAACGAGTACAAAGACTACCTGCAGCGTTTCCCCAACAGCATTTACTCGGCCGACATCGCCAATGCGATAGCCGAAAGGGAAAAACTGAACGTGTCGCTCTCCTACGATGAGTACAACCACACCGGCGACTCCATCAAGGTGAACGTGACCTACGAGAACCTCAAGGACTTTATCCTCGATGTGTATCGCCTCAAAGACAACATCGACATATCGAAGAGCGATTATACCGACATTCCCATCACCGACATGAAGCTCATCACCTCGGTGCCTGTCACCACGAAAGGCGGCACCGTGCCCTATCGTGGCTACCAAACGGTGAACATCCCTCCCCTGCCCTACGGACGCTACATGGTGATTCCGCGCTACAAAGTGAACGGAAAAGACTACACCCTCGTGAACGGACGACTGAACTACCGGTTCACCGTGACCGACCTGAGCGCATTCTCAGTAGCCACCATTGATGAGGGCTCGCGCCTTGTCGCCATCGACCTCATCAGCGGCGCGCCGCTCGAGGGCGTGAAATTTGTGGGCAAGAAAAACAGCGGCGTGAGCGACAAAGACGGCATTTGGCACCAAGAGAAGTTGCTCGACGACGGCCGCAGCTACTGGCTGGAGCGCGGCGACGACAAATTCGGCACGTACATCACCGCCGATGCGGTGGACAATTATTCGAGCCACGACACCTACTCGCTCAAGCCATTTACCGACCTCAAGATATATCGTCCGGGCGAAACCGTGCACTTCACCGCCATCGTCTATATGACCACCGTCGAGAAACGTACCGTGGTCAAAGGCATGAAAGTCAGGGCCGTCCTCAACGATGCCAACTCGCAGAAAATCGACACCGTGGAAGCCGTCACCGATGAATATGGACGCATCCAAGGCGAGTTCCACATCCCCACCGACCGTCTTAACGGCACATTCTCCGTCCGCTATAGCGGCACCGACGCAGCCGGCAAAATGTCGCACCTGGGCTATGACCACTTTGAGGTGAGCGAATACAAGACCCCCACCTTCCTCGTGAAGATGGACGACGACACGCGCCACTCCTACACCAAGGACCAGCCCGTGAAGATTGGCGGAAAAGTGATGACCTACAGTGGCATGCCTATTGCCAACACTAAGGTCACGCTCGAGCTTCGCCGCAACTCGTGGAGCTGGTCGTGGCGCTATGGCGGAAGCAACGAAGGTTCCTCGATTAACGACACCGTGGTCACCACCGATGCCAACGGCCATTTCGCCATCGAATATCCCGCCTCGCTTTTCGAAGAGAACAAGTCACGCGGGTTCAGCTATTACAGCTACATCTTCAACGCGATGTGCACCGACGAGGCCGGCGAGACCCACGAAGAGAGCCACCGCTTCGTCATCGGCAGCCGCCGCAACCTGGACCTCAAATGCTCAAGCAAAGACTACGTCAAGGAAGAGCCTGTCGTACTTGACCTCACGCTCAACTCGACCGACGACCGCGA
This sequence comes from Muribaculaceae bacterium, assembly GCA_017962765.1. Classification (GTDB taxonomy): domain Bacteria; phylum Bacteroidota; class Bacteroidia; order Bacteroidales; family Muribaculaceae; genus Sodaliphilus. The sequence continues at coordinate 14,179 of JAGCUP010000210.1, read as the reverse complement.
CATCGAAAAGGGCGTCAACGTCTTCTATTCGATTACCGCCTACGGCGACAAGGACGAAAAAGAGGTTGCTACCGGCACCTTCAACTCCAAGAAGCCCGAGCTCAACCTGAGCCACCTTCCCAGCGGGAAGTATCACATCACCTTGCACATTCTGGGCGACGAGAAGCCCGAAAAAGAGTATGGCAGCTTGATTCTCTACAGCAAGAGCGACAAGCAGTCGCCCGTTGATGACGTCATGTGGATACCCTCTACCGGCAGCCGCACCGACGACCGCAACGTGGGACACGTCCTCATCGGTGTTGGGAAACCCAAAGCCCACATCTACTATGTGGCCACCTCGCGCACCAAGGTGCTCTCGCACGGATGGCTGCACTACGACAAGGGTATGCACGACTTCACTATCGCGCTCCCCAACGAACCCGAGCAGAACGTGAGCGTGCGTTTCTACACCAACTACAACAAGCGCACCACCAACGAAACCGTCCATTTGACCAACAACGTGAAAGAGAGCCTGAAAGTCAAGGCCGTCTCGTTCCGCGACCTGCTCGTGCCGGGCGACAAAGAGCACTGGCAGTTCCAACTCGTTGATGAGAAGGGCAACCCGCGCCGTGGAGCCTTCGTGCTCGAAATGATGGACAAGGCCATCAACGACCTCTATGCCAACAACTGGCACTTCGGGGTGAATTTCCGCAGCATGTCGCTCAGCCACTTAAGGACTTTGAGTATGTACAGCACAAACAGCAACAACCTCTCGTGGAGCCGCGAACGCCGATATGACGACCACAGCATCGAAATTCCCGAACTCAACCTCTATGACGAAAGCTTCTTTGAAAACTACCGTATGGACTACAGTAGGCGCATGCTGGGAGCTGCCGCAGGCAGCAGCATACGCATGAAGGCCAACGGAGATTATGACGATGCCATGTATGCCATGGTTGAGGAGTCGGCCGAGTCCGAGCCAGTAATCGCTTACGGAAAAGGCCTTGAAGATAATTCGGCTGTCCAGGAAGCTGGAGTTGATGAGAGCCGCCTCGAGAATGTGGAAATGCGCGAAAACGACGTGAAAGTGGCGTTGTGGCATCCTATGCTCACCAGTGACGAGAAAGGCAACGTAAGCCTCGAATTCGATGCGCCGCAATACAACACCACATGGATTTTGCAAGCAATCGCTTACTCCAAAGACCTTTACACGAATACTTTCAAACGTGAAGTGGTGACTCGCAAGCCCCTCATGGTGAAAGCTAACGCACCACGCTTCCTGCGTCAAGGCGACAAGGTGAAGCTCGCCGCACGCGTCCAGAACGCCACCGACGAGGCTGCCAGCGCAGATGCCGTCATCGAAATCTTCGACCCGCGCAGTGACAAGGTGTATGAGCGCAAGACTTACAAGGTGCAGCTCGACTCGATGGGCACGCAAGCCGTGACCCTCGACTGGCAGGTGCCCGACACCGTGGCCTTCGTGGGCCTGCGCGTGAAAGCCGCCAACGCCCTCTTTGGCGACGGCGAACAAATAATGGTTCCCGTGCTTGAGGCCATTTCGCCCGTGATTGAAACCGCACCGTTCTACATCGACGCCAATACGCCCTCATTCACGCTGCAAATGCCGCAATTCAGCGACGATGCCCGCGTAACGCTCGAGTACTGCGACAATCCCACGTGGTACTGCATCACGGCGCTCCCCACGCTCTTCGACGGCAACTACGAGATTGCCACTAGCCTGGCCCACAACCTCTTTGCCGAGGTGCTCGCACAAGGCATCGCCAAGAGCAACCCGCTCATCAAGGAGGCCATCGACCACTGGACTGCCAACAACGACAAGGATTCTACCCTCGTGTCGATGCTCAAGCGCAATGGCGACCTCAAGATTGGCACCCTGCTCGCTTCGCCTTGGGTCAACGAAGCCGACCGCCAGACCCTGCGCATGGAGAGCCTGAGCAAGCTCACCGACCCCGTGCAGATGGCTGCCGAGCACAAGCGCATCGTTGAAGGACTGCAACGTCTCCAGATGGCCGACGGCGGTTTCCCCTGGTACCGCTATCCCAACTGCCAGTCGTCGCTCTACACCACCGAGACCGTACTCGAGCTCATCGGTGAACTCAAGCATCTGGGTTATCTGCAGGACGACAAGGAGATTGACGCCATCGTCAACAAAGCCATCGTCTATTACGACCGCGAGTACCTCAAGGAGCTTGCCGAGCACCAGAAGTACCACAAGAACGACTATAGCGGCTTCAGCAGCTATGTGTATGTACGCACCCTCTTTAAAGACAAGCCACTGCCCAAGGCCAATGCCAACATGATTAAAAATTGCCTCAAGGCGATGACCAAGGATTGGAAGGGCACAAGCCTGAGCAACAAGGCCTTCTACGCCATCACCCTCAATCGCAACGAGTACCCGAAGGTGGCTAAGGACATCATCCAATCGATTCGCGAATATGCACTCGTGAAACCTGAGCTGGGCATGTATTGGGACAGCTCGCAGAGCGGATGGCGCTACTACAATAAGGTGGCTGTGACCGCAACCGTGCTCGAAGCACTCGCCGAAGTCGATCCGCAAGAGCAGGAGCTCAACAACGTGCGCAAGTGGATGCTGCTCATGAAGCAGACCAATGATTGGGGCTCGTGCAGCCTTGCCTCCGATGCCGTCTATGCCCTCCTATCAACGGGTTCGCAATGGCTCGAGCGCAATCCCAAGCCTGAAATCACCATCGACAATGTGCCCGTGGAGTTTGACAAGATGGAAGAATTCCTCGGTTACGCCCGCAAGCAGATTCCCGCCACTTCGCTGGCCACCCTGCAAATCAACCGCAACGGTAAGAGTCCAGCCTGGGGCGCCATCTACAGCCAGTATCGTGCATCGATGGACCAAATTGAGGCCCATGCCATCACCGACATCTCGGTAGAGAAAGAACTCTACGCTTATCGTCCCGACGGCACTCTCGTACCGGCCACTTCGCTCAAGGTGGGCGACAAGGTGCAGGTGCGCACGCTCATCAAGAACAATAAGGACCTGAGTTTCGTCACCCTCATCGATGAGCGCGGAGCCTGCTTCGAGCCGGTGGACCAAGTGAGTGGCTACCGCTATGCCGACGAATGTTGGTACTACCAAGAAACCAAGGATAGTGTCACCAACGCCTTCTTCTCGAACTTGCGCAAGGGCACGCACGTCATCACCTACGACGTGTATGTGACTAATCCCGGTGAGTTCAGCGTAGGTATCGCTACGGCCCAGTGCCAGTACGCTCCCCAAATCACGGCCCACAGTGCCGGCAAGCTTGTCAAAGTCCAAGAATAATCATTTTTAAAGCCCAAAGACATGAAGATTATTTTTAAAATCGCCGCCGCGCTCCTTCTTGTGGGAGCCGTCGCACAAAACACCTCCGCAATGACTCCCATCCCCGACAAGGACATCAACGGTTATATCATCCGCTCGAATGGCTACGAAGCCAACAAGATTCCCGCTGAGCTCAACACATTCCTGCTGGGTAAGGTATTCACCGGCTCGCCCCAAGAGCTTGCCGCCAGTAAGCTCAAATTGCAAAGGATGTACCCCATCGATGCAAGCCACACGCTGCTGCTGGTTGATGTGATGGACGCCAACGACGCGGCCGCACAGACCTACGCCCTGACTATGTACAGTCCGGGCCCTCAAGAGTGGAAATTCATCGACGGTTCCCTCGTTAAGCAGGACAACGACATCAACATCTTTGTCAACGAAATTAAGTTCATGGAACACTTCGACGATGTCTTGCCCGACCATCACGAGTTGCACGCCGACCCCACAGCGGTCAACGTCACCCGCTCGTTCGACATCAAGATTTTCCTTGCCGACGTGGGCATGCAGACCTATTCCAACGACGTTACGCTCAACTACCTCGTTGACCCCAAAACGAAAAACCTCTGCATGGCCGACACCAATTCGGCGGGTGCCATCCACAATCCTGGCGGACCTGCCATGATGTATGGCGCACCTCCCATTCCGGCTTCCACGACCAGTGTAGGCGCCACCGTGCCACCGCTGGCACTCGAAATGCTCCAAGTTTTATGCTCGCCGGTAAGCGACAACACCCGACTCGCACGCTGGACGAAACTCGCCGACAACCTTTCACTAATCACGTTCAACGATGAGTTCATAATTGAGACCACCGCCGCACTCATATACCAAAATCCCCAAAATTTTGTAAAGGAGATTGACCCAACCAGTGAGGGCGTTGCACTCTACGTGACAAAGGCCGTACAAAACAACCCCTCGCTCAAACCCATTCTCACAAAAGCCCTTAAGGGCATTGCGAAGAACAAGGCTAAAGCCTGGAAAAAGATAATTCCGTAAAATAGAAACTATCACCGATTATAGCACTACTGGCAATCGGTGTGAACATAGTGATGGTGGGCTGCGCATTCATGCATGCGTAGCCCGCCGTCTACAATGACGTGGCGTGTCGCCATGGTGGCGATGGTTGTCATCTCATGACTCACGAGCACAATGGTGGTGGCGCGGGCGATGTCCTCAATCAGCTCGTAAAGCCGTTGCTCGAACTGCTTGTCGATGTAACTCAAAGGCTCGTCGAGCACCAGCACATTCGGACGGCTGATGATGGCACGCCCCAAGAGAGCGCGCTGCAACTGCCCGCCACTCAGCTGCCCGATGCCGTGGTCGCGGCGTTCTTCGAGGCCCATCAGTGCCACTGTCTCGTCAAGGCGCCTACGTTCATCAGCATCAAGGCGGTGCCAGGGTTTTACATGAAGGCCTGAGGAAATGACCTCGTCGACAGTGATGGGGAAACGGCTGTCAATCATATTTTTTTGCGGCAAGTAGCCAAATGAGATATCACCGTCGCGGTATGTCACGGTGCCGCGCGTAGGCTTGAGCAAGCGCAACATTATACGCAGGAGCGTGGTCTTACCACCGCCGTTAGGGCCAGTGACAGCCATAAAGTCGCCCTCGTTCACTTCGAGGTTCACATCGTTGAGCACAAGTTTGTCACCGTAGCGGTGGCTCACATTTTCTATTTTAATCAGTGGCAATGGCATGGGCTATCGTCTTTAGTTGGTTTTCCCAATCGGCACTCATGGGATTGTATTCCACCACCCGCAGGTGGAGGTCGTTGTTGAGGACGAGCGACTGGCGCCCGTCGTACTGCGGTTGCACCACGAGCAACGTGGCGCCGCTCTTCGCAATGGCGACAATGCGCTCGGCGAGAATGACAGCGCTAGGCTCGCGTCCGTCATCGATAGCAACCTGTCGCAAATCATAATCACGCGCGAAGTAGGCCAGCGAGGGGTGCCACACGGCAAACGTGCGTCCGCGCGCCGAGGCCAGCTCGCTGCGCAGCGCATTGTCGAGCGAATCAAGGTGCGCTTGGTACTGGTCGTGGCGACTCGTAAAATAGTCGGCATTGGCGGGAGAGAGCTTCACGAGGGCGTTGAGCATGATAGTGGCCATGCGCTTACAGTTGGCCACGCTCGTCCACACATGGGGGTCGGCCTCGTCGCCATGGCCGCCCTGCAGGCGCTCAATGCCCGCCGTGCAGTCCACCACTGTGAGGTGCCCATCGTCGAGGCGCGACAGCAAGGCCTCCTCACCGCCTATGCCCCCCATCGAGAGGTAGAGGGTGGCACCTTCCACGTCGCGTAGCTGCGACATCGTAGGCTCGAAAGTCTCGGGATTACTGCCCTCGCCCATGAGGCACACCACGTGGCAGCGGTCGCCGGCTATGGCCTCGAGGATGGCACGTTGCGGCTCAATGGAAACGGCCACCATGGGCACACTTTCATTGACCGCTTGCTGGCATCCTGACAAGAAAACCGCCACAAGACACAACCACCACAAATTCTTCAAATGCGACATCGCTCAAATATCAAGTATGCATCATTTATTGATTCGGGCGGCAAAGGCGGCGTTGCTCCACACCACCATTTGGCCATCGTCGGTGGCCGAAATGGTCATCACGCCCAAGTCAGCGTTTTTCTCCATAAGAGACTGTGTGCGCGATGTTCCCATCGCCATGCACGCCGTAGCCCAGGCGTCGGCCGTCATGCAATCAGGTGCCACGATGGTGACGCTGAGCAAGTCACTGGTGGCCGCACTTCCCGTGATGGGATTTACAATGTGGGAACGGCGCTCACCGCCACTCTCCACAAATTTGCGGTAACTCCCGCTTGTTGCCACGGCGCCACTTTCCATCCCTAGGGTAGTAGCCGCCTCATGGCGCACCTGTCCATCACTCTCGTCGCTGGGCAGGTCGATGGCTACACGCCATTTCTCACCGCGCTCGTTCACGCCCTTTGCCACCACTTCACCACCAATCTCCACAATGTAATTGGTAGCACCGTTGCGTTCAAGCATGTGTGCCACCTCGTCGCAGGCAAGGCCCTTGGCGATGGAGCTGAAGTCGAACTGCGTGCGTGGGTCATCCTTGTTAAGTGTGTAACCCTCGAGCGATGTCTTTTGCAGTCCCACAAAAACAAGGATGCTGTCGATTTGCGCTTCGGTGGGCAACTCGCCGCTTTTGTAGCCGAAGCCCCATGCGTTGACCAACGGCATCACCGTGGGGTCGAAGAGGCTGTCACTGGCCGCGTGTACTTGGCACGAGGCGCGATAGAGCTTGACGAAGATGTCGTCGACAGTGCTCGTGGCATTACTGTTGACGCGGCTCACCAGCGAATTCTTGTTAAAGGCTGAGGCGCTCTCGTCGATGACTTTGAAAACGTCCTGGATGGAGTCGTTCAGGTCACAAGAAGCCTCATAAGTGATATGGTATTCAGTGGTCCACACCACGCCTTGGTTGACGTGGTAACTTTTTCCTTTACGGGTCAAAAGCCACACCAAGCCGCCAACAACAAGAGCCAAAAAGACGATATATACTATAAGTCGTTTCCCTTTCATAATGTGGGTATTTTGTGAAAAATCATTAATTAGTTTTGCAAAGTAAATGAAAAAACATTACATTTGCAAAACTGAATTATCTCCATCGCTCATTTTTTAAGAAAAATCATACAAATGAAAGCAAGAATCATACTACTCGTGACGGCACTCGCGCTCGCGGCGCAGGTGGCCTCGGCGCAAATCAAAATCGGCGTCAAGGGCGGCGTGCTCATCAACTCGCTGCACCTCAACAGCGACATCGGGCACGACCTCACCAGCAGCGACAACCGCGCCGGCTTCACCGCCGGCATCATCCTCGACGCACGCCTCCCCGTCGTGGGCCTCGGCATCGAGGGCAACGCGCTCTACGCGCGCCGTGCGACGAAAATCGATGAATACAGCGAGTCGCTGTCACGCGACTACCTCACGTTCCCCATCAACCTCAAGTACCGCATCTCGCTGCCCGTCGTGGGCAAGTGGGTGGCACCCTTCGTCACCACAGGCCCAGAGTTCTCTTTTCAAATCAACAAAAAGGACGAGAGCAAATGGCCCGGCATCGACACCAACACGATGACGTGTACCTGGAATGTGGGCTTTGGCGTTGAAGTCATGAGCCACGTACAAATTCACGCCAGCTACGGGCTGGGCTTAACGCGCTCTATTAAGTTTGACAAAGACATCTTCAGCGACGAAGCCCGTGGCAAAGACAATTACTGGAGCGTGACCGCCGCCTATCTGTTCTAATCGACCAAAGCAATGAAACCAATAACCAGCTTGCTCCTCATCGTAGCCATTATTTGCTACGTGTTCTTGCCGCTCTTCGAGTACAAGATGATCGACAAGGACATGACGGGCCTCACCTTTACCATCGATTCCATCACCAACGGCACTCACGTCTTTGTGGCACTCCTGCCCTTCCTCGCCACGTTCTTGGGCATCGGTTTCAACAGCCTCAAGAACCGTTATTGGGGCATCGCCGTGGTGCTTGTCATCATCCTGGGGCTTTACTTCTTCCCCGCCGTGCGTTACTTCAGCGGCATGCCCCTGACCGATACGCCCGAGGTGGTACAAGACGCCGAGTTTCACGAAGGCATGCCAATCGCCGACATCGGCCTTGGTTTCCGTGCCTCGTTCATTGCCATGACGCTCGCACTCGTTTCGGCCCTCATTTCCCTCATGCCGCTTAAGATTAACCGCTTCATTGAGGAGTCAATCGACAATCGCATCGAGGAGGGCAAAAAACATCTCCACCACCTCACCCACGACAAAAAACGTCACCACGACGAAGTAAAGGAAGTAAATGAGGAAACGGCCAAAACCGAAATTCCCGAGCCCGAGGAGGAAAAGAAACCATACCAACCCACCGACCACTCGGCCTACATGCCGCACTAAAATCAGCTAATCAAGCCCCAATTGGTCTGACGGTGGAAGAGGAAACGTAGCTGTCGAGCCACCAGTTGGCCGTCAGGCGTGGCGAGTTCAAAGTCGGCCTCGAGTAATGCTTGCGCCTCGTCGCGTGCCGTTTGCAACAGCATGCCATCAGTAGCCAAGTTAGCAATTTTCAAGTTAAAAGGCGTTCCGCTTTGCATGGTACCCTCCATGTCGCCAGGCCCGCGCAATTTCATGTCTTCTTCGGCAATAACGAAGCCATCGTTGGTCGCCGTCATCACCTCAAGGCGATGACGTGTGTCCTTCGTGAGCTCGTGGCGCGACATGAGTATACAATAGCTCTGGTCGGCACCACGCCCTACCCTTCCGCGCAACTGATGCAGCTGCGAGAGGCCAAATCGCTCGGCATTCTCGATGACCATGACGCTGGCATTGGGCACATTCACGCCCACCTCAATGACGGTGGTAGCCACAAGGATGTGCGCCTTTCCCGAAGCGAAAAGGTCCATCTGATGGTCATTCTCGGCAGGCTTCATGCGTCCGTGCACCATAGCTACGTGGTCGTGCGGGAACGTTTCCTTCACGATTTCAAAACCTTGTTCAAGTGCAAGCAAGTCGAGTTTCTCGTTCTCTTCGATGAGGGGATAGACAATGTAGCATTGTCGCCCCTTGCGCAGCTCCTGCCCGATGAAATGGTACACGCTCTCATGGTTATCCTCGTAGCGAAGCACCGTGGTCACTGGCTTGCGGCCCGGCGGCAACTCGTCGATGATGCTCACATCGAGGTCGCCATAGACTGTCATGGCGAGCGTACGCGGGATGGGCGTCGCTGTCATCACGAGCACGTGGGGCGGGACAAGATTCTTTTTCCATAGCTTGGCGCGTTGTGCCACCCCAAAACGGTGCTTCTCGTCGATGACGGCAAGTCCCAAGTTGGCGAACTGCACCACATCCTCGATGAGCGCGTGGGTACCGATGAGGATTTTCACCTCGCCATTGCGCAACCCCTCATGGATGGTGTCGCGGCGGCGCTTGGACGTGCTGCCCGTGAGCAGTTCTACGCGCAACCCAATACCGCGTGCCATTTCACTGATGCTCTCGTAGTGCTGCGTGGCAAGGATTTCGGTGGGTGCCATCAGGCAGGCCTGGTAGCCGTTATCCACGGCCAGCAACATGGTGAGGAAGGCCACAATGGTCTTCCCGCTGCCCACGTCGCCTTGCAGCAGGCGGTTCATCTGGCGTCCAGTGCCCATATGGTGGCGTATCTCCTTGATGACGCGCTTCTGAGCTCCCGTGAGCGGGAATTGCAAGTGGTTCTGATAGAAACCGTTGAACAGATCGCCCACGCGCGAGAACACGTGGCCGGGCAGCTGGGCATTGCGACCTTTTATATATTTGAGGATGTTGAGTTGCAGAAAATAAAGCTCTTCGAACTTGAGGCGGCGGCGTGCCTGCTGCAAGGCCTCGACGCCCGAGGGAGTGTGCACGTTGACAAGCGCCTCGGTGAGCGGCATCAGCCCCAATCGCTCTCGCAACGACGCTGGCAGTGTTTCGCCTATGTTTTGTACAGGTGGCGCAGCCAGCAGCGACGCAATAATCTTGTGGAAAGTGCGTGTGGTGAATCCCCGGTTGCGCATCTTCTCGGTGAGTGTATAGACACCCACGAGACCTGAAGGCTGTCCTTGCGGCGATGGCTTATCGATTTCGGGGTGGGCAATGCTGTAGTGTCCCTTGAATTCGGTGGGCTTGCCGAAAAGAATGTAGTCCACGCCTTTCTGGTAGGACTCCATAATCGACTTCACGCGATTGAACCACACCACCTCGATGGTGCCCGTGCCGTCGCTAAACAACGCGTGCAGGCGCCGCCGCGCCCCCTCGCCTTGCGTATTGAACGTGATGAAACGTCCACGAAGCTGGATGTAGGGCATCTCGCCCGTAATGTCGCTTATGCGGTGGATGGTGCTGCGGTCGATGTAGCGGAACGGGAAATAATAGAGCAGGTCAAGATAGCTCTTGATGCCCAGCTCTCGCGCCAGCAGCTCGCTGCGCACGGGTCCCACACCTTTGAGGTATTTTATGTCGAGACGCTCAAGCGTTTCCATGCGTGAGGATAAACTGGGCCACCACCATATCTACCGGGCGCGTAATCTTAATGTTTGTGGGCTCGCCCTCGATGAGCGTCATCTCGTGGCCCGCATGCTCCATCACCGAGGCGTCGTCGGTGAAGCGAGGCGAATAGTCCACGCAGTAGGCCTCGCGCAGCGACATCGCCTCAAAAGCTTGGGGGGTCTGTACCGCGCGCAGCGTGGCGCGGTCAAGCGCCGAGGTACGACCCGTGGGCGCCACCATGCGCACGCTGTCGGTCACCTCTATTACGGGAATCGCCGAGCCTTGCTCGGCAGCCGTGGCAAAGGCGCGTTCCACGAGGGCCGTGCTGCACAGCGGGCGCACACCGTCGTGCACCGCCACCACATCGCCCGGCGACAGGGGCAGCGAGAACAGGCCGCGCTTCACGCTCTCAAAGCGCGTGGCGCCGCCAGCCACCACCTCGTGGGGCTCGGTAAAGTCATATTCGCGGCACAACGTGCGCCACAACTCGATGTGCTCCTCGGGGAGCACCACGGTCACGCTGGTAGCCACGCGCGCCAGACGTATAATAGTGTGCATCAGTACCGGTTGTCCTGCCAAGAGCATAAACTGCTTGGGTGTGTCGCCCCCAAACCGCGAGCCGCTACCGCCGGCTACCACAATCGCATATCGTTCTGCCATATTTTACCATGTAGATTTATCTCTGCAAAGGTAGCACATTTTTTCTGATTCTTTGTGTTTTTGACCATATAATTGTGACATAAAAACCAACGGAAGTAAGCATAGTGATGAGTCATAGTAGTTTGAGCAAAATGGTGTTGTCCATCCCCTGTCTGACCCCTATTTTTAGCCATTTATCATAAAAACATGCGAGAAAGTGATGTATTTGGATAAAAATGATTAAATTTGCATTGCAATGAAGAAAGTGGCCGTCATCATACTCAACTGGAACGGGGCAGCGCTGCTGCGCCGTTACCTGCCCAGCGTGCTCGAAAACACCAACGAAGCGTTGGCCGACATTATTGTGGCCGACAACGGCAGCAACGATGAGAGCCGCGATGTGCTTGCCCACGAGTTCCCGCAGGTTAAAACATTGTTCTTCGAGCAAAACTACGGATTTGCCGAAGGCTATAACCGTGCCATCAAAGAGACAGGCTACCCCATCACCATACTGCTCAACAGCGACGTGCGCACTCTGGCCGGATGGCTCGAGCCACTCGTCGAAGCCCTCGACGACGAGGGTGTGGGCGCGGCACAGCCCAAGCTGCTCAAAGACCGTGACGACGACCGCCGCGCCTTCGAGTATGCCGGCGCCATGGGCGGTTTCCTTGACAAGCACGGTTATCCCTATTGCCGTGGCCGCGTGTTCGACAGCTTGGAGGACGACCACGGGCAATTCGATGCCGAGGGCATCACGCCTGTTTTCTGGGCCAGCGGCGCGTGCCTGGCGGTGCGCACCGAGGCCTTCCTCTCGGTGGGCGGTCTCGATGCCTCGTTCTTCGCCCACATGGAGGAAATAGACCTATGTTGGCGCCTGCAACTGGCGGGACTGCGAGTCATCGTCGTGCCTGGCAGCGAGGTGTTCCATCTGGGCGGCGGCAGCCTACCGCAAGGTAATGCCCGCAAGACCTACCTCAACTTCCGCAACAACCTGCTCATGTTGCGCAAGAACCTACCCCAAAAAGAGGGACGGCGACTGCTCATTGTGCGACGCCTCCTTGATGACCTTGCCATCGCCCAAACACTACTCAAAGGGCCCTGGGGCGACGTGAAAGCCATCGTCAAGGCCCACCGCGACTACCGCAAAATGTCGCGCCAATACACCACGTTTCCCGAACGCAACCTGCTGCATGCCACTCCACAGGGCCGCCTCAGCATCGTGTGGAACTACTACGCGCGGCACCGCAAGACTTATCACCAGATTTTTCCACCTTCAACCATAACCTCCCATGGACCTGAAACTTCCCAAGAAAACCAATAGCGACAAGCCTGCCGTCATCGCCAACGCCAAGCAGGTGACCATCATCGGCGCCAACGGCTCGGGAAAGAGCCGCTTTACGCAACAGCTCATCAAGGAATGTGGCAACAAGGCCTTCCTCATGTCGGCCCTACGCGCCATCTACGACGCCGACAACGCCACGCGCCTACCCTTGCTCGAGGGTTCCATCACCGATCGTTTCAACGCCATCAACACCGCCAACCCACAGGTGAAGAACTCGGCACGCACCGAGTTTGACCAGCTCACTTACATCATGCTTATCGAGGAGTTCCACGAGCTGATGAACTACAAGACCCACCTGCTCATGCACGAGAATATCGAGTTCCCAAAAACCAAGCTCGACAAGGTGGTGAAACGCTGGCAGGAAGTATTCCCAAAAAATAAGGTGTTACGTCAAAACGGCAAACTGCGTTTCGCCACCCAGGGACAGGATGACGTGTACTCGCAACTGCGCCTGAGCGATGGCGAGAAAGCCGTGCTTTACTACCTGGGAGCCGTGCTCTACGCCATGGACGACGCGGTCATTTTCGTTGATGCCCCCGAAACGTTCATCCATCCGTCGATTATGCGCACCCTGTGGGACGTCATCGAGGAAATGCGCCCCGACTGCACATTTGTCTATAACACCCACGATGTGGACTTTGCCTCGACCCGCTTCGACAACAAGTGCGTGTGGGTCAAAAGTTTCAACCCCGAGGCGCTTGAGTGGGACTACGAGGTGCTCGACACCAGCCGCGACCTCAACGAAACCATCTATATTGACCTGCTGGGCGCCCGGAAACCTGTTCTCTTTGTCGAAGGTGACGACATCCACAGTATCGATGCCCACCTTTATCCGCTCATCTTCCCCGACTATGTCATCAAGCCGCTGGGCAGTTGCGACAAGGTCATTGAGAGTGTGAGAACCTTTGCCGGCCTTGAACAGATGCACCACGTCGATAGCCGGGGCATCGTGGACCGCGACCGCCGAACCGACAAGGAGGTGGAATACCTGCGCAACAAGAAAATCATGGTGCCCAACGTGGCCGAAATCGAGAATATTTTCATGCTTGAGAAAGTGGTGAAAACCGTCGCCGCTTATCGCCACAAGAACGAGAACGATGTCTTTAACAGCGTCAAGCGAAACGTGTTCAACATGTTCCAGCGCGAGCTCAAGGCGCAGGCCCTGCAGCACGTGCGTCACCGCGTCAAGCACGACGTGGAGACGCGCATCGATATGCGGTTCCGCAACATCAGTGCACTTGAGGACCACATGATTGACCTTGTCAATGAGCTCGACCCGAGGACGCAATACGAGAAGCTGTGCCGCGAGTTCCACCGATATGTCACCGACGGCAAATATGAAATGGTGTTGCGCGTGTTCAACCAGAAGCAAATGCTCTCCGAGAGCCAAGTCGCACCCTTATGCGGACTCAAGAACCGCGATGATTACATTCGCATCGTCCTCAACATGCTCAAGCGCGACACGCCACAGGCCAAGACCTTGCGCGAAGCTATCCGCGCCTGCCTCGAAGCGTAAACACGCCCCCTCTATCATAACAAAATCCAAAGAAGCCGCAAACTTCTTTGGATTTTATGTTTTCAGCCCCACAGGGCACAAAAAGGTTTGTATTTAATCATTGAGCAGTAACGTGTAGAGTGCGGTCACGTCGGCGCCATTCACGATGCCATCGCCATTGACGTCGGCGTTACTGGAGACCGCGCTGCCAGTGAGCAAGAAGCTGTAAAGCGAAGTAACATCAGCTCCGCTCACCACGCCGTCCTCGTTCACGTCGCCCTTGTCAAACACATTATAATACACTGTCTCAAAGCCTGTGATGTCCAAGCTGTAAGCATCG
>JAGCUP010000209.1 GCA_017962765.1 Muribaculaceae bacterium | reverse complement strand
TCGACTATCATTAATGAGATTATCAAGGATAAGGACCTGAGGTTGCAGTTTTCGGTCTCGGCCACTACGCGTAAGCCCCGCGAAGGCGAGCAGCATGGTGTTCACTACTATTTCCTTGACGTCGATGACTTCAGGCAGCGCATTGAGCGCAACGAGTTCGCTGAGTATGAGGAAGTGTACGAGGGACGCTATTATGGCACTCTTAAGAGCGAGCTCGAACGTATCATGGCGGCTGGCGACAACGTGGTGCTCGACGTCGACGTCAAGGGCGCACTGAGTGTGAAAAAACTCTACGGCCGTCGTGCCCTGAGCCTCTTCATCCAGCCTCCCAGCATTGAGACGTTGCGTGAGCGCCTTATCGGTCGCGGCACCGACTCAATGGAGGAAATTGAGAAACGTGTGTCGAAGGCCGCCTACGAGTTGTCGTTCGCCCCGCGTTTCGACACGATTGTCGTCAATGACGTGCTGGCCACGGCTGTCAACGATACCCACCGCACTATCGTTAATTTTTTGAACTCGTAATGGGTGTAAAATGAGAAAGATAGGCATCTTCGGTGGCTCGTTCAACCCCATCCATGTGGGGCATGCCATTATCGCCAGTTACGTCATGGAGCACGCGGGACTCGACCAGTTATGGCTCATGGTGTCGCCGCAAAATCCGCTCAAGCAGGACCTGGCGATGGCGCCCGAGGTTGACCGCCTGCGCATGACCGAGCTGGTGACGCGCCGCCTCGATGGCGTCGAGACCTCGGCCTTCGAGATGTCGCTGCCGCGCCCGTCTTATACCATCGACACCCTGCGCGCCCTTCAGGAAAAATTTCCCGACGGCGAGTTCTACCTGCTCATCGGGGCCGATAACTGGGCCCTGTTCGAGCGTTGGCGTGCCCACGACGAAATCCTCCGGGATTTCCACCTCATAGTATATCCGCGTCGAGGCTTCGATATCAAAGTGCCTGAAGAATTGGCCGAGCGTGTGACCATGGTCGATGCACCGCTCATTGAGGTGTCGTCGACGGGCATCCGCGAGGCGCTCGCCCAAGGCCGCGATGTGTCGTTCTACGTTCCCGACGATGTGCTTCGTTACATCAAGAAAAACAATCTCTATACACCCGCGTGATATGGAACAATTGTCTCCCAATTCGTTAGCCTTTGTGGCACTCATTAATGAATACTGCGCACAACTTGAGCAGGCGCCGAACCTCGGCCGTGACAGTTTCGTGCTGGCGATGGCCAAGCTGTTGCCGCGCATTTACATTTCGGCGCTCGATATGCCAACTCCCGTCGTGCTCGATGAGGTGGAAATTCCCCCTTCGCTCGACGAGGAACAATACGACATGGTACGTGCCAGAGTAGCCTCGCTCATGGGAGAGGATGATGTCTATCTGGAGGTGTTCATGGACGATATGAAATACAGCGACAGTCCTATTGCCACCTCGATAAGCGAGAATTTAGCCGATTTGTATCAAGTGTTCTACGATCTGATCGCTGCCGTGCGTGACCTCGATTCAAGTTTGCAGCAAGAATTGCTGACGAGGTGCCGCGAGGACTTCGACGGTTATTGGAGCAAAACGCTGTGTAATGTACTCCGTGCCATCAACAATGTGTTGGGTGGCCGTCAGGATAATGACGATTTCCTCTATTAACTCATGTCTTGTTAACGTAATGAAAACGATTAAAAATTAAAAACTAAATAAACAATGAAAACTGATTATTTGCAGTCACTTTTGAAGTTCATGGACAATAGTCCGTGCAATTTCCTTGCAGTGGAAAGCATTAAAGGAATGCTCGAAGATGCAGGATTTAAAGAATTGCCGCTCAGCAATAAGTTTGCGATAAAAAGCGGTGATAAGTTCTATTTTGCCAAGAACGATTCAGCCATCTTCGCCGTCACCGTGGGCAGCAAACCCGAGGCCGAAACGGGCTTCAAAATCATCGCCGCCCATAGCGATTCGCCGGGATTTCGCATCAAGCCTCACGGCGAGATGTTGTGCGAAGGCGGCATCGTCAAGCTGAATACCGAGGTCTATGGCGGCCCCATCCTCTACACTTGGTTCGACCGCCCGCTTTCTATCGCAGGACGCGTTATCCTCAAGGGCGAGGACGCGCTCCATGTGGTCACGCGCACAATAAAAATTGACCGTCCGTTGCTGCAAATTGCGCATCTTGCCATTCATTTCAACCGTGCCGTGAATGAAGGCAACAAACTGTCGAAGCAAAAAGATATGCTTCCCATCATTGCCCACGTCAATGATAAGCTCGAGGCCGACAATATGCTGTTAAAACTCGTTGCCGAGCAGCTTAATGTGGCTATTGACGACATCCTTGACTTTGACCTCTTGCTTTACGACACCACGCCTGCCTGCACCTTCGGCCTCCACGATGAGTTCATCTCATGCGGTCGCCTTGACGATCTGAGCATGGCACATGCCGCCATCACCGCCATCACCGAGTGTGCCGACCGCGATACGACGTGCGTCACCGCCATCTTCGACAACGAGGAGACCGGCAGCGGCACCAAGCAGGGGGCCGGTTCGCCTGTTCTGGCAAATGCGTTGCGCCGGCTCGTCGAGGCGCGCGGTGGCTCATTCGATGACTTCGGTCGTGCGCTGCAGCGCACGTTTATGGTGAGCGCCGACAACGCCCATGCCTTCCATCCCAACTACGCCGAAAAGTTCGACCCGACGAACCATCCCTCGCTGGGCGGCGGCCCGTGCATCAAAATCAACAGCAATTGCAAGTACATGACCGATGCCCATTCGGCGGCAATCTTCAAAAACCTTTGCATCGAGGCTGGCTCACCCTATCAGTATTTCGTCAACCATAGCGATGTGGCGGGCGGCTCCACGCTGGGCAATATTCTCACGGCGCAAATTGATATTGAGGGCGTTGACGTGGGCAACCCATTGCTGGCCATGCACAGCGCGCGCGAAACAGCCTCGGTTGCCGATCACCTTAACATGATTGCGGTGTTCAAAAAATTCTTTTCTTGACAAGAATTTGCAAAAAAGAAACGAATATACTAAATTTGTGCAATATTTATCAAACCTAAACAATTAATACATAAACCTATTATGAGTAACGACCAGCTGATTAAAGATGTGACCGCCAAGGCGCAAGTGTGGCTTGGCGAAGGCTATGACGAGAAAACCAAGGCCGAAGTCCAGGCTATGCTCGATGCCGAAGACAAGACCGAGTTGATTGAATCCTTCTACAAGGACCTCGAGTTTGGTACCGGCGGCCTGCGTGGCATCATGGGTGCCGGTTCCAATCGTATGAACATCTACACCGTGGGCAGCGCCACACAGGGCCTTGCCAACTATATCAACGATGCTTTCAAGGACCTGCCCGAGCGCAAGGTGATTGTGGGACACGATGTGCGCAACAACAGCCGCCTCTTTGCCGAGACCGTGGCCAACGTGTTCAGCGCCAACGGCATTAAGGTGTATCTCTTCGAGAGTGCCC
>JAGCUP010000208.1 GCA_017962765.1 Muribaculaceae bacterium | reverse complement strand
GAGCACCGGATACATATCCTCGATGTGGGCATCGAACGAGAACGAGCGGTGACCGCTGATGCGGTCGGCAGCCGTCAAGCGCTCCATGTCGATGACCACGGCGATGAAGTTACGCAAGCCAGCCTGGTGCAGCATGGCCCCTTTGGGCTTGCCGGTGGAGCCCGAGGTGTAAATCATATAGGCGAGGCCGTCGGGGTGCGACAGGTCGATGGGCTCGCTCGGAGCCTCATCGACATAGGCCATGAAGTCATCGATATAGAAGACGCGGGCTGCGGCCGTGTCGAAGTTCCCCTCGGCCTGCTTGGCACTGAGCACGTCGTGCGACGTGATGAGCACCTTCGACTCGCTGTTCTCCAGCATATAGCTCAGGCGCTCGTTGGGGTACTCGAAGTCGAGCGGTGTGTAGGCAGCGCCAGCCTTGTGAATGGCGAGCACCGACAGCGGGAATTCCTTGGTGCGGTCGAGCATGACGCACACGAAATCGTCGCGGCGCACACCGAACTCGATGAGCTGGCGGGCCAGCGCGTTCGAGAAGCGGTCCATTTCGCCGTAGGTGAGCTGGCTGTCGCGGTCGACCACGGCGGGGGCGTCGGGCGTCTTGCGGGCCTGCTCGGTGAAGAGGTTGGCAAAGGTCTTGTCGATGTCCACGTCGATTTCCTTGCCGGCACCCAGTTCGATGAGACGCTTGGTCTCCTCGTCGCTCACGATGGGCACGGCGGCGATGGCGCCGTCGGGGGCAGCCATCATCTGCTCCATCGTGGCCTTAATGGCGTCGGCCATGATACGCATCGTCTTGCGGCTGTTCATGGCGAGGCTCGATTCCATGCGGATGTCGTAGTTTTCGCCTGCCAGGAAGATGTGGGCGAGCATATCGTAGAACACGTCGCCACGGTCTTGCTCCACAAATGGGCAGTGGCAATCGCCGAAATAGTAGGCCTCTTCCCACCCCGGCAAGGCCGAGAAGTTGAACGAGATGCCGGGCTGCACGCCCAGGTCGCGGCAGAAGTGCGAGAAGGGATAGGCGAGCTGCGACAGCGTCGCCTTCATCTCGGCATGGACAGCGGCGATGTACTGGCGCACGCTCTGCCCCTCCTTAATCTCGGTCATGAACGGGATGGTGCGCACAAACATGCCGTAAGCCTGGCGCACACGCGGGTCGCGCCGGCCATGATATATCGTCGTGTAAGCTACTTTTTCCTCACGGAGCATGCGCGACAGCACGTAGCTGAAGGCAGCCTGGAACAGTTGGTAGGGCGCAAATCCGTTGCGCGCGCACCAGCCATCTACCACCTTGCGGCTGATATAGGCCGACTCCTGCCCCATCTCGCCCACGGGGTTCTCGGGGTGCGACGACAGCGAGGCGAGCTCCACGCCGGAATATTTCGCCGTCATCACCGCCTTCGCACGCTCATACTCCTCATCGCCCAGCCGCGCCGTCTCATCGACGGCAGCGTCGAGCATGCCGTATTCCTGCGGGGGCAGCGGCTCGCCGTTGAAGGCCAGCGGCAGGTCGCGTTGCGGGAACAGCGTCAGGTAGCTGGTGCCGTCGGTCAACAAGTGGTGAATGTCCATGAGCATATACCGTTTGCCCTCGGGCGTGGTGATGAGCTCCACGCGCAACAATGGCTCCTCGCCCATGATGTCGTAGGGACGGCAAAAGCCGTGGTGGGCATACTCCTGGAATGCGGCCTCGTCCATCTCGCGACGCACGATGACAAGTCGTTTGTTGTCATCCACATATTGGCGCGGCTCGCCCTCATCGTCGATGAGGAAACGCAGGCGAAGCACCTCGCGCTCGGCGAAAATGGTCTGGAAAGCGGATTCCACGCGGTCGAGGTCCAGGTCATCGGGCAACGGCGCAATGCACGGCACGTTATATTGCATCACATGAGGAAATTTCAGGCAGTCATAGAACACGCCCAGTTGCGATTGAAGCAAAGGAAAAGTCGTCATAATGGTCTTTTGTTAAGTGGCAAAACGCCTCAATATTACTGAAATTACTTAAATTATTGCAAATTTACAAAATATCTGGGATTATCCTATCAATTATCACCTCTTTTTTGAGCAATTAATGGAAATTTGCATGAATGAAGCAGAATAAATCCTCACAAATAGAGTTATGACAAAAAATTTATGTATCTTTGTTGGACTAAAAAACCAAAAATATTCGCTTATGAAACGTCACATTCTCCTATCAATGCTGCTGGCTGTGCTGATGCCGGCAATGGCTCAACGCACTACCGCGCTCCCCTCACAAGAGGAAATCTATTATGCCTCTTTTGCCGATATCCTCGAAAGCGCAGACGACTTGGTCGATGGCGCTGAGAAATCATACTATTATGCCATCGAAGACTTTGACAAGGATGGCATTAAGGAATTTGTGATTGCCGACGTCAACAAATTGAAAACTGTGTATAAGGTGGTTAACGGAAAAGTCCAAATTATCAGCCCTGATTACACGATTGACAACGAATCGGTGAATTGGCATTGGATACAGAATTACTTCACCGACGCTGAGGTAGACAAGAGTAACGACTTCACGCTGCGTCACCACCCGATGTTTGCCTACGATATCGACATCGTCAAAAACCGATTTACGGTTCCCGGTGATGTCACGAGCGAAGAGGCCGTCATGAAATCCACCAAATATGACCGAATGGTGTTTAAACCGCATGTTGGCAACATCCACTTTGTGAAAGCCGAGAATGGCAGCTACGACAGTGACGGCACAAAGATTGAGCTTGGCAAATGCTATACATACGCGCTCGACGATGCCACCATGACCAAAAAAATGTTCCGCGGCTACAGCAAAGACCAGGCCGTTCCCATCATCGTGCCCTCGGCTTGGCTCAAGGACCACACACCGTTACAGTTCTCACGATATCTGTATGGCGATACAAGGCCCAGAGTAGACACTAAAGTACGCAAACTTATTGAACAGTATTACGGTAACGACTACAAAATTAGCAAGATTGAATGGGTTGCCACTTGCCAAGACAAAGGACGTACGTTCTACAATGTGTTATTCAAACCACACAAGGGCCAAGTGTTGATGGCGTTTGTGTGCGTCGCCAATGGCAAGGTTAAGTCAATACAAAACAGCTGGTTTGAGCAAGACAAGTCTTATCCCAATGCCACCACGATGGGGCCAGATATAGATGACTTGTTTTTCTTCTTGCCCGAAATCATGGTCATGACCGACTCCAAAGCCGGTTTCGAGCTTTATGTTCGTTATCACTCGCTCGAGGGCGTTCACTACGACATTTGGAGAGAGGTGGCCGACCAGTGGATGATAATTCAAGGTGGATACCACTACATCATGGCCTATTAAGTCGTGCTGATAACGAACCCATTGGGGGTCTTGCTAGTCTCTTTCAGTAAAATATGAAAGAGGGATTCGCTGCGCGCATCCCTTGCGCTCCCGCGGGGCCGCAGCAAAACGCACAGGCTGGCGAGCCATGGGCTCGCTATTCAGTTTTGCCGTGTGCTTAGGCTTTTGTGAGCAAGCTCACAATGCCTGGCACACAACAAAGAGAGAGGGATTCGCTGCGCGCATCCCTTACGCTCCCGCGGGGCCGCAGCAAAACGTGCAGGCTGGCGAGCCTTGGGCTCGCTATTCAGTTTTGCCGTGTGCTCAAGCTTTTGTGAGCTAGCTCACAACGCCTGACACACAACAAAACTGGCTGGGACTTTCGTCTCAGCCAGCCTGCGCGTTTTGCGGAGAGAGAGGGATTCGAACCCCCG
>JAGCUP010000207.1 GCA_017962765.1 Muribaculaceae bacterium | reverse complement strand
TTCCCAGTAGCCTAGAGGTTTCGGGGGCGGCACCGTTCTTCCATTGTCCCAACCTGACGAGCATCTCAGTCAACAGCAGCAACGCCAATTTCAGCAGCTATCAGGGATGTCTGTACAACAAAGATTATTCGAGATTGTATCAGATTCCTGAAGGATTGACCAGCGTATCGTTCCATCCCAATCTGCAGTACGCGCTAAACTACTGCGGTAGCTACACCAAGTGCGCTCTCCTGAGTTTCCCTTATGGTATGAAAGGTGTTAACCCCTATGCCTTCAGCAATATGCCAAACCTTAAGCAGGTGTGCATACCGTCGTCGTTTACCTCGATGAACAGTACGGCTTTCGCCGGCAGTACCGGTATCACTGAGATTGAATTGAACAAGGTGACGCCGCCATCGAGCGACTTCTTCCCGGCGCTGACGAAAAGCGATGTCAAGCTCTATATTCCCTACGACGGATATGAGGCTTACAGCACCAACTCCATCTGGGGGAACTACAACATCCAAAACGGTAACAGCGACTGGAACGAGTGCTACGACTTTGCCGACGTTAACTACTACACAGTGACGAGCTCCAACGAGGTGTGTCTCGTCAAGCCTAGCAACTCAGCCACGGTCATCATTCCCAATACGGTTACCCGTAACGGCAAAAGCTACAAGGTGACGGCCATAGGCCCGTTTGCGTTCTACGACGGCCCCACGAGCAATTTTACGGTGACGGTAAGCAGTGGCACCAATCTCGCCACGGTGCGTGACTATGCGTTTTACAGTAACACTCACCTGAAGTCGTTCCCCTTTGAGAGCATCGCACGAATAGACGAGCGCGCGTTCAACGGAACAATAGGTCTGACAGGTGAGATAAAACTGACAAATTGCTCTACGATAGGTATTTATGCTTTCAATAAATGTGGGCTCACCAAGCTCGTGACTGGTGCGGCTCTAACCTCTATAGGCACCAATGCGTTCCGCGAATGCACTAATCTCAGCGAGGTGAATCTTAGCAGCAGCAAGAACCTCACCGAGATTCCGACTTATTGTTTTGCCGACTGCATATCTCTAGATAATTTCTATGGACAAAGCACAGACTTTAACATCACTACTATCGGTGATGGCGCCTTCTACCGCACGCATCTCAGTTCATTCCCGTGGAATAAGAAAATCGCCAGAATTGGTGTTTCGGCTTTTGCCGAAACGCAGTTCGAGGGTGAACTTGACCTGAAAGTATGTGGCGAAAACAGCTTCTATTTGGACGATATGGCTTTCTCTAACGTGAACAAAGTCACTTCGTTCGTCCTCCCCGCCACCACTACTTTCGTGGGTAACGCCTCGATGTCCACGCAAGGAGAAGATTGGTATAAGAATGCCAGAGAGTATGAGGGCTACCCCGATTACTCAAGTAAAGTGAGGAGCTACCTCAATCTCAAGTCGGTCACCTGCTACGCTACCACACCGCCCGCCATCGGCACTGGGAACCCTTGGTTCGCGAAGCACCAAGAATTCCAGACCCTCTACGTGCCAAAAGGGAGCATAACTGCCTACCGTGCCGCAGCGTATTGGATGAGATTCAACGGCGCCGTGGCTATTCTAATTACAGAAACGGGCGATGTGAACGGCGATGGCGTGGTAAGCGGCGCCGATGTGACGGCCCTCTACAACGTGTTGCTTGACGGTGCCACAGCCGAGGGCGACGCTGATGTAAACGGCGATGGTTTCGTCAATGGTTCCGATGTGACGGCCCTCTACAATATTTTGTTAGGTTCATAAATCAAAATCAGGCACTTGGGGCTTGTGCCTCGCTACTGGCGGGGCACAGGCCAAAATGCCGGACTTAAAAACGATGATTCGAGGCGATACCACATATATGTTGCTCTACAGCGCCAATTTCGCGTTGTTGTTGTCGCACCTTTATGGCTGGATTCTCAAGTGGTTTTATCGCCCCAAAGCCTATCGCAAGCAATTCCGTCAGTTGTTCCCGGCGCAACGCTCGGTGGGCGCGCTCTACCTGTTGCAGGTGCTTGAGGTGCCTTACCTGTTGCAGATTGGCGACGCTGACGCTTTACTCTATGTCAACGCCTTCACGCTGCTCGTGTTCTCAATGCAGATGTTGGTGATGTGTGAGGGTTACTTTTTCCCCGAAGTCAAGCACCGTGTGCGCGACTATTTGGTATTTTTGCCCGCAGTCCTAATTGTTTTGCCGTTGCTGTTGCAGGCGTTGCACGTGATTACGCTGCCGCCGGGTCACCGCCCGTGGGTGTTTGGCCTTGTGACCGTCCTTTTTGTGTTCTATTTCGGGCTTACCCTGAGGATGGCCGCGCGCATCCGTCGTGCTGCACGCGAGATTAACGAGGCGGTGTATGCCGATTCCAGCGACTTCCCTGTTCGCTTTGCCTATTATATCCAGTGGCTACCCTCTATCGTGTGCCTGTTGCTGATAGCGAATTTCTATGCCGATGATGCCGTGGTGAAAGCGGTGCGTGACATTGTCTTCGTCTTCCTCAATATATGGTTCTGTATCTTTACGCTCAACCCGTGGCGCAAGGTGTTCACGCCACGCGAGGAGGAAATCATGGAGCAAATGAGGCAAGAAAACGGCTTCCGCCTGACAGAAGAACGCTGTGAAGAGTTGCGTTGTCAGCTCGACGAATTGCTTATTCGCGATCATGTTTTCATCGAGCCACACATCACCCTCGATACGCTTACTCATCGCCTCGGCACCAATGCCAACTATCTCTCTGAGGTGATACGCCGCAGTGGGTACCAGTCGTTCTACGACATGATTTGCCAGCACCGCGTGAGGCATGCCATCAGTCTCATTTATCAGCACCCCGACGAGAAAATGCTCGTCATCGCCGAACGGTGTGGCTTCACCTCTCAGGCCTCTATGGCCAAGGCCTTCAAGGCCCAGGGCAAGGAACCCCCATCGCGCTACCGTCGCCATAGGTGACCCGCGCGAGGCCGCAACGTTGCGGCATAGGGAACAAAACAAGGAAAAATGGATAGGGAGGCGTTCAGGAAACATAAACCATTTGCTGGAGAAAAGAAGTCTTCCATGCTGCGCCGGCGTGTGGGACACGACTACACCTCGAGGCACATCTATCTCATCACCATGACGGTGGAGGGGCGACGGCCGCTATTGGGCACGTTGGTGGGCAATGCCGAGGCGCCCGAGGGCTCTCCCGATGCGCCGCTTGTACAGTTGTCGCCACTTGGCGAGCGGGTGCGCGACTGTTGGGCATCTATTGGAAAGTATTATCCCGAGGTGAGGGTGCTCGAAACGATGATTATGCCTGACCACCTTCATGGCATCCTCTTTGTGGAGCGGCCCATGCGCAGCCATTTGGGTTTGGTGATCAAGGGCTTCAAGGCGGGGTGCAACAAGGCTTATCGCCAGTTGTTTTCTTTGCCGCAACACTGTTGTGGCATAGGGGACAAGACAGGGGACAAGACAGGGGACAACTGCTGTGACCACCTTTTCTCGCGCAACTACAACGACCATATCCTCGACGGCGTTGACGAGCTCGACCGCTGGTTCGCCTATTTGCGCGACAACCCGCGACGGCTTGCCATGCGTCGCGCGCATCCCGAGTTCTTCCGGGTGCGCTTCGGCATCACCATCGGGGGACAACGCTATGCCGCTATAGGTAACCGCTTTTTGCTCGACCACCCTAAGAAAGTGCAGGTGCAATGCTCGCGACACTTGAACGATGACGAGGTGGCGGCTTGCGTGCAGAGCATGCTGGGCCAGGCGCGACAAGGCGCTGTGCTCATCTCGCCCGCTATTTCCCGTGGTGAGCAAGCGGTGATGCGTGCGGCGCTTGATGCGAAATTTCCGTTGATTTTCCTCTCCCCTTGGGGCTTCAATGAGTTCTCGCGGCCAGGCCATGAGTATTATAAGGCTTGCGCAGAGGGGCGTTTTCTAATTCTTGCACCTTGGGAACATGAGAATCGTCGTCAGGCGCTGACGCGCGAGATGTGCCTTGAACTGAATGCCATGGTCGCGGCGATTGCCGGGTTGTAAATTCGTTTTTTCGTCTTAGGGGTGTATTTTTCTTTCCTTTGGTCGTATTTTTTTCCTTTGAACGTATTTTTTCTTTCCTCTGGACGTATTTACGACGAGAGGAAAGAAATTTTTAAAAAATTGTTGTATGTTTGTGACGAAAAATTATATGTCGTAAGTTTATGACAATTTCTCAAATCATATTTTTCGTTTTCATGGCATTGTGTGCCGTGTGCCTCTTATATTATTTGTTCAAGGCGTCACGGTACATACGGCGACACACCGATGAATTCGGGTGGCCCGAGATGCCGTGCGACGACGAAGATGACGAAGATGCGATGACCGAAAAGAAAAAATCATAATTCATTTTATTTATTCATAAAACAATTCACTTATGGTAAAATCAAGACTCAAATCTTTGTTGCCTTCATTGCTGATAGCGATGATGGTGACAATGCTCGCGCCACTGGCGGCGCAAGCGCAAGATGTGACGTACCTCAACCAGTTTGGCGAGTCGCATACGCTCGCTGCTGGCAGTTACACCACGGTGACCTACCAGGTTATCGACTGGAGTGACGGCTGGTACGTGGTGAGCAGCGATGTGACCTTTGCCGACACGTGTGTTACGGTTATCGGCACCGTACACCTTGTCTTGGCCGACGGCGCAACGCTGACTGTGCACAAGGGCATCACCCTTGAGGTGGGCAACGAGCTGGACATCTACTGCCAGAGCGGCGGTACGGGTGCTCTGACAGCCACGTCGGAGAATGCTTACCAATACCATGCAGGCATCGGAGGCCGCGAAAAACAATCGTGCGGCAAACTCGTGATTAACGGCGGTGTGCTCAACATCGCTCCCGGCGAATTTGGCGCCGGCATCGGTGGCGGCGGCAATGGTATGAGTTGCGGCGACGGCGGTGACATCACCATCAATGGCGGCTCCGTGACGGTGACCACCAACAATCCTGGTAAGCCATTATACGGCGGCGCTAGTGCTATCGGCGGCGGCGGCTACTATAATATGACTTCTAACAATTATTACAAAGGCAGTAATGGCGGCACGCTCACCATCCACGGCGGCAACGTGCATCTCACTGCTAATGAGGGTAGTGGTTATGGCTCCGCTGTAGGTCCCGGTTACGCTTATGGGCACTGCAAAGCGGATGCCACGTTGATTCTTGACTGGAGTTCGATGGACGACCGCATCTACATGTCGAAAGTCAAGGCGAATGTGACCATGAACGCCCCATTTAAGAATGCCGAAACTGGTGAAGAGGTAACTGCCAGCGACAATCTCAATGGCATTACCCTCGCACCATTGTTCGTGACCAAGTACACGGTGTCGTTTATGTTGAACGGCGAAGAATATGACCGTCAAATTATCACCGAGAACCACGTAGTAGAGGAACCCGACGCACCCAATATAGATGGATGGCTGTTCCTCGGCTGGTTTGAGGATGGCGCCACCGAGCCTTACGACTTCAGCACGCCCATCACCGGTAACCTGACGCTCTATGCCCACATGGTGCAGAAGTCTCTTCCCACCGACGGGGACGGCGCTTATCTCATCGGCAGCGCACTTGATTGGCGTGTGTTCATCGTCATGCTCAGCGAGGGCATTGCCCCGAGCAACGCCACCGCCAAGCTCACCGCCGACATTACCGAGCCGGTGACCTATATGATGGAAACAACCTTCAGCGGTACCTTCGACGGACAGGGACACACCATCACGCTGGGCTTGAACATCACCGAGAATATGAAGGGCTTGTTCTGCTCGATAAACGGTGCCACGATCACCAACCTCACTGTTGCCGGCACCATCAACACCTCGGCACAGTACACCGGCGGTCTCATTGGCACGACGGCAGGCTCAGACAATTATATCACCGACTGCGTTATGAGCGCCACGATGAACGGCACCTTTGTTGGCAGTGGAAAACATGGCGGATTCTTGGGCAATGCGCGCGATGCCGATGCCATCACGTTCACCAACTGCGTGTTTGAGGGCAACATGTATGGTCCTAACACAAAAGAGTGGAGCGGATTTATCGGGTATAATTCCTATTCCAACAATACTTGCTACTTAATCGACTGCTTCGTCGTGCCAGGTGATATTGACGTCGATGTGTCTAGGAAAGGCTACACCTTCTGCAGCAACCCAAAGCCAACACGTTGTTACTACACCTATTCGGTGGGGTATAACCCTACTAATTCGAACATAAACCTGGTGGCGACCATCACCGCTGGCGAGCGCGTGATCCTCAGCGACGGCACTCCCACCAAAACCTACAAGAACGTGGACTACTATGCGTCACCCGCAAGGTTTACGTTTGACTACGACCTGCCCGAGGACAAGATATTCTTCAAATACAGCGTCAATACTGGCGAGCTGACCGCCCCCTACATGATGACGGGCCAACAAAGTGTGAGAAATTTTGATGGTCCCGTGGTAATCACCGGTGCACATCTCGACAGCCTGGTCGACATCGCCTCAGGTACGATTGACCCCATCCCCGACAAGACCTACACTGGAAAAGCCCAGACGACGGCGCTTGTGGTGACCGTTGAAGGCGAGACGCTTGTCCCCGCTAATTACTCGACCGCGTACGAGAATAACGTCAATGCGGGCGAGGCAACGGTAACCCTCACAGGTCGCGATCCTTATACAGGCACTTTGGTCGGTCACTTCAACATTTTACCCCGTGACCTTAGCGCCGATGGCTATACTTTCACTATCCACCCAGAATGGGGCCACACCGGCGAGGTGGTGCATCCCAAGCCTAAGATTACCCACAAAATTGATTACAGCACTACTTACACCCTCGTTGAGGGCGTTGACTATGAACTCACCTACAGCGAAGGCTGCATCGAATCGGGACAATATACCGTCACCATTAACGGTATTGGCAACTACACCGGCACTCACGACCTTCCATTTGAAATCTTAGGTTCGGTCAACTTCCTCAACTACGACAGCGAGAACGACAAGATGGTTCCCGACGTCTGCGAAAACTATCAGTTGGTGATGAACGACTTGACCGAACTCACCGAAGGCTGGTATGTGGCTAAGGGCAACGTGACAGTCTCTGATGAGCGAGTCATCGCCACTGGCGACGTACATCTGATTCTTATGGACGGAGCAACCTACAAGCCCAGGAAAGGTATCACCGTGAGTGACAACTCCGACAATCCCAATTCGCTCACCACCTATGCCCAAAGCGAGGGTGAGGAAATGGGACAATTAGTGGTGGATAATGCGAAAGGCTCATGCGCTGGTATCGGTGGTGAAAGAAGTGGTCACCCCGGCATTATCACCATCAATGGCGGTCACATAACCACGACGGGTAGCAGTGGAGCCGGTATCGGCTCGGGCTACGAATCCGCTGGCTCTGGTGCGACCAGTTGCATTTACATCCACGGCGGTATTGTCGATGCTACCGGTGGCAGTTCGTCAGCGGGTATTGGCGGCAGTAGGGGATCTTGCGGACGTATCTTCATCACTGGCGGTACGGTCAATGCCACGGGCTATCAAAACACTTTCACTGGTGGCGCCGGCATTGGCGGCGGAGGTGGCTGGCCTGCGCAGGAAGTCAATATCAGCGGCGGCACCGTCGTAGCCCGGGGCGGCTGGTATTCGCCCGGCATCGGCGGCGGAGCCAATTCGGACTCACAAAACGGTCATGGCGGTACAAGCGGACGCATCCGCATCACCGGAGGTGATGTCACGGCACTCACAAGCAGTAGTTACGACGTGGCTATAGGCGAGGCACGCTACGCCTATGCTTACGACCCCAAGACCAATTTCATTGAGCTCAGTTGGACCCATCCCACTGACCGCATCGAGGTGGATGGCTCGTATGCCGGCGGCGATGTCTTCCTCAACAGCCTCTTCGTCATTGACGGCACGTCCACGCTCGCCACGCTCGACAATATCGGCCACAAGACCATCGTTCCGGCACGCGAAGTCGTCATCGATTCTGTCGCGAATGGTACCGTGACCGCCGACAAGCAATATGTGGCTTACAATGCCGAGAACCAAACCGTCACGCTCACCGTGACTCCCAATGAGGGATACGTGCTCACGAGCCTGAATGTGGTGGAGGCTGTTGCTGATACCACAGTGACCCTCAATAAGACAGGCGAAGGCTCGTACACCTTCGAGATGCCCATGAATGCCGTCACCGTGACTGCGACCTTCGAACAGATTCCAGACGGATGTACGCTCGCCGAGGCGCTCGAAGGCGAAGAAGGCTTAGTGCTCATCACCAGCGACATGAAGGTGATGGTGAGCAACGCCAACTATGCTGTCGTGACCGACGGCTCTGGCAACTGGCTCAAGGTTAGCCCGGGCATCGATGCCGCCGAGGGCGATGTGATTGGCAACATGATGGGCACTATTAGCGGTCTCGACTTGAATCCCGTAATTGCTAGCGTAACCTTCGAGGTGAGTGATGCCATTGTCGATGCTGAGCCTACGCAACTCAACCTCACAACGGCACATCAGGACGATGTGACGGCACTCAAGTCGAACGAGGTGGCTGTCGTGCTGGGTTACTACAACGCTGCCGAGAACACGCTTCGCGCCTTCTCGCCTGGTGGTAAGCAAGGCATGAGCATCTCTCTCACCACCGACAATATGACAGGTTCGCTCACCGATGGACAAGCCGTGACGGTGAAAGGTGTGCTCACCCTCAAGGAGGCTTGGGACGCTCCTAGTGGCGCTCCCGCGCGTGCTTCAAAGACCGATAATGGTTTCCAAAACTATACGATGGATGCCATTGCAGCTCAAATTGCCACTGGCATCAATACCATCAAGATGCTCAATGGCAAGGAAATCCAAGGTGTCTACAACCTCAACGGCCAGCAAGTGAGGAATCCTGAGAGCGGCGTATATATCATCCGCTTTACCGATGGGACTTCTTCAAAAGTGCGCTTTTAGATAATAGTTGAGTGTGTGGAAATGCGCTTAACACTTTAAATAAAGGCGGCGCCCCAGTTGGTGCCGCCTTTTTAATTGAACGCACTTAAATTAGTTGCTCATGTTCCTTCGCTATAAGAGGTGGTTTTTCCTTTTTTGGGGAAAAATTTATAACTGAAGAAAAGTATTTTTATGAAAAAAAATAGTAAATTTGCGATGTGAAAAAATCGCGTGTCGGTTTTAGCCGACTGCCAAATGAAATGATCATAATTCATTTTATTATTAATCAATACAATTCACTTATGGTAAAATCAAGACTCAAATCATGGTTGCCGTCGTTGCTCCTGGCAATGATGGTGACAGTGCTTGCACCACTCTCGGCGCAAGCGCAAGATGTGACCTACCTTGATGCCAGCGGCACACAGCAGACGCTCGCCAACGGCACCTATACGGTGGTCACCGACCAGACGGCATGGACCTCTGGCTGGTATGTCGTAAACGCAGACGTGACCATCGCCGACCGCATCACCGCGACTGGCGACGTGCACCTCGTGCTCATGGACGGCGTGACGTTCACTGCCTCAAAGGGCATCACGGTGAACTACAACGCCGAGGCCAACAACGCACTCACCATCTATGCCCAGAGCGATGCCACGGGCATGGGCAAGTTGGTTGTTGATAATGTAAGCTACGGCTACGCTAGCATTGGCGGAGAGAAGGCCAACAGTTGTGGTGTCATCACCATCAATGGCGGCGACCTCGATATCAAGAGCGGCGATGATGGTGCCGCCATAGGATGCGGCAGAGACGTCTATAACAACAACTCTGGTGTGGTCATTGTCAACGGTGGCACACTCATGCTACGCCCCTACGGCTATGGTGCCGGTATAGGCGGCGGTGAGTACTCTGCGGGTGGTACCATCACCATTAATGGCGGCAACATTACCGCGTATGGTGGTACCTATAGTGCTGGCATTGGCGGCTGCGACGGCTATGATGGTGGCATCATCACCATCACGGGTGGCACCATCTATGCCAAGGGCGCCGGCAAGAGCGCGGGTATTGGCGGTGGCGGCTATTGGGGCAGTTCCAGTGGTTATGGCGGACAAAGTGGCACGATCACCATCACTGGCGGACGAATCACTGCCCAATCGGGGTCCATTAGCGGCGTGGCAGCTATCGGCGCGTCATTAACCCCAAAGACTCCAAAAGAAACCGATGTCATCCGCTTGAGTTGGACCAGTTCAACCGACCGCTATGAGACGCAAAATGGTGGCTACAATGCCTTCAAGGTGGTCATGAGCAAGCCGTTCAATATCGAATCTACCGGCAATCGCGCCACGCTTGAAGATCTGGCGAGCTCCAATGTGATTGTGCCCCTCGAGGGACAAACGCTGCACAGCATCACTTATAAGGTAGACGGTGAAGTATACGAACAATTTTATGTCGTTGAAGGCGATAAGGCCAGTAATTTGCCCTACTACCCAAGCGACAAACTGTTTGACGCATGGTATGAGGAAGGCGCCAGCGAGCCGTGGAATTTCGACCTGCCCGTGATGCAAGACCTCGTGCTCGAGGCGCAATACAAGAACGTTGTGCTTAACACCGATGCGAGCGGAGCTTATCTCATAGGCACAGCCGATGAGTGGAACGCTTTCGCGGTGCTTGTCAATAATGGCAATCCAAGTGCCAACGCCAAGCTCACTGGCAATGTCACCGGAATTGTGGATTACTATATGATGGGAACCGACTCTGACAAGTATGCCGGCACCTTTGATGGTCAAGGCTATACGCTGACCGTGGGATATGAATCCTATGAAGTTGGCATTGGTCCATTCCACTATGTCAGTAATGCCACTATCAAAAACCTGACTGTGGCTGGCACGCTCAATCCCCAAGCAAAATTTTGTGGAGGCATTGTGGGGAAAAGTTATGGTGTGACTATCACTGACTGCGTGTCGAGCGTAACAATTAACTCAGATGCAAGTGGCGACGTATGCGCCGGTGGTTTTATAGGATATAATTACGATAATACCGCCACATTAACAAACTGCATATTTGATGGCAAATTCATAGGCGTGAACAGCCGTTCGTGGGGCGGTTTTATATGGAATTCTGATCCCCGCGTCAACCTGAACCATTGCTTCTTTGTTCCCGAGGAATTGAACGTCAGCACCAATTATTGCCGCACTTTTCTCGGTGGCGGTTCTGCTAATTACAATGAGTGCTACTATAGCCGCCAGCTGGGCACAGCCCAAGGTATCTTCATGGCACAGATGATTCCTGGCGATGGGGTGACCATCAACGGCACGCCCACGCTGACCCACAAGGGAGTGGAATACTATGGCAACGGCAGCACGATTGACTTGAACTATGCCCTGCCCCAAGGCAAGGAATTCTACCAGTACACAGTGAGCAGCGGTACGATTTCTAATAAATTCAATATGACTGGCGAACACGTGGTGAGCGACTTCACCGGCGATGTGACCATCGACGGCAACTACGTTGACAGCAAGATTGACATCTCCTCCGGCACCATTGCCGCCATTGACGATGAAACTTACGACAAGACGGCTCACGAGCCTGAACTCAATGTTACCGTGGGCGACGCGGTGCTGGTCAAGGTCGAAAACTATACGGTGCAATGGAGCAACAACGTGGATGCCGGCATAGCCACTGTCACAGTGAGCGGATGTGGTCTCTATACTGGTGAACTCACAGCCACATTCAACATCCAGCCACGCAACATCAATGATGAGGTGATAGCAACCTCGTGCTACAGAAGATTTGTGCCCACTGGCGAAGTGATTCATCCCGAGCCCACACTCACCTATGGCGACTACACACTCATTGCCAACACCGACTATGAAGTGAGCTACAGTGCAGGCTGCATCGAGCGTGGTGATTACGCTTTAACGGTGACTGGCAAGGGCAAC
>JAGCUP010000206.1 GCA_017962765.1 Muribaculaceae bacterium | reverse complement strand
TTGCGGGAAGATGAAGAAGCGGCCGCGGTCCTGAAACTTGTCGATGGCGTAGGCAAACGCCGTGCCGGCTTCCATGGCGATGATGGAGCCGTTGATGCGGCGCGTGATGTCGCCTTTCCAGGGCTCGAAATCGAGAAAACGGTGTGCCATGATGGCCTCTCCGGCACTGGCGGTGAGCACGTTGGTGCGCAGACCGATGATGCCTCGCGAGGGTATTTTGAATTCGAGGTATATGCGGTCGTTTTGGGTCTCCATGGTCACCATTTCGCCCTTACGGCGCGTGACCATGTCAATCATTTTGCTGGAATATTCCTCGGGCACATTGATGGTAAGCGTCTCAAAGGGCTCGCACTTGACGCCGTCAATCTCCTTGATGATGACCTGTGGCTGGCCCACTTGCAGTTCGTAGCCCTCGCGCCGCATCTCCTCGATGAGGACGCTCAGGTGAAGTACGCCGCGACCGAAGACGTTCCAGGCGTCCTCGCTCTCGGTTCGTTCGACGCGCAAGGCGAGGTTCTTGTCGAGCTCGTGCATGAGACGGTCGTGGATGTGGCGCGAGGTCACATACTTGCCGTCCTTGCCAAAGAAAGGCGAATCGTTGATAGTGAAACGCATCGACATGGTGGGCTCGTCGATGGCGATGCGGGGCAATGCCTCGGGATTGTCGAGCGTAGTGACGGTGTCACCAATCTCGAAGCCCTCGAGGCCCACGATAGCACAGATGTCACCGCTGGCGACGCTCTCGACGTGGGTTTGTCCCATGCCCTCGAAGGTGCGCAATTCTTTCACGCGCTGCTTGACGACGGTGCCGTCTTTCTTGCACAATCCCACTTCCATGCCGTCGCGCAGCACACCACGGTGCACGCGGCCCACGGCAATACGACCCACGTAGGTGTTGTAGTCGAGTGAGGTGACGAGCATCTGCGGGTCGCCTTCCACGACTTCAGGTGCGGGGATATGCTCGACGATGGCATCGAGTGCCGCGGTGATGTCGTTCGTGGGCGTGTGCCAGTCGAGGCTCATCCACCCTTCTTTGGCCGAGCCGAAGACGGTGGGGAAGTCGAGCTGGTCCTCGGTGGCGTCAAGGTTGCACATGAGATCGAACACGGCCTCCTGCACTTCGTCGGGGCGGCAGTTGGGCTTGTCCACCTTGTTAATGACCACGATGGGCTTGAGTCCTATCTGGATGGCCTTTTGGAGCACGAAACGTGTTTGCGGCATAGGGCCTTCAAAAGCGTCAACGAGCAGCAGGCATCCGTCAGCCATGTTGAGCACGCGCTCCACCTCGCCGCCGAAATCGCTGTGCCCCGGGGTGTCGATAATGTTGATTTTCACCCCTTTGTAGTTGATAGACACGTTTTTCGACAGGATGGTGATGCCGCGTTCGCGTTCCAGGTCGTTGCTGTCGAGGATTTGCGTCCCCATCGCCTGATTGTCGCGGAACAGGTTGCCGGCAGCCAGCATTTTGTCGACGAGCGTTGTCTTGCCGTGGTCCACATGGGCAATAATGGCCACATTCCTTATGTTCTGCATATCTTTGTCTTAAATAGTTTTTTCTTGCGCTATAGCGAATTAACCGACAAAGGTAGTAAAAAAATGGCAAATAGGGAAACCGCATGACAAAATGAAAAGATTTTTTGGCCATTTGTATATAATTTGTAAAAAA
Organism: Muribaculaceae bacterium; assembly: GCA_017962765.1. Taxonomy (GTDB): domain Bacteria; phylum Bacteroidota; class Bacteroidia; order Bacteroidales; family Muribaculaceae; genus Sodaliphilus. Next base: position 3,111 of record JAGCUP010000206.1, on the reverse strand, counting down.
TGTATTATCTTTGTGAGTTGAAAAAACTTTTTTATTCCATAACTCTTTAAAACAAATGCGTATGAGAAAATTTACTCATTTTTCGTGGCTGAGAGCCTTGACGTTGTCCCTTACGCTCGTTGCGGGGTTTGCTGTGGCTCACGCTGCGACATTTACGGCTGATGGAATCAACTACAAAACTGTCACTGGTGGTGTGAACGTTAACAAGTACACCATCACCACGACAAAGGTTGATGGCGTGACCGTTAGGGATACCGCTTTCTATGTGGGCGACATTACTATCCCCGAAACGGTGACCGACCCTGGCACAGGTACTTCTTACACCGTTGTGGGTGTGGAGGCTGCCGCTTTCCGCGACTGCAAGAACCTAACTCACCTTTACTTGCCTGCCACTTGTAAGAAGTTTGGTAACAACTGTTTCCGCGGTTGTGAAAACCTGGAGAACTATCCTGTTACCGAGGCAGCTACCAACTTGGGTCAGCACATGATTCAAGGTTGCGCCAAGATTACCGAAGCCTTCCTGCCTGCCGGCGTGACCGCCACGCTCGCCAATGGTGAATATGAAGGTTGCGGCATCACGAAATTTACGATTAAGGCATCGGCGACCCCCATCGTGTTCAACATCCAAATCTTTGGTGCCACGAGCGACCTGTATCCTCCCATCGAGGAACTCGTGCTCGAGCGCATGGTAGATGCTTCGAACTATGCTTACAACCAGCAGCCGTTCCACTATATGCCATCGCTCAAGACGCTTGTGATTGGTGGCGAGGTGACCGAGGTGGGCGGCAGCATGTTCATTGGCTGCTCCAAGCTCGAAACCGTTTCGTTTGAAGATGGTAACAAGGTTACCGCTATTGGTGGAAGTGCATTTGCCAGCTGCTCCTCGTTGCGGAGTGTACAGATTCCTGCCGGTGTGACTTCCTTGTCCGAAAGCGTGTTCCTTAGTTGCTCCAAGCTGAGCCAGGTGCAAATTGACGGCGACCTGACCAGCATCGGCTCAAGTGCTTTTAATGGCACTGCCGCTTTGACCCAATTCACTATTCCGGCCACTGTGACCAGCATTGGCGCCAGTGCATTCTACAAGAGCGGTCTCGTGGGTGAAGTGGTTATTCCTGATGCTGTGAGAAGCATTGGTGCCAACGCCTTTGGTGAGGCCAACAATATCACCAAGATTACCCTTCCGGCTTCGCTGGCTACCATTGGCAACGCTGCCTTTGCGCCCATCATGCTGCTGGCCGATATCGATCTAGCCGAGGGCAACGCCTCTTTCAAGGTTGAGAACGGGGTGCTTTATAACGCGGCCGGCAATCGTTTGCTGGTGAGCGCCCATGAAGGTGAGCTTGGTGACGAACTCATCAACAATGACGTGGAGAGTATTGACAACTATGGATTGGCTTATTCTCATTTCCTGACTGTGGAGCTTCCCGCACTCACCTCGATTGGCAACTATGCTTTCTATCGCAGCAAGGTGGCCGACTTCACCATACCTGGCACCACTCAGGACTTGGGCATGAACGTGTTTACTGAAAGCGCAATCGAGTCGCTCACCATCGGCGAGGGTGTGCGTGAGATTCCCAAGAACCTGTGCTACAATTGCCCCGAACTTGCCACGGTGAATATGCCTTCATCGGTGACCAACATCATGCAAGGTGCCTTTGGCGAGTGCCCGTCACTTGAAGAGATGGAGATTGGTGCGAATGTGAACTATATGGAACAAGGTGCAGTGCCCGCAGCCATTAAGCGCCTGCGCGTGCTCAATGTCACGCCTCCCGTGCTTGGCCCCAATGTGTTCAACGCTGGCCAGGGCAATGTGGAGTGTAAGGTGGCTACCGCCAGTGTCGATGTTTTCAAGGAGACTGCACAATGGCAATACCTTAACATTGTGGGCGACGCAACCATCAGTGGCGAGGGTGCCGCGCTCGGTTGCCCCAGCGGCCTTTATTTCGCTACTAAGGACGGCCGCCTGATGTATAAGGATACCGAAGGTGACATCATTGACACTGAGTTCCGCACCGGTGAGCATGCCTTTAACCTGGGCAGCTACAAGAACCGCATTTATGTGGCCGTGGCCGGACACAACTGGCGCTATGAGGGTGTTGACGCACAAGCCAATGGCGGCGACGGCGAGCTCTTCTATGTGAATAAGAGCAACGACTACTTCTATCGTGTGACGGTGCTCAACAACGTGGGCTACAAGGCCTTCCAAGACCCGTTCACGATGACCCTCGACCCCGATGACAAGAAGATTTATATCAGCGACCGCAACGTGGGTATCCACGAGATGGACATCGACGCTGTGGGTCTCTACGGCGAGCAGCCCTTCTTTATGGAGAACAACTACTTGCCCTACTACGATGGCAGCACGTTGACTTACGGTGCCATTGGTGCCGGTATGATGAAGCGCAATGTTGACATCATTGATAAGAATGGCACTACGCTCAACAACGTGTATTGGGTGGCCAAGAAATTCAACGGATTGGGCATCTTCCGCTTCGACCGTAGCCGTCTCTTCACCGATGGCACAGGCGGTAGCCACACCGATTTGGCATTACCCATCCTGCTTCGCTACCACCAGATGACCTCGTTCTATATCGACGAGGAGAACGGATATCTCTACTTCTTCCTGCAAGATGACCAAACGAGAATCGAAGGCAAGGCTACGCCTGGTGTCTATCGCATTCCCATGGCGACCCTTATGGCTAAGCAAGATGAGGCCACTGTCGATGACGCAACCCTCATCGACGATTCGCCCGTGTTGCTCGAAGGCTCTGGCGACGAGGTTACCGGCGTGACCCAGTTTGTGGGCGACGGCGAGTATGTATATTGGTCATATATCGCTCCCACGAGTACTACGGCGGCCACTATCCCCAACAGTATCCCGTTCGATGAGAGCAACCCGCTCCACAGAACCGGTATCAAGCGCGTGGTGGCTAAGGTCGAAGATCCGACAGCCGCTCCCGTGATTGACTTTGTCGTGGAAGGCATCGCTGCTTATGGCTTGGCCCTTTCGACCTATGTGCCCGACACTATCCCTGGCCCCAATCCTCCCGAACCCGTCTTCGAGCCCGGTGACGTGAACGGTGACGGCGTGGTGAGCGGTGCCGACGTGAC
>JAGCUP010000018.1 GCA_017962765.1 Muribaculaceae bacterium | reverse complement strand
GAGAACTACCTGGAGACATTAGCCGTCATCGATGCGAATGACTTCAACACCGTTCAGTATGACAATGAAGGGCGCGTTACCGAGTTGACCAATAGTTTGGGCACGCTCTCGTTCGAGTACGACGACGATTGTGTCGATGTGACCTACCACATCGACGGACATACGCTCGCACGTTCCTACTACCACTACAAGGATAGCAAGGCTTATCAGGAACTCGCTTCACTGATTAAAGACTGGTCGGGCAAGCTAAACACAACCGACCGCGTGGTGAACTACATGAACAGCGACGCTTTCAAGAAAACCTACGAGTTTGTCGACAACACGCTCGACCACGTGGGCAATCCTGTGAAGTCGCTCTATGAGAACGTCCTCCGTAAGGCGATTTATGGCAAGAAAGAGGACATGAACGGCATGGACGAGGCGTTCGACGATATGACATCAATGGTATTCAAGCTATCAGAAGGGCTTTTGGACAACATCAAAGAGGAGATTTTCACGAACCCGCGTAAACATTTTGACCGTTTTGTATCCTACTTGCACAACCTCCACAAAGAGGTGTACAACCGCCAGAAGTCGAACAACGACTTCGAGATGGCGTGGCGTCAAGGGCTATGGGAGAAAGTGACCAATGGCGAAATCACCATCGCAGAGGCCACTGCCAAGGTGAACGAGGTGCTGGCCCAGAAAGCGCAGTATGAAAAAGAGCACCCCAACAAATTTGCCGACATCTTGATAGAGGTGGAGACTGATAAGAAAACCGGCGAGGAGAAAATCGTATTCCGTGAGGTTGCCAAGACTTCCGACGGAGCGCTCTTGGAATCGAGAGCAGCCCCAAGTGAAGGCGACACCGACATGATATTCAAAAAACTGGACAAGTATATCAACAACAGCGAGTATGGCCGTCTCGACGGGATGGTAATCTACTACAACTATTACAAGAGCACGGGTCCCGAGGAGTGGAGCTATACTCGTTATCCTTCATCCGCTTCGGGCAAACTGAAACTTGACCACCACAACCGCCCCACCTCTTTCGGCGGGACTTCGTCGAAGTGGAAGAGTCCTTTCTATAAAGTGGATCTGTACTACAATAACGACGTTGATTACAAAAACTGGGGGGCTGTGATGGTCCGCCTATGGTTAACCCCTTCGGGCTCGATTCTTAACACCTATATTATAGATAGTCGTTATGAATGCAATCCCAACGAGTTCAGTATGCCACCACAAAAGATTACCGGAGAAGACTGGATTAACGCCGTGTTCGACAAATAACAATTGTTTGAGCATCATAAACAAAAACAATGTGCCTCTACATTGAGGCACATTGTCTTTATATGCTTATCCAAACTTTGGAGGACTTAGCGAGGGGGGCCTTCTCTCAGTGAATGGGGGCGGTATAGAAATCGATGACCCGGACGATGGCGCGGCGACACACTGGGCAGAACTCGGGAACGACATTGGTGCGCATGCGGCACTCCTGAACAGGACGATACACGCCCTTCTCCATGCATCCACCACCCTCAAAGAGGCCCACACGGCTTGTCATGAGCGTGCTGTCGGTATTCTCGGGCGTGGGGCGTGGTGTCGATGGGTCAATCATGTCATCCCACTTTCGGGTGAAGTCATGCATTGTGGTGATATTCGCCTCCCAGGGCTCCACGTCGCTGAAATAACGTGCGTCATCGTTGCCGTAGGGATACTCGTCGGCCAATCCGGCAAAACTGTGCCCGAACTCATGCACTACTACGGGGCGGAAATGTTTGCCGCGCGTGTAACTCAGGTTATAACTGTTGTAGATGCCCCCGCCACCGTAGTGCTCGGTGTTGGCCAGGATAATGATATGCTCATAGGGCACTCCGGCCAGCACATTGTGCAGTTGCTTGAGGTGCAGCGTGGTCAAATAGCGCTTGCTGTAGAACGTGTCGAAGTGCGAGCCCAGTGCGGTGTTGAGCCAAAGGCCCGCCCCCGGGTCGCTCACGCCGCTGTCGCGCGAAGGGCTCGTCACCGCCACGATATGGAACCTGCCACGCAGTGAACGGAACGGCTCGTGCGAAAACAGCGCCTCCATCGCCTCATGGCAGTGCTCGATGAACTGCGGCATCTCGTGCTCGGTATATCCCTCGGCGACGTAGGCGATGTGGATACAGCGCGTGGTGTCGTCGGCTTGCTGTAAGGTGACGTATGGGGTGACATCACGCTCGCCAAGCCGCGCGATGAGGATGTCGTCGGGCGCCACACGGTGCGTGAGCATAGCGGTGACACGGTGATGCGGGTCGCGCAATTCGACGGTGATATCGACCGTGTCGCGCGGCATGGGCACCAAAAACACATTCTCCATCGACTTGCGCACCACTTTGGCCTCGGCGGTCGATATCCATTCCTGGAACAGGCTCGAGAACGAGTGCATGTAAATCACCTTGCCACTCTTGTGGTCGCGCATCGTGATAGTTCCGTCACCCGCCACGGGCACTTCGTCGAGCCGCGCGCGACGTCCCCACCATTTCGGCAACCGCGACAGCTGGTCCAGGTAGATTCCTTGCTTGCCGGCATCGCCCGCAAAAGCATAGTCGAGCCTCAACGTCGCATCGGTGAAATACTGGTCAAACTCTATAGCACGTGCCGTCGAAATCGTCAAAGCCAAGCACGCAATGGCAATTAGTTTCTTCATCACAATATTCATAAATTGAATTTTAATTTTCATCATACAATAGGTCATTGGATTTAGTTAAAATGGGATTTATCACAGGCCGCGCAGGACGAGGCCCAGCGTCCAGCGGTTTTTGATTTCAGGGCCATAGCCGGTCTTGAACAGCGACTGCGGCGAGTAGCGGAAGTAGGCTCCGATGCCGTGCCAGCTCACCATGCCGATGCAGTCGAACGAGAGTTTGCGCTGGTACAGTCCGTGCGTGGTAACACTGTAATCGCTCTTGCCGTCACGGTAGGAGTTGGTGAAGTCGGCATAGCAGTTCCAATTCATGACCACTCCGGCCGCCACGCTCCATTTCTTCCCCAGCGAGTGGTTGTAAAGGAGCGGAAATTGCACCGACCATGACGAGAGCGTGGCGTGCTGCCTGTCGTGAGAGTCAAGGTTCGGGACAAACCCCACTACCCCTCTGTCGTCGCGCTGCCAGAAATACTTGTCGTTCAATCGATAGAAGTTCCAGTTGAAACCCACGCCGAGCGACACACGCGAGCGTTTCTGGTTAAACTCATATCCAAGCGCGAGAAAGTTGAGCACACCCACCTCGCTCACCGTTTTCTTGAGCGCATCGCGGCCTGCCGCCTCGACATGAGCGCTTCCTGCACCTAAATACACATCGCTCAAAAACAGATACAGGCGGTAACGCTTGAGGCTGTCGGCGTCGCTTTTCGATTTGGCGAACGGGAGCCGGAACTCCACCTCGGTGCCCTCACGCTCCATGCCGGTGACCTTGCCGCAACGACCTGAGGTCACGCGGTAGTCATAATTGTAGTCATCGCCGGCTTCATTACCTTTGACGTTCATCAGCACCCGCTCATCGCTTTGCGTGATAACCACTTGCTTGGGATTGTTAATCACCTTCACGGTGTCGGTATCAGCTTCATTTGCCGCAAGGCACGTGGCGGGCAACGCCATCATTGCCACGGCCACTATTGTGATAGTTTTTCTCATTATTAATATTAGTATTTTAATTGTTACTTTTCATTTTCATCGCGGTATTCCAGGATATCACCCGGCGTGCAGTCAAGCACACGGCAGATAATGTCGAGCGTACTGAATCGCACCGCCTTGGCTTTTCCTGTCTTCAGGATGGAAAGATTGGCGGGGGTGATGCCCACGCGCTCACTCAACTCGTTAAGCGACATTTTGCGCTTTGCCATCATTACGTCTAAGTTCACGATAATCATAGGGCTCGCTGTTTTTAAATGGTTAATTTCTGCTCCTCTGCGGCACGGTAGGCCAGCTGGTAAAGCAAGGCCACGAGTAGCGCCATCACCGCATAGACAAACGGACTGTCGGTAAGCACCAAATCAAAATGCTCGGATGCGGAACAAGCAATGCCCATATTGTCGCTGATAAAAGAGTGGATAGGCAGTATAATCGCCATTATCCACAGCAAGACCACATTGGCGTGGTTAAAAATCGTTCCACCACTCAAATACTTGAGGATGTTGAACACAAATGCGCCCATCAACCCCGCCATCAGCAGGATAGTGATGCGGTTCACCACAAACCAGGTCAATTTGAGGCCCATGCGCGGAGAACCCCAGTTTATCACACCATGACCGCTGCCGGTGGTCAAGACGAAATAGGACTGCATGGCATAAAATGCCACCCACAAGATGACGCCCACGAGCACCACATAGCACACAATTTTCAATGCTTTAATCGTTCCTTTTTCCATAATAAAAACATTTAGCGTTATTGATTTCGCCGACAAAGGTAATATATATTTATCGAAAAACAATAAATTTATCTCGTTTTTTAAGAATTTTTAAGCCTTTTGCAAAAAATACGAATGTTTAGCGTAAGAAAAACTGCAGCGATTAGGACACACCATAAATGCTACTTTTGCGAATTCGCCGAACATCACGAACCGGGTAATGTTCACTACCCGAAGTTATAGGTTGTTATTACTTTTTTGCTGCAATGGCGTATCTTTACAATAAATTGTCGTAACTTTGTAATTTATTAGCAATCTCCGTTCTTCTGTCTGCTGACAGTAGAAGGAACAAAACATGGGTCACTCTTGCTGAAATTCTTTAATAACATGCGAAGATTATACAAATATTTTCTGTTAGCAATTTGCCTTTTGACGTTGTTCTCGTCGTGTGAACACGATGATCCAACAGCCGTCAAGCGCAGAGGTGAGCGCCAGATTTTGGTGCTGACCTCCGAAGGCCATATTTATGACATGATGGGAGACAGGATTATGGAACTCCCCGACTGCGAGTATGCCAGTGAGATTATTAGTGACGGTGATGACTATTTTGTCTCGGGGAAAAACACCAGGGGCAAGGTAGGATACTGGAAAAACGGCAAGTGGAACACGCTGCACATCGACTTTATCGACAATGTGAGCCACGAGACGCAAGGTATTGCCAAGTGGGACTATTACATCTACCTCTTTGACTACCCTTACATATTGAAAAACAGTGGTATATTTCCTCTAGATGATTGTGAGGATTTTAGCCCTTCGGGCAAGTGTCTTGCCGTGAGCAACGGCAAATGCTATCTCGCAGGAATGGAATACCACGGTGATGAACCCAATGATGCCGTGCTCTACTATGAATACAAGGGCAGGTATGCCAAAGCAATACTGCCCAAGCCCAGTCCAGACGTGAACGGTCACGCGACAACAATCTATGCATATAATACTGACCACACTATCGTGGGCGGACACGTGGGAACCGAGCCCTGCATCTGGGTTGACCAGCAGTTGCAAGTGCTACCGCGCACTCTTAATCCGCCCAGTCCTCCAGAAGGCATGCCGTTTGGTCACGTGAGTTCAATCACTCAACTTAATGGTCACATATATGCTTGCGGTTATGAAGCCGATGACGAAGGTAGCGAGCAGGCCGTATTGTGGGTCGACGGCGTTCCGCAACACATACGGAATGAGCGTCAGCATAAAATGATATTTTCCTTTGCCGATGAGCTGATTGCCTATGGTGATGATTTGTATATGCTCACCTTTGAATGTTACGAATACACTTTGCCAAATGGTGAAACCGATTATGAAATCGACATTTTGATTTGGATGAACGACCGAGTAATCGCCAAGTACAATGGGATTGATATTGTGAATTTCGCTGTGGTGTAACCCGAATCGGTCATTAGGATTTATGTCAAAACAGAATTATTATTGAGCAGATTGTAACATTGGCATTTAAGGCATAGCGGGCTATGGCGAAATGGCAATGGCAACAAGATGCCAATAAGAAGCTGTTATGGCATAAAAAGACCCAATAATCAACCTATCGTCGGCCTAATGACAGATTGGGTTTAACATAAGCCGCCAGTCGGTGTGATGACGACACACCACACGTCAGACAGAAGCCGCCTTTGACATGGTGGCTTTTGTTATGTCTTGAAAAAATGTACTTCGTTGCAACCTTTTGGTGCACTCGCAACGTCTAATGAACAAATAATTCATTTTTGACCTATTAAACTAACATAACTTCGAAATGAAAAAGGCAAATACTATCGCCATAATGGTTTTATGCATGATGGCAGCAGGCAATGCACAAAAGGCTGTCGCACAAACGAAAAAAGAAGTTGTTCCTGCCATTGAGCTGAGCAGCATGGACTTCACCGTCAATCCTGCTGAGGACTTCTACCGCTATTGCAACGGCAACTGGCTGAAGAACAACCCGATTCCTGAAGAAGCTCCTTTCTACGATGTGTTTTCAGAGGTTGGCAACCGTACTAAGTTGCAGATTAAAGAGATTATTGACGAGGTGACCCATGACAAAAACGCCGTGCAAGGTAGCGTGACACAGAAGATTCGCGACTTCTACAATGCGGGCATGGACTCCGTGGCCATCAATGAGCGGGGTTACAGCGAGTTGATTCCCTATTTTGATGTGATTGACCAAATGAGCGACAAGTCGCAACTTGCCGCGCTAATCGGGCAACTCCACAATGTCGGTTTCAAGCCTTTCTTCGTTTCGGGAAGCTACACCGATTTTAAAAATGCCGACAGGAACATCATGTTGATTTTCCAAGGCGGCATTAGCCTGCCCGTTCGCGATTTATATCTCATCGAAGAAACTCAGGAAATTCGCGACAAGTATGTAGAGCACATTACTAAGATGTTCCAACTTACTGGCACAGATGCCGACCTTGCAGCCCAAAAAGCGCAACATGTTCTCGCCTTTGAGACCGAACT
>JAGCUP010000205.1 GCA_017962765.1 Muribaculaceae bacterium | reverse complement strand
GCTATTATATGTGAAAATGCTACTTTTACTAATGTATATGTTAAAGCCAAAGGTCGAAACGATGAGCCTGACGGTGGGTTTTCGTCATATTCCAAAGGTCTCGTAGTTTATTATTCACTAAACATTAATAACAGTGAAGTCTATGCTACCGGTCGTCGAAGCGGAATAGATTTAGGCGTGGACAGGTGGGCTGAAATGACAATCACTGGCGAGAACAGCAAGGTGACAGCCGAAGGTCGAGGACAAAATTCTGCCTACGGTTGCTATGGTCGAGGAATTGCCAGTGATCATGGCTATGATATTCACCTTAAGGTAGAAGGCGGTGAACTGAATGTACAGTCACATCTTCTTGCTGGAATAAAGTGCGCCCGACTTGAAATTACAGGTGGAAAGGTCACGGTTAATTCCGATATTTATAATGACTGGAATGATGTTAACTTTGATGACGACTTTGCCGCTATTGAATGCGAATGTTTTCAAATGAGTGGTGGCGAGCTTAAAGCCTCAAGCAACTTTGATGGCATCTCAATAAGGCATACATCGCGGTATGGCTTAAATGGTTATAGGTGCGAGGTGAGTGGCGGTAAACTTACCGCCTATGGCGGCAAGAATTACTATGGAATAAGATATTCATGCCCTCATCAATATCGAGAAGACGAAAACATGGGATTACATTTCACTGGTGAGGACACGCAGGTGGACGCTTCAGGTGGACAGTGTGGCATTTTCTGTACCACATCGGGAGACGGCGCTGTTGATGGTAACAGTTATCTCTATATTGACCGAGCGAAAGTGAACGCAAAGTCAAGAGGGTACGGAGAAAACGAAAATCAATGGAAATATTATGGTATTTGGGCTGGCAGAATCATTATTACCCAGGGAAACAACCCAATTACAGCAATCGGGAAAGATGAGAGTCCATTCTTTGGATATAGAGGGCATATTATTATGCGCCGGCCATTTGCACTTAACGGAGAATACCAGCAGCAATATGCTACTTCTGATGCTGGAGTTGATGTAGGCGCTACCTTTAAACTTAATGGCTCATATATAAAAGGTAAGGCAACGCTCACTAAGCCCAGCATTAATGGTTTGGGTTATTACTACTTCACTGGTCTCAGCAAGGTTGGCAACAATATGGTGCTGACAATCCCGCAGGAGATTACCAACTATGTGAACTGCATCGATGCCGTGAAGACGATTGACTGGTACCGCTCTGACGACGAGACCACTATAGGCGACTACCTTGCCTCTGGTAACACATATACCGTAAGGACCACCGACCTGGGCAAATATATCTATGCTAAATTGAGCTACGACACCCACACCGGCAGCCTGCGCTCCAATGCAGTACGCGTCAACAAGACGCCCAACACTGCCACGCCCGTGAAACCCACGCTCACCTATGCCACATCGTCGGACAAGATTGCGGTCACCAACGCCAAGTCGAACCAGGAATATCTGGTGCTGACGAGCGAGGTCAACGACAACGACATCACCGAAGCCCAGTGGGCCAATGCCGAACAGGGAACCAGTTCTACCTATTTGCTGCTTAATGGCGGCAACAAGGGGAAACTGAACTATGTCTATACCCGCTTCAAGGAGACCGCAAGCCAAGACCCAGGACAGATTATCCTGCACACCTCGATATATTACGGAAGCGCCTCGGGCATGACCGACTTCACCCTTACCGCCACCACCACAAGCGGTTCGGCATTGCAACAAGATGCCAACGGTGCCTATAATGTGGCCTACAACTCGGTGGTCAAGTTCACGGTAGCGCCCGTTCCGTCAAGTGTCAACTGGCAAGGCGTGACAGGTGAAAACTGGTTGATTAATATGGATACTTCGGGAGGCTCAGACATGGGCTACCTCTACACCGATGCCGCCTGCACCTCGCCCATCGTGGTCGATGGCGAGCACTACTACAAGACGGTGTATTACAAGTTTGTCAACAACAGTCATAATGGCTTGACCGGCATGGTCATTGACGCCCTTGCTACTGTTGGCAGCAACACAGTGGATCACTGGTTGGCATTCAATGTGAGCAACTCGTCGGGCACATGGAATGTCATGAACATTGCCCCCAGCCTTTTCCAGGTTGAACGGGGGTCGGTCATCACCCTGCCCTACACCACCAATCCCGGAGCGGCTACCTGCAACACGCTCACGGCAGAAGCTGTTGCAAACACTTGGGGTGGCATAGCACCCACACTCACCTTCAATCCGTCGGCCAAGACGGTGACCATCGATGCCACCAATTCGGTAGCAAACAGCAATTATTACCGTTATGATCTTTATGCCGATGGAAAGAAGTTGTCATTGAGGAAAGGTGTAGAGGTGCTTCCCGCCACAGTAAAGGGAGTTGTGCTGAATCCGCATCAGGTGGTGCTCGATCCAGGTACAACGCTGCAACTCACCGCCACCGTGCTACCAAGCTGCGCTGCCGATGATGCGACTGTTACTTGGCGCGTCAATAATAGCAACTATGCGACCATCAGCAGCACGGGCCTTGTGACCATCTCCTCAAATCAAGATTGCCTGGGCGAGGAACTGCTGGCAATCGCCACTTCGGGCGATTACAGCGACACCTGCCGCATACGCATCACGGGCGAGAAATTCCCGCTCTGGGTGAAGGGAACTCAGGTGAACTCGATGAACCAGGAAGACGTGCTGGGCGACGGCAAGGTGGCCTACGAGGCCGGCAAGCTCTCGCTTAACGGGGCCAACCTGCAGCTCTCAACCAACAAGTTATCTCTTGAGAGTGAAATCCCTGGCCTGATCATCAATGTGAAAGGCACCAACACGATGTCATCTACAGCTGATGCCGTCTATCTCCGTGAACCGACCCGATTGACGGGCAATGGCGAGTTTAAAGTCACCTCCACTGGTACAGGTTCAGTAACAGTTGCTCTTGCCGGCTTCAAAGACCTTGCCGTTGAGGATTCGGTTCATGTGCAGGCCGCAAATAACAGCAGTAGCGGTATGGGATCCTGGATTATGGGCAACCTGAGCGTTGAAGGCACCACGGCCCAGTTCCGGGCTAACGGCAAGTGGTTCTCGCTGTTGTTAGGCAGCCTGAATGGCGTCATCACCGAACCCGAAGGTGGCTACGTTCAATACTACGATGGCTTAGGCACTTCTACCGTGTACGACGCTTCCGGCAATTATGTCCACAATGCCTGGGTGACGGTCAACGGCGAGGTGGAACATGAAGGCGTGCTTGGCGACGTGAATGGTGACGGCATCGTGAGCGGTGCCGACGTAACCGCCCTCTACAACGTACTGCTCGACGATGCCGTGGTGGCCGGCGATGCCGATGTCAACGGCGACGGCGTGGTGAGTGGCGCCGACGTGACCGCCCTCTACAACCTTGTGCTTAATTAGGAATGAGGAATTAGGAATGAGGAATTAATAAGTGGGGGCGCGGCAGAGCATCAGCTGAGCCGCGTCCCTGCAAATTGCTTGTTTACTCGTTAACTTGTTTACTCGTTAACTGAAAAACAATTTGCTTGTCAACTCGTTTACTTGTCAACTAAAAAACAATTGTTCTTACATGGACTTCTGTTCTTATGTCATTCCGTGGAGCGGACGTGGCGTTGCCGCGTCCCTACAGGCTCATTGCTCAGGGCTCAAAGCTCATAGCTCAAAAATTTTGTTTTTATCGGTTTTTATTACTATTTTTGCACTGTCACCTTGGCGTGGCCTCGTTTTGAGCCCGAATTATAAACCATTAATAATAAGGAGAGCGTCATGAAGAAGTTTTTTGTTTTGTTCGCAATCGCGATTTCGTGCCTGTGCGCGGGTGCGCAGGACTATAATGTAGCCTACTATAACTTGTGTATGCGCAAGATTATCAAGGAGTGGCACAACCAGAACCTCTACACCAACATGAGGGTGGAGAAACCCACCATCAAGGAGTATTTTATCAGCTTTGTCGAGGCCTATCCCGACGAGATGCTCTTCGAGATGATGAACTGGGTGCTGGGCTATCCCACCGGTGGCTCGGGGATGGTGGATTTGGATATCCCCAACGGTTATGTCGCCGCTGAGTTCTACACCGAGTTCACTAACCGCGTGGAGATGTGCTACTGGCGGTGCGACGACGGTGGCGTGCTCGTGGGCGTGAACGTCCAGGGCGCCGAGTACTTCTGCGACGACGATGACTTACCGCCACAGGAGGTCATCGATGACGAGGACTATGACCCCGACTTCAGCATTGCCGACATGATGTTCTTCAAGATTGGCAAGGGCGAGGTGATGTGGTGGGCCAAGACACCGAAGCAGATGTGTGGCCGCGACTTCAACTTCAACGAATACATCGTCCGCCTGCCGAAGCAAGGCAAGGACATCACCCTCGACCGCGAGATACTCGTCAACGACGAATTCGTTCAAGTCCCCGCCTACGTGCTGTACTTCAACGGCTCCACCTTCGACGTGATTGCGAAGTGACCCGTCCCACTTAATGAAACGTAACATGACTATTGAAGAGATAAGAGAACTGGTGGCACAAAGCCGCTCACAAGAGGCCGTTGAGGCCGCCACACCGCTGGTGGCCGCTGGAGGCCGGCAGGCCGCAATGGCGCTATACCTTCGCGGAAACGCCTACCGCCAACTTGGCGACTGGCGACACGCCATGAACGATTATTTGGCGGCTATCGACCTTGATCCTGACGGGCCAGCCAGCCTTGCCTACCGCCAAGCGCAGGAAGTGCTTAACTTCTACGACCACGACCTCTACAACCCGTAGGGGGGGGCGGCCTTACGCCAGCGTGACGTGAGCAGCACTTACCGGCTCGCGCACGAAGACGCTGGCCAGCGGCGAGAACTTCTCAGGTTCCTCGGTGGTAAGATATTCGCACGTGCCACCGCGCGAGAGGCGTCGCTCCATTTCGGGGTGGCGCATCAGGTAGTCGCGCAAGCTGTCGGCGACGATAGCGCCCTGCCCCACGATTTTCACGCCGTCGGGCACGTAGCGCCTGATTTTGTCGAGCAGCAACGGATAATGGGTGCAGCCCAAGATGATGGCGTCGATGAGCGGCGACTGCGACAATAGCGCCTCGACATCTTTTTTCACGAAGTAGTCGGCACCCGGGCCGTCGCTCTCACGGTTCTCGACCAGTGGTACCCACATGGGGCAGGCGTGGCCATAGACGTGGAAACCTTCGTGCAATTTCTTGATTTCGATGTCGTAGCTGCCGCTACCGATGGTGCCCGGTGTGCCGAACACCCCCACATGGCCCGTGTGACTCAGGCGGCCCGCCTGCTCGGCCGTGGGACGGATGACGCCCAGCACGCGGCGCGACGGGTCGAGCGTGGGCAGGTCGCGCTGCTGAATGGTGCGCAACGCCTTGGCACTTGCCGTGTTACAAGCCAGAATCACGAGTCGGCAGCCGCGCGAGAACAAGTATTTCACGGCCTGCAGCGTGAACTCGTACACGAGCTGGTAGCTTCGCGAACCGTAAGGCGCGCGCGCATTGTCGCCTAAGAACAGGTAATCGTACTGCGGCAACACCTGTCGCAAGTCGCGCAATATCGACAAGCCGCCGAATCCCGAATCAAAGACCCCAATGGGCCCCATGTCGCTTATTTCGTCCTTGTTCATCATCCTGAAAGTTTTCGCAAAATTACGAATTATCGTGCTAACAACCGCCTTTTTCCCCGCCTTATTTGGGTTATGCAATGGTTTTCACGGCCATTTTGGGCTTTTTTTAATGAAAAATATGTTTTATAACATAAAAACCGTGTACCTTTGCACCAGTTTTCATGGTATTAGTTTTTAAGGTTATGAAATACTGGGCGTCGTGATGACGGTTTTTATTTCATTTTGTTTTAAGGTTTATGTTAATGGTATTAGAAGGTTAATTAGTTAAGCAATCCTCGACAGCAATGCCGAGGATTTCTTATTTATTCAAGTTAACGAGTTGACGAGTTGACAAGTTAACAAGTTATTGTTACTTGGTGAAGTCGGCGAGGCCTTCGGGAAGGACAGGGTGGCCGTTGTCGTCGTGACGCGGCACGAAGCGCACGATTTTACCTTTCGTGTCAATCAGCGTGACTTCCACATCGGGTTGTCCGTCTTTGTTGCAACGCACCACCAGCGGCCGCCCGTCGTTGTTATAAAGGCGCTCGCCAGTAACGGTGTTCTTGACCGTCACCTTCACTTCTTCGCTGGCGGGTAACACGAGATAGACCTCCTTACCGTCGGTCGAGGCTTCCCAGGCGTTCACATCCTTGAATGCGGTGTAATTCTTATAAGGCTCGCTGCTACGCATCGTCGAGAAGGTGTGCCACTCGCCCACGTAGGCCACTTGGGCGATAGCGCCCGTTGCTGCTGCCGGTGCCGTTGCCTCAACGGGCGGCTCCCCGGCCACAAGGCCCTCGGCAAGCTCGGGCCCTACCGAGGAGTAAATGGCGTTGGGGTCGATGTCTTCTCGTTCGCTGGTGTCGAACTCGAAGTACATCGTGGCGCAATGGTCACCATAGAGGATGGTGCGCTGATAGAAGTGGGTCTTCCCCTTGTCGCCCTCGATGACGAACGAATTATCGTCGTCCATATCGCTGTCAGTCACCGTGGCGCCACCCGAGCTGTAGAAACCGAGTTGCTGGGCAAAGATGTCCTCGAGCTCGGCACCGCACGGCTCGCCCCACACGCGAAGCGTGGCCACGCCGTCGGCCGAGTGGCACGTGAAGCCGCGGTCACCATCTCGCTCCATGTCGACAAACGAGTTGGGATAAGGTGCCGAGTATCCCATCGACGCGCTGTGGAAATAGGTAGTGCCCTGGCGCAGCGGATGGGTAGCGTTAGCCATGTCTTCTTTCTCTTCCTCGGTGAAGGCGGCACCCTGCTGGCCGCCCCCGCCATTGTTTTGGCACGCGGCGAGCATGAGTGCCACTGCCGCGAAAAGGAACAAACGTTTCATCATATCATTAATTTCATTAGGAGTGATTAGTTTTTTCTTTGCCACAAAGTTACATTTTTCCAACGAGTTGGACAAGAATTGTGATTTTTTTCGCTCACGAATGTTTACCTTTTGCCTCTTTTATTATATAAAGGTGAAGCGACACTCCATCGAGCCAACTTCAAAAAAACCACTAAGTATCACCCTCGCCCGGCAACGGACGAACAAAAACAAAAGATTATGAACTACTATCAAACTCCCTACTACCAGCAAGGTCAATCGCAAGAAATCATCCCTTACGGACAGGGACAGTATCAACAGCCTTACGGTCAAGGACAGTACTACCAGCCTTACGGACAGGCTCCCGCCTACCTCGCCAACGAATGTGAGGACAACGACAAGACCAATATAGGCCTCGCCATCGTCTCCTTTCTCATTCCCATTGCGGGCTGGATTCTTTGGGCCGTTAATAAGGAAGAAAAGCCCAACGCCGCACGTACTTACTCACTCTGCGCTTGGATAGCCTTCGGCCTCAATCTACTCATCAAGTTCATCTCCTTCGCGGCTTGACATTACCGCAACCATCACAGCATAACTTTCAACCTCTCGTCGGCCTAATGACCGATTCGGGTTCAAACACAAGCAGCGCCCTGACGGAAACCGCAGGGCGCTGTTTTTTAGTATGCTCGGCAGAGGGATTATCCCTCGGCGATGGTGTGGAGCATGGCCACGGTGAAGTCCCAGAACTTCTGCACGGCAGGGATGTGCACGCGCTCCTTGGGCGAGTGGACGTCCTTGAGAGTGGGGCCATAGCTAATCATCTCCATGTGGGGAGCCACCTTGAGGAAGAGGCCGCACTCGAGACCGGCATGAATGGCTTCCACGGTGGGTTCTACGCCGTAGAGCTTCTTCCAGTCATCAATGGCAATCTTGAGGAGCTTGCTCTCGGGATTGGGAGCCCAGCCCTGGTATCCGTCGGTGTGACGCACTTCGCCACCGGCCATCTTGAAGAGGGTCTCTATGCGGTGAGCGATTTCATACTTGCGGCTCTCGACAGCGCTGCGCTGCGAGGTGACGACCTCGATTTTGCCCGGCTCGAGAATCTTGACGCTGGCCAGGTTGGTCGAAGTTTCGGTGAGGCCTTCCACGTCGAGACTCATCGAAATCACGCCGTGAGGCACGACGAAAGCGGCATTGATGACGGCCTGTGCCACAGGGCATTCGACAACGGTGTCGGGGGCGTCAACGGCCACGCAGGTAATCTCCATGTCTTTCTCGTTGTGGCGATACTCGTCCTTGAGCTCGGCCGAAACCGTGTTGAACACCACGGCGAGCGTCTCCTTGTCCTCGGGTTTCACGCCCACCACAGCCTCGGCGGTGTGAGCGATAGCGTTACGCAGGTTACCGGCCTGGATGTCGGCGAGCTTGAAGCAGCACTTCTGGCCCAACTCCCACAGCATGCGCACCATGAACTTGGTGGCGTTACCGCGCTCCAGGTTGATGTCGGTGCCCGAGTGGCCGCCCTGTAGCTTGGCGATGCGCAGCTTGAAGTAGTTCATATCCTTTGGGGCTTCTTGAGGCGTGTAGTTGAAAATGGCGAGCGTGTCGACACCGCCGGCGCAGCCGATGGTGATGACGCCGTCGTCCTCGCTATCCATGTTGAGCAGATAATCGCCCACAACCATGCCTTCGCCCACATTGCTGGCGCCCGTGAGACCCGTTTCCTCGTCCACAGTGAACAGGCCCTGGATTGGACCCACCTTGAGGTCGGGATCGATAAGGCAGGCCAGCGCACCGGCCATGCCCATGCCGTCGTCGGCGCCCAACGTGGTGCCGTTAGCGCGCACCCAGTCGCCTTCGACGATGGTCTGAATGGGGTCGGTGTCGAAGTTATGATTGCTGCCGTCCACCTTCTCGCACACCATGTCCATGTGAGCTTGCAGCACTACCTTCTTTGCGTTCTCGAAGCCGGGAGCGGCGGGGCGCCACATGGCCACGTTGCCAATCTCGTCCACTTTATATTCCAGATTGTGTTTTTGGGCGAAAGCCACAAGCCACTCACGAATTTTTCCCTCTTTCTTCGAGGGGCGGGGCACCTGGTTAATCTCGTCAAAGATTTGCCACACGAGTGCCGGTTTCAAATTTTTCATTTCCATGTTTTGTGATAATAAATAGGTTTGTTTTGTAACAAAAATTAGTAAGTTCTAGCCTCTAAGTGAAATAATTGTTAAATCACTCTTTTTAGTGTCGCTAAATTACAAAAATTATTTTAAATAAGTGGCATAACCGCCAAAACTTTTTTAATTTTGCACGCAATTTCTACTGCGCACGATGAAACTGTTTTTCGTCACCATAGGACTAATCGCTTTTGCCACAGCGCTTTTGGGCATAAAAGTGTTCTTCACCAAGAATGGACGCTTCCCCAACACCCACATTCATGGCAACCCCGAGATGAAAAAACGTGGCATCACCTGCGCGCGAGACAAAGACTTCAACAAATAAACGCAACTGATAACTTATTTGACATGACCAAACGTAACAAATGGGCCGCAATGGCCATCCTCTTCGTGGCGGCACTCGCCACCACCACCGCTTGCAGCAACAACAACGAAGACAAGGGCAAACCCGCCATGCCGCGCGGCGAAAACGAACAAGTGGCCATCCGCTACATCGACCAAGATAGCCTTGAAAACAATTATAACCTCGCCAAGGACTTCAACGAGAGTTTAATACGCGAAGGGAACCGCCTTGACCAAACTGCCAGGCAACGCGAGCAGGCCATCACCAACCTCGCCAAGAGCATGCAGCAAAAATACCAGAACAACCAGTACTTGTCGCAGGACGCCATGGCCGCCGACGAGCAGAAACTGAACCAAATGCGTGAAGCTGCCGAGCAAGAGTTAGCCAAGATGCAACAAGACTTGCAAAATCTGGAGATGCAGTACACCAAGCAGTTGAACGACTCGGTCGACAACTTCCTCAAGGACTACGCCAAGGAGAAAGGCTACGACATCATCCTGCGCAAACAGGCCGCCATGTATATTGACGAGAAGTATGACATCACCGACGACGTTGTCAAGGGCCTCAACAAGCGCTACAACAAAGTAGAGCAAAAGAAGGAAGAGTAACTTCCTCCCACACTACGATACACCGCGGGGGTGGAGCCTGTTTTGGCTCCACCCCCGCAGCAGTTATGCGTTCGCTAATGCGGAATGGACGGGACTATTCCTGGAAAGGCTGGATATTGTAGTCTTGCCAGAATGATTCGTAGTTATAGATGTCGAAACTCGTGGAATCGACCAAGATGGTGATGCCGCGTGGGAACATGCGGTCGTCGCCCTGCGGCGGCGTCAGTGCCTCGCAACGCACGCTCTCAAGCACCTCGCACCCGTCGAAAGCCCGCTCCCCGATTTTTTTCACCTTCTCGGGAATGGTGACCTCAGTGAGTCCCGTGCCCTCAAAGGCCCGCTCACCAATCTTGTTCAGCTTAGCAGGAAGTTTTACAGTAGTGAGGCCCACACAGCCCTTAAAGGCATTCGCGCCAATCTCTTTGAGCGTGGCGGGGAAAGTCAACGACGAGAGGCCCGTACAGCCCTCGAAGGCGCTACTACCCACGCTGGTCATCGCTTCGGGCAGGACCACCGAGAAGAGGCTGATACAACCCTTGAAGGCATCAGGCCCTATCTCTTTCGCTTCGGCAGGAAGCTCCACGGCAGTCAGGCCGATGCACCCGGCAAAGGCACCGTTGCCAATCTCGGTGACGGTGGCGGGGATGGCTACCGAAGTCAGTGCCGTGCAGCCATCGAAGGCATGTGGTTTGATTTTGGTGATAGTGGCAGGGATGGTCACCGACGTGAGGCCGGTGCATCGTGCAAAGGCATTCATCGAAATAATGGTCACCGGATAAGACTTGCCGTCGAGCGTGACACTTTCGGGAATGCGCAGTGCACCATTTAATGAGGAACTTTCCTTGCTCACACGCACCGACTTGCCGTCGGGATTGATATCATAACACAGGCCGCCCACCACAGTGGTGGCGGCGCTTGCCAATTGCGGAAAAAGGGCAAGCATTATAAACAGTTTCAATAATCTCTTAATTCTCAGAGCTGGTAACTATAATCTGTAAACTATAAACTAAAACAGGTGTCGCGACTTCATCTCGAGGTATTTGTTGATGAGGTCTACCGAGAGGTCTTGCGGACGCGTAAGCAACGAATAGATGCCGTGTTGACGCAACGTGGACACGATGAGCTGCTTCTCCGAGGCCAGCTTCTCGCCTATCACTTGGCAATAGTAGTCCTGCATCGACGATGGTTTCTCCTTCACCAGCGCGTCGAGCTCACCGTCCTCAAAGAACACCACGAGCAGACGATGACGATGGTTGAGTTGTCGCAGGAAAGGCAGTTGCCGCATCATGGCGTTGAAACTCAAGAAATTGGTGTAGAGGATGAAGAGGCTTCGTTTGTTGAGCATGCGCATTGTGTTGACGCACAGCTCCGACAGGTCGGTCTCGCCGAACGTCGTCTCCTGGCTGTAAAGGGCATCGAGAATGAGCCTCATCTGCTTGGGACCGCGCCCGGGCTTGACGTAAGTGTCGAGCTGCTTCTCGATGGTGACCAGACCTGCGTTGTCGGCCTTAGTGGTGGCGATGTGCGAGATGACAAGCGAAGCGTTGATGGCATAGTCGAGCAGCGTCATGCCCTCAAAAGCCTGCTGCATCACGCGCCCCTTGTCGATGACGCTAATGACCTGCTGCGAGCGCTCGTCCTGATAGACGTTGACCATGAACTGGTTGCGCCGCGCCGTGGCCTTCCAGTTGATAGTGCGGTAGTCGTCACCCGTCACATAATCCTTGATTTGCTCAAACTCGGTCTGGTTGCCGGCACGACGGATGCGCTTGATGCCCGTGAGCGTAAGGTTGTTGTGGATGGCCATCAGCTCATATTGACGCAACTTGAGGTAAGACGGGTAAACTTTCACGTCCTGTGCCTCACCGCAGTTGAAGCGACGGCGCGCCATGCCCAGCGGCGTGCTCACGAAGGCGCGCACCAACCCGAAGCCATAGACGCCGCGCCGCGTGGGGTGCAGCGTGTAGCGCACCACGGCGTCGCCATGTCGTTCTATTGATGTTTTGAAGGAGATGTCACGGCGCTCAAACACAACGGGGGCCTCATCAATAACTTCGACATTTATCGGCAGTGAGTAGGTACTATTGAGAGTGATTTTCACCTTGTTATCGTCGCCATTGCTCATCAGCCGACCCACCTTGCGGCGCCCCTCGACACGTCCCCTGTAGAGCAGCACCAGGTCAACGAGCAGGACAAGCACCACGAGGCATAGCAGCGCCACCCCAATGGTGAACGCCACCGGCCAAAAGTGTCCTGCCGCCATCACCAGGGCTGCCAGCACTGCCAAGATATAGAAACGCCGAGTCAGAAACATTTATCCAATTAGGAATTAGGAATTAGGAATGAGGAATGAGGAATTAGGAATTATTTGGGCACTTCCACCTTCTCAAGGAGCGTGGTCACCAGATGGCTCACGGTGAAGCCTTGCATCTCGGCGTCGGCGGTGAGGATAAGACGGTGCTCGAGCACGGGCGGGAACACCAGCTTGATGTCGTCGGGCGTGACGAAATCGCGGCCCATGATCAGGGCATGGGACTTGGCTGCCCGAAGCACGTTAATCGAGGCGCGAGGCGAAGCGCCCAGGTGTACCGAGGGACTGATGCGCGTCTGCATTGCCACCTGCGCGATATATCCCAAGAGCGACACATCGACCACCACCTTGTCCATGAGGGCACGCAGCTGCAACAGTTCAGCCTGGGTGATGGCGGGGTTAACCTGGTCCAGCTTGGTGAACGCTGAGCTCACATGGTGGCGCATGAGGATTTCCACCTCCTCGTTGACGTTGGGATAGCCCATCACCACTTTCATCATGAAGCGGTCGAGCTGAGCCTCGGGCAACCGGTAGGTGCCCTCCTGCTCAATGGGATTCTGCGTGGCCAGCACGGTGTAGAGTGGCGGCATCTTGCGCGACACACCATCGACAGTGCACTGACGCTCCTCCATAACCTCGAACATGGCAGCCTGCGTCTTGGCGGGTGCGCGGTTGATTTCGTCGGCCAGCACGATATTCGAGAAGATGGGGCCGGCGTGGTAGTCAAACTCCTGGGTCTTCATGTTGAACACATTGGTGCCCAGCACGTCGCTCGGCATGAGGTCGGGCGTGAACTGGATGCGGCTGAAGTCGGCCTCGACGAGCCGTGCCAGCAGCCGTGCCAGCAGGGTCTTTGCCACGCCAGGCACGCCCTCGAGCAACACGTGTCCGTCGGCGATGAGAGCCGTGAGCAGCAACTCGACTGCCCGGTCCTGACCCACTATCACGTTCGCGATTTGTTGCCGCAGCAAGGCGATTTTCTCTTGAAACATGCTCAGGTCGATACGCTGATTTTCATTTTGATATTCCATAGCTATATAATTTTGTGAATTGTTTTCTTTATTCGTCTTTGGTCGTTTTTGGGGTCTGTTTCCTAATGCCAGCCTCATCCAAGATGAGGTTCATCAAGTCAATATACTTCTTGACCTCTTGGTTGCTGAGATCGTCTTCACCGCATGCGACACGACGCAACTCGTCCAAGTCATCGGTCAATTGCTCAAGGTCGCGGCCTGTGACCTGCGCGAGGGTGGCAAATGCCTCGGATTTTGTGGCAGGGTTGTCAATATCGACCAAAAGTTTGCGGAACAGGTCCAAGCCGAAGAGGCAATATTTCTTGAACAACAGATCTTTGTTGTCGTGACGGCTATAAAAGAGTTTCCCATAGTGTTTAACCATGTCGAGCGCCATGTTGTGGGGCGGAGTCTGCGGAGGAATGATGCGCTGACGGCGTCGCGCGCTGAAAATCATAGCCAACACAATGAGGGCCAGCACGGTATAGGTGGCCCAGCGCAATGCCTTGTGCTCGAGGAAATAGTTCAGGAAACCAGGCGCTGAGTCATCCTCTTCGATTATCTTGTTTTCAGACGGCTCGCTCATGGGTGGCGGCAACTTATAATTGTCGGCGCGCACGATAGGACGTTCGGTGCCCAATAGTGATACAAGGCGCATGACAAAGGGCGAGATTTCCTCATCAAGGATGCCGTAGTTGCTAAACATATAAGCCGTCGTGGCCACGACAAACCTGGCGTCGCCCCTCTCCATAACGGCCACTACCGGGAACTCGTTGCCCTCGTAACTCTCGGGGTTTTGTAGCCACGTAAATTTCACATCGACAGTGGCCAGTACTTGCCATTGTGCGGTATCGGGCTCAATGACACCACCCACCAACGATGTGGGCGCACTATAGCGCATGCTGTCGAAAGGAGGCCGTGCGGGCCAATTGATGCGGGCCATCTCATGGTTCTTGATGTCTTTGCCCAGTGTCTCCTTATCAAAAACTTGCAACCTTTCAATGTTCAAGCGCAGGGCATTGAATTCTATCTCATCATCATTCATGCCGCTGACGTAGTCGATTCTATCATAGCCACCTTGATAGTCACCATAATAGTCATCGTCATTTGCTACTTCCTCATCGGGGTCACCTGCGATTTCACTATCATCGTCATTTGCTACTTCCTCATCGGGGTCACCTGCGATTTCACTATCATCGTCATTTGCCACTTCCTCATCGGGGACAACTGCGAAATCACTATCATCGTCGTTGCTCTCATTATAGAAGTCGTATGGAATATATAGGTCGTTTACTACCATTAGCACGCTACGACCTTGCTCCAAAAGGGAATCTATGGCATTTACCTCGCTCTCATAGAGGATATAGTTGTCGGCCACCAGCATCACGTTGTGGTCGCCGAGCGTACTGTCGCCGGCCACATCGCTCAAGTGACCGCGCACCGTGGTGTAGCCCGCATCGACCGAGCGGGAGAGCACCTCATCGAGCAAGGAGCAGCCAAAGGGGTGCTCGGAACGGTGAGTATGGGTAGGGTTCCAATTGAATGCCTTGGGACGGCTCACGCCCACCAAAATCAGCACCACCGCCAGCAGGACGATGAGCACGATGGCCCATATCTTGCCATTTTTCATGCCTCACCCTCCTTTCTTGTGGTAACTGGCACAGCGGCAAGGGTTTCGGACTTGAGGGAGCGCATCACCTCACAAATCTCACGTGTGGCCTCATAATCGCCATAGCGCACCATCATGAAGCGCAGCGTGAGCCGCGTGAACGATGGCAAGCCCGCCTCGCGGGCATAGTCTTCGGGCGTCTTGTCGTGCTTCCACTGCACCGTGCCGCGCTCATGCAAGTCGCGCAGCGTAGTGAGATATATCAGCCTCACCGCCAAGCGGTAGTTGCCGGCCGCCATCGCCTCGTCGATGCCGTCGGTGATTTCTTCGGGCTTGAGGCTATGTATGTCGGTATCGGCGTTGACAGTTTTCTCCTCTTCGGGCATTTCCTCTTCGTCATCGTCATCGTCCTTTTCGCCTTTTTTCTTATGGAATAAGTCCTTGATTGAATCCCACATACGGCCGAGGGCGCCGGTGCGGTAAAGGAAATAGAGCAGCAGCAGGAGCACCACCGCCAAGAAAAGATACACTGCCCAAGAGGGGATGCCGTGTGGATTAAGCGAAGGAGTATCGGGCATTTTTATCGGCTGATCCACGAGTTTATCGCTCTCTTGCAGCAGGTCACGCGTGTAGTCGTAGTCGCCGCTTTGACGAATCTGGTCCAGCGCTTGCTCGTTGATGACTATGGTATCGGAGTGGGGCATGGCAATCAGGGTTGGTCAAAGTTTTCGATAAGCAGTTCCAGCTCGTCGGTGCCAAGCGCCTTGCGCGCCACCGTGTCGCCATGGAAGTAAAAACACACCAGAATGACTATCAGCACCGACACATAGGCATAGAGGAGGCAAAACGCAGTGTAGAGGTACAATAACACCTCGAAGGCCCAGCTGGCAGTCACATTCGTCGCCACCGACCGCTCGAGTAGCGTGTCGCGGATTGAGATAAGCAACGACCACGGCAACTCGGTCACCACCTGTGCCATAACGAACACAAGGAGGGCGACATACACGAGGCCAAGGAAGGCTCCAAAGCGCGAGAATATCATGCCTAACACCGTCTTTTTCTTACGCTCCACCTTGAGGCTGACGTGGGGTTGTATCATGAACATGACGAAGAGCATGGGCATCATGAACGGTATCACAACGAAAAGGCTCACTAAAACAATGTCCTCTGTGTTCCCCCATGCCTCCGAATAAAACCAAAAGATGAGCCATAACACCAATGCGCACCCCAACGAGGTC
Source organism: Muribaculaceae bacterium (assembly GCA_017962765.1). Lineage (GTDB taxonomy): Bacteria > Bacteroidota > Bacteroidia > Bacteroidales > Muribaculaceae > Sodaliphilus. The sequence goes on along the minus strand of JAGCUP010000205.1, from coordinate 15,293 downwards.
AATAAAATGCGCCACCAGTGGGTGCCCATAGTACGGAACACCGACTTCAGGGGCAACACGCGCGTGCGTACCGTGTCTTCATCGCCGCGCGGCTCGTCTTCGTGATGACGCACCGCGACGGCTGTCGCGATGGCCATAATGGCGAGGATGGCCAGCGACTGCATCGCGATGAGCGCCCACTCGTTGGTGCCCCAGCGGTCGTCTGGCCCATAATAAACATTGTAATAATCGCTGTAATACACAACGTAGTCTGACGACACGTTTTCGCTGTTATCCAAGCTACGCTGCCCAGCCGAAAACACCGGCACAGCATGGACCAGGGCAATGGGAAGCAGTACCAATAAAGCGAGCCGTAGCATGGTCTTGCGGTAGAACTTGAACAAGGCCACGCCCGTATTGACGCACTCGCCCACGCGACGGCGCATGAAGAAGGGCAATATCTTAGGCTGCTGACTTTCCTTCATGATGAGCTACCCACCACGGGTAAAATACATAATAAAACAACACCACGAGCGCGCTCACCCCTATTATCGAGGCGCGCACCCACAGCGGCCACTCCACGTGGCGCGTGATGAAACTCTCTATGAAACCTGCCACGATGAGCAGCGGCACCACGCCCAGCACAATTTTCGTGCCGCGCTTGGCGCTACGCTTAAACGACTCGAGGCGACTATAGGTGCCCGGGAACAGCCAGCCGTTACCCATCACAATGCCGGCACCGCCGGCGATGATGATGGCGCTCAACTCGAGCGTGCCATGGAGCATGATGGTGGTGAGCGATAGCGACAAAAGTCCATAACGGAAGAAAAACACCAGCCACGCTCCCAAGATAACACCGTTGTTGAATAGGATATAGGCCGTAAAGATGCTCGTGAGCAACCCCGCGGCAAAAGCGAAAAACGCCACCTTTATATTATTATAGGTAATAGCGAAATACATCACCGCTTCGGGTGTGTCGCCATAGATGCCCATGGGATTGCCGCTCTCCACGTTCTCAATACTTCTCTCCACATACTCGTCGCTCAGCACCAGGCGCACGAAGTCGGGTTCGAAATAAGCCGAAAAAGCGCCCACTGCCACGGCCACCAGGAATATCACCAGTGACAGGAACATGGCACGCCGAGCCTGCCACATCGCCAGAGGTAACTCGCGTGTCCAGAAGGTGATCAGCCTCGAGGCACTCTCGCGCTTGCTGCTGTAAATCTGCTGATGCAACTGCGCAGTGATGCTGTTGAGGTAGGTGGTAATGGTCGAGTTGGGATAATGGGTCTGGGCAAAGGCGAGGTCGCCGGTAAGCTCCTCGTATGCCTCGGCCAAATAGTCTGGCGAAAGCGATTTCATGTCCTTGAACTCGCGCTCGTAGTTGTGCCATTTGGCCATATTTTGACGTATGAAAATCGCTTCTTTCATGCGGACAGGCTCATATAGAGTTGCAAATATAGTAATTTTTGCGTTCACTTCTTAATTATTTCAAAGTTTTCGTAGCGTTTTTCACAAAAAAGAACTATTTTTGCCACGCATGGCGAAAATAGGCGTCACCTCGGCAATAAAAATAAAAAATAAGCATTTTCATTTTGTATTGCGCTCGGTTTGCACTATTTTTGCCACTCTAAACGAAACAATATGTCCAACACAAAGATAACAACAGGCCAATATGTGCGCATCGAGCAACCCATGGCGAGCGTGGGAGAACGCATTTTGGCTGTCCTCCTCGACACGCTTGTCCTCGTCACTTATTCTTGGTTGGCTCTCATGTTTTGCACCATCATTGTGCTCGCCTTCAATGGCAGCGAAGCGACAATGTATGTGGTGGTGTTCATTTTTATCATTCTCCCTTGTTGGCTATACCAACCGTTGATGGAAGCCTTCAACAAGGGGCGCACGCTGGGAAAATTAGCGCTGGGCATAAAAGTGGCCACCGATGATGGCTCCGCGCCCACCGTGGGCAAAATCATCACGCGCTGGCTGCTGCTCACGATTGACATCGTTACGGGCATAGGCGTGGTTTCCATCCTATTCACCCGCAAGAACCAACGCCTGGGCGACCTGGCGGCAGGCACCATCGTCATCAAGGTGAAGAAAGGTAATGCCGAAGAGCGCATTGAAATGTTGCGCGAGTATGGCTTCGTCAGCGAGAGCTACCGTCCTTTCTACCGTTCGGTAGCCAAACTCACGCCACGCCAGGCGCAGATTATCTCGCAGGTGCTCTCGCACTATGGTCCCAACCGCCAATACTACATCAACCAGTTGGGGAACAAGGTGATTCACACGTTGCGCATCCTGCCCGCCCCTGGCGCCGGCGCCCAGCAGTTCCTCTACGCCGTGCTCAACGACTACTATTATTACTCGAGTACCGTGGAGATGTAACCATGGGCATGGCACGTTTGACGGCAGCACTGCTGCAATGGTACGAGAAAAACGGGCGCGAGCTGCCATGGCGCGGCACCCGCGACCCCTATGCGATATGGCTCAGCGAGGTCATCTTGCAGCAAACGCGCGTGGAGCAGGGGCGCGACTACTGGCAACGCTTCATGGAGCGATTCCCCAATGTGGAGAGCCTCGCCGCCGCCACCGAGGACGAAGTGCTCAAGCTATGGCAAGGTCTCGGCTACTATAGCCGCGCCCGCAACCTGCACGCCGCCGCCAAGCAAATTGTTGAGCAAGGAGCTTTCCCCACCACTTACGACGGGCTGCGCGCGCTACGCGGCGTGGGCGGCTACACGGCGGCGGCCATCGCCTCGCTGGCCTTCGACGTGCCGGTGGCTGTAGTCGATGGCAACGTCTTTCGCGTGCTTGCACGGTACTATGGCATCGACACGCCCATCGACACCACGCAAGGTAAACGTGAGTTCCAAGCCCTCGCACAGGAATTGCTGCCACCCAAGCGCGCCGCCGACTTCAACCAGGCCATTATGGACTTTGGCGCCATGATGTGCACGCCCACCTCGCCGCGCTGCGACCTCTGCCCCGTGTCCACGACTTGCGCCGCCCTGCGTCACAACGAGGTGTCGCGCTTCCCAATAAAATCGCGCAAGACGGCAGTCGCCGAGCGACGTTTCTCTTACGTTTATATACGGCATGAGGGACGGGTGGCATTCCATCGCAGACCTGCCGGCAACATCTGGCAAGGGCTGTGGGAACCGCTGCTCGTAGAAGACAACACGCTGCCTCCTTTCCCTGGCAGCCTCACCTTGCTGCGCAGCGCTGTGCGCCACGTGCTCACCCACCGCGTGCTCATCGCCGACTTCTACATCCTCGAGTGTGACGAGCCCCCCACCCTGCCCGATGACTACCAGTGGGTGCCCGAAGACCATCTCGACACCCTCGCCGTGCCCCGTCTCGTCGAGCGCCTCCTCACCGCCGTGAATCATTAATTGCGACCCTCACATCGAAAAATTCGCCTTGTTAACACTATTTCACGCACTAGATATTGCAGGACCGATTTTTGTTCCTACTTTTGGCGCGACATTTGGGCGGAGACCCCTCCCCCACCTTTATTTAATACTTAAAAATTGTACTATTATGAAAAAGTTATTCGTGATGTTAATGGCTGTGGCAGCCATCACTTTCGTGAGCTGCAGCGGCGAGAGCACAAGTGACCAGTCGAACGACAGCGTGGCACAGGTCGCTACCAAGGAAATTGAATTTGACCTTGATGGATTCAAGGCTAAGCTCGACGAGGCTATCAAGGGCGGCGACAAGGCTGCCGTAACCCAAATCCTCGACGAGGCCATGGCTAAGATTGACCAAGAGAAGACAAGAGACGGTGCTCAGCGCGAAGCCGTCGCCGGACTGTGGGCCAAGATTAAGGCTGCCGTCGAGGAGCGCGCCGAAGAGCTCAAGAAGCTGGGCGTTGACGAGGCCGTGAACAAAATCACCAACGTGCCCGAAGACATGAAACAGGACGTTGACAAATTTGTACAGCAGTACGTCGAGCAAGGCAAGCAGGCTGCTGAGGACGCTGCCGGTGAAGCTGTCGACAAAGCCAACGAGGCCGCACAGCAAGTAGCCGACAAGGCTAACGAAGCCGCCGACAAGGCACAGCAGGCCGCCAACGATGCTGCTAACAAGGCACAACAGGCTGCCAACGACGCTGCCGATAAGGCTAAGCAGGCTGCCAACAACGCTGTTGACAACGCAGCCAATGCTGTTAAGAGAGCTATCCCCTAATCTTATTTGGGTATAAATTCACGGGGCGCGACCACCATGGCCGCGCCCCTGTTTTGTGCAATCACTTATCGGTTACCCATGCTTTGTTGAAGACACTCACGGGCTGCGTGGAGCGCTGGCGGTCCTCCTCGAGCGGGATGCGCACCGTGTAGGTCTTGGTGCGCACCGTCAAATGCGTGGAGCGTATCCAAGGGTTTGCCTCGCGCAGTTGCGCATAGCTGATGCCCTGTTGGCGCGCCCACGCCGCCCAGTCGGGCACGCTGCTGGTGACCTGCACCTCGCGGTAGCGCACGGGCTGCCACAACTGGTCGCTGGTGAGGCGGAAACCATAGGCCTGCGGATTCTCGAAAAACAGTTTGTAGGCGATGATGCGGAACACATAGCGCGACGTTTCCTTGTTCAGGTACAGGTCGAATGACGTGTTCTGTCCCTGCTTCGACAACTCACCGCTGATGCGGCCCTGCCCCGCATTGTAGCTGGCGCACGCACTGGGCCAGTCGCCATATTTGTTGTAAGCCTGGCGAAGCAGCTTGCAGGCTGCCACGCACGACTTCTCGGGGTCGTAACGCTCATCAACCTCATCGTTCACCTCAAGGCCAAACTGTCGGCCAGTCTCGGCCAGCATCTGCCACGTTCCGGCAGCCTTGGCCGTCGAATAGGCCAACGGGTCGAGCAGACTCTCGGTCACCGCCAGGTAGAGCATATCTTGGGGAATGCCCTGCTCTTTGAGTATGCGGGAAAACACGGGGAAGTAGCGATTGGCGCGTTTGAGACTCAGCATGGTGTTGCTGTGGCTATACATGATGCTCAGCAACTCACGGTCGAGCCGGTCGGCCATGTCGAGGCGGTCGAAATTCACCTCACTGCCACAAAACTCCACCTTCTGGGGCACCACAGGCGCCACCACAGGCGCGAACTCCATCTGCTGGGCCGCGCCGGCAACGGCCACCGCCGCCACCATCATCAAAAAAACAATTCTTTTCATATCATTGCTCGCCTTTTTTACCTGCAAATTTACGCATTTTTCCACTCATGGACAAGCACCATTTTACTACAGCATGCATTTCTTTCACTCGGTTTCAAACAAGTCTTCTAATGTCACCTCAGACTGGATATCGCCCCAATGTTCATTGTGCTCAAGACCGTATGTCGTAACCATCGTCACATGAACAGCTTTCTTCACTTTATTAGCTTCGACAAACGACGCGATTTTGTTGTTTATGCTTGAGATATCTTTCGTTGTGAGGACATATTCTCTTAACGAAAATTTCATTTCACACAGGTTTATGATATTGTCGGCCCGGTCGATTAGCATGTCAATTTGCGCTCCTGATGTGGCACCTTCGCTTTTGCCGCGCCATGAGTAAGCTGAAGTCAGTACGCCAGTGATACCCAATGCTCGTTTGATTTGAGGCAGATGGGCAAAACATAGTTGCTCAAAAGCCAACCCCTGCCAAGCATTACGCAAAGGGGTGTTTGCCGTAATAGACCAGTAATTGCGATCTTGACCGGATTTGCCTTCGATAAATTGATAATAGAACAAAGTGTAGTTGTCTGTCAACTGGAAAAATGCGCCATTCTTTCGGCCGAAGGCTTGATATTTTCGAATAAAACCACACGACTGCAAATTTTCAAGAATCTCGCTCAGTTTTCCATTATCATCCAGGCCGGTGGTGGCGAGCACATCCTCGCGCGTCATGCCAGCACGCGTCATGCCTAATGCCGACACCACTTTCTTGTAGGGTTCTGGATGCTTGAAAAGAGAGTCGAACAGTTCGCGGTATTCATTGTATAGTTCACTGTCCTCGTCAAAAAACATGCGGTCGATATTTTGGTCAAGACTCAAGCTCCGCTTGAGTTGCGACCAATAGAATGGAATACCTCCCATTATCATATACCCCAATGCGATTTGATAGCGAGAAAGAACCAAATAACGGCTTTTGGCATAAAGTTCACATTCGTTGAGAGTGAATGGATTGAGATGAATGCGTACAGTCACTCTATTGTGAAGCCCACCATGATTGCGAAACACCTTTTTTATTATCCATGAGGTTGCTGAGCCACATACAATAAGCAGAATGTCTTTTCGAGCCGACGCCCAGCTATTCCAAAAATGTTCAAGGGCTGAAACAAATCCTGACCGCGGTGTATCCATCCACGGAATTTCATCAATAAAAATCACTTTCTTTTTCGCTTTGCTTAATCGCACATGTTCCTTGAGCAATGAGAATGCCTCAATCCAATTCTTAGGCCGTGATTTAGTCTTATAGCCACAATCAGCCAGGGAGTCAACAAATGCGTCAAGTTGATCACACATGCCTCGATTGGCCACACCGGCATGTTGGAAAGTGAATTGATATGAAAACGACTCACGAACAAGAAAAGTTTTTCCCACTCGTCGACGGCCATAAACCGCCACAAACTCCGAATAGTCCGACTCGTAAGCCTCTATCAATCTCTGCTGTTCTATTTTTCTACCTATTAACATGATGATTTCCGTTTTGATTCTGTGCGCAAAGATAGCAAAAATTAATTATAATCTGCGGAAACATGGCGAAAAAATGCTATTTCCGCAGATTATAATACCAATTTTTGACATTTTTCATGTTATAATCTGCGGAAATAGGGAAAAAAGTGCTATTTCCGCAGATTATAATACTATCAAAACTGACACTTACTGACCGAAGGAGCCACAAGAGGAGCAATGCATCCTTATAGTACCACTGCAAAAAGTTTCCATTGAGGCAAAATGTGAATGACTCTAAAGAATTTATTGAGCCGTGTGGTTGTGGAGGCCGTCGTTGAGGAAGTTCATGAAGTAGTCGATGTCCTCGCGGTAGACGGCGGGGCCTGAGAGGAGGCGTCCTTGCGCGTCAAGGATGACGTAGTAAGGTTGCGAGTTGGCGCTGAACTTGTGCCGTTGAAGGTAACTCCACTTGTCGCCCACGGTGGTGAGCGTCACGTCGTGTCCGTTCTCGTTGACCACGAGGGGCGTGGCGAGTTCGGCCTTGTCGTCGACCATGAGTTTGATGGTGATGAAATTGTCTTCAATGGCTTGCTTCACCTCGGGTTTGTCAAGCACAGCTCCCTCCATCTTGCGGCAGTTCACGCATCCGTAGCCCGAGAAGTCAACAAACACTGGCTTACCGGTGCGCGCCGCCTCGGCCATGCCCGCGTCGTAGTCGTCGAAATCGACCTTTTCCTCGCCATAGAGGTTGAAGTCCTGCGTCGTCAATGGCGGCACGAAGGCGCTCGTGGCGCGCAACGGGGCGCCCCACAGTCCGGGCACGAGATAGGCGGTGAAAGCCAGCGACACCACGGCCAGCATAAAGCGCGTCACCCCAATGTTGCGAGGCCCGTCGCCGTCGCTCTTGAAGCGGAACACGCCCAGCAGGTAGAGGCCGAGGAGCCCGAAGATGGCAACCCACAGCGCCAGGAACGTCTCGCGGTCGAGGATATGCCACCCGTAGGCCAGGTCGGCCACCGAAAGGAATTTTAACGAGAGGGCCAATTCAAGGAAGCCGAGCACCACCTTGACGGTGTTCATCCATCCGCCGCTCTTGGGCATCTTTTTGAGCCACGACGGGAACATGGCGAAGAGCGTGAATGGCAATGCCAGTGCGATGGCAAAGCCCAACATACCTATGGCGGGACCCGCCTGATTGCCCTGGCTGGCGGCCTCAACGAGAAGGGTGCCAATAATGGGTCCCGTGCACGAGAACGACACGAGCACGAGAGTGAAGGCCATGAAGAAGATGCTCAACAGTCCCGTGGTGCCTCCCGAGGCGCGGTCCAGTTTATTACTCCACGAACTGGGCAACGTAATTTCAAAAGCCCCGAAGAACGAGATGGCAAACACCACCAATAGCAGGAAGAAGATGATATTACACACCGCGTTGGTCGACAGCGCGTTCAGGGCGCTCGCCCCGAAGATGGCGCTCACCAGCATACCCAAAAGCACATAGATGACGATAATCGAAAGTCCATAGGCCACGGCACTGGCCACACCGCGTCCCTTGCTGTCGCTTTTCTTCAAGAAGAAACTCACTGTGAGCGGGATGATAGGCCACACGCAGGGCGTGAACAGGGCCAGCAGACCGCCCAAGAAGCATGCCCAGAAGATGTACCACAGCGAGCCACCCGAAGCGCTTCCGGTGGCCACCCCATTTTGGGCTGTCACAGGCGCCCACAGGTCACCGCCCACCGCCGTGGTAGTGGCGGGCATCGCTGCCGCCAGCGTATCGGCCTCGGCGTCCTCTTCTGCCGCTGCCTCATCGGCTTTGTCTTCAGCTTTCTCTTCAGCCTTCTCATCGACTTTCTCTTCTTGTTTTTCCTCGGTGATTTTCGCCGTGCCGTTGAGCGTCATGGGTTCGCGCCCAGTGGTGCAGCTCTCGTCGTTGCAGCACTGGTATTTTATCGTGCCATTGAGTTTGAAGGAGGGCTTATTGGCCGTAAACTTTTGAGTGAGCGTCACGCGTCCTGTCCACCACTTCACCTTCATGTCGAACATGTCGTCCATCTCCTCATGGGCTGCTTGGTCGGCCTTGAGGGGACCGTCGAGTGTGACACCGTCGAGCGAGGACCAGTCGACGCTAAGCGGCAGGGGCCCACCCTGCGCTATGTCGTTGGTATAGAGGTGCCATCCGTTGCCGATATTGGCGGTCATGGTCACCACACCCTGCTTGTCGCCCGTCATCTTTATGGCGGTAGTCCATTTAACGGGTTGCACCATTTGCGCCCAAGCGGTGAAAGCCACAAGCACAACCACAAAAAGTGTCGTATATCGTTTAATTTTCATCGATTTTTTCAATTAGATGCCGTTAATCGTGCAAAGATATAAAAAAATCATTATCTTTGTGGGATAAACCACAACCATTTATATTTTTTTGACGATATGAAAACTAAAAGATTTATCTACACGCTGCTCGCTTGCACGTTCTTCATGACAGCGGGCGCAGCAGGCATTAACGTGAACGAATGGCGCGACACGCGATGGACCGATGGCTTCGCATTCTTCTATTTTTCGCGCGCCCAGGGCGATCGCGTCTATTTCGAGGGCGGGACGCTACACGAAGGCGGATACGGATTCTCTCTGGCCCCCGCTGTTGGCGACAATAAATGGACATTGATGCCGCTCAACCCCGAGTTTGAATACTCCTCGCTGGGAGGTAACTCTGAGATTGGCAGTATTGTCACACGCACCGTGATTGATGGCCAGGAGGTGCTGCTTGTGCGCAACAGCAGCGGCATCGTCACCGACGTGCTGCGCCGCATGAGCGGTCGCGACAGTCTGCGTGACATCGTGATTACCGACCAGCGCTGGAACCTCACGGGGCGTTATACCGACACTCGCGGCCAGCAATACATGTTCTATCCCGACGGCACCGTCACGCCCCCCGGACGCAAGAACGTAAGCTACACGTTCGAGGAAATCTACGATATGCCTTCCAACTTCATCACGCTTTCCACGGGTGAGCACTGGATGGTTGAGAGCGCCGACGGAGGCATCAACCTTTATACGGCCAAGCCGCTCGAATACGATGACTGGGATAAAGGGCAACTTATCGCGCGCCTCACCAAGCAACCCATAGAGGACGAAACGCCCTACGGTTGTTGGCCCGAGACATCCTCGTTCCTGCTCTCGTCAAGCTACGTGGCTTTCTACAACAAGACCACGCTCAGGCTGATGCGCAACGAAATTTACGCGCGTCACGGCGTCAAGTTCAACAGCGCCGACCTCAAGGCGCGCTTCACGCCCGCCAACGGATGGCCGACACCCACCATCGATGCCGCACAGGCCAAGCTCAGCACCATGGAGCTTATTAACGTGGACCTCATCCGCAACATGGAGGCTCTCATCGAGCAGAACCGTTGAAACTGGTGGCCTTCAAATATTTTCATCCGAAAGAAAATCCTGCGACAGGAGGTCCAAGTAAATTATGATCGCATTTCCTAACGCGAAAATCAACATTGGGTTGCACATCGTGGAGCGGAGACCCGACGGATACCACAATCTGGAGACCGTCTTCTACCCTATTCCGCTCCACGACGTACTCGAAATAGTGCCTTCGCACGAGAGTGACAACCGCCTTACATGCTACGGCAATGCTATTGATTGCCCGCCTGAAAAGAACCTGGTGATGAAGGCTGTGAGGCTTATGCAGGCACACTATGAAATCCCTCCCGTTGACATCTACTTGCAAAAAATCATCCCGCACGGAGCGGGGTTGGGCGGTGGCAGCAGCGATGCGGCCTTTGCCCTTACCATGCTCAACGAGATGTTCGCGCTGGACGTCCCTGATGACGAATTGGCAGCCTTGGCGGCCACGTTGGGCGCCGACTGCCCGTTTTTCGTCTACAATCGCCCCATGATGGCAACCGGAATCGGTGATGTGCTCACACCCATCGAACTGGACCTGCATGACCTCACCCTGTTCCTCGTCAAGCCCGACGTGAACGTGCCCACCGCCGTGGCCTATTCCCACGTCACGCCCACGCCCGGCACGCGTGACCTGCCACGACTCTTGGCAGCGCCACCCGCGCAGTGGGGCGACGGGGTGAGTAACGACTTTGAGCCGAGCGTCTTCGCCACCTATCCCCAACGGCGCTCCATCAAGGACGCACTGGCGGCGCGTGGCGCCCTCTACACCGCCATGTCAGGCTCGGGGTCGGCCATTTTTGCGCTCTTCGACAGTGCCAAAGTGGCAGAAGACCTTCGGGGTGGTTTCTACCGCTGTGAGGATTATGTCATGCCTTTGTGACCAAATGACCGAAACACGCTATTGGCAACGCTTTTGCAGCCTTGTGTAGCGGCGCGGTTCCGATTGAGTTCCGCCGCCATGACTTTAAGGATAATGACAATGAGCAAAAAGAACAAAAATAAGAACGAAGAACCTGCTATCATGCAGGACGAGGAGAACCTCAAGACGCAAGAGGTGAACGACGTGCAAGAGCAACCCGGAGAGGGCCAAGAGACCGATGAGGCCGCTGAGCCCGAGGAATTGGACCCCGTGGAGCAGTTGCAACAGCAACTCGAGCATGAGAAAAAGGAATACCTGTTCCTCATGGCCGAGTTCGACAACTTTCGCAAACGCACCCTCAAGGAGAAACAAGAGCTTATCAAGGACGGAGGCCGTAGGGCCATGGAAGCGCTCCTCCCTGTCATCGATGACATGGAGCGCGCCATCGACGCCATTGACAAGGGCGGCGACCTTGATAGCCTCAAGGAAGGCGTCGACCTCATCTACAACAAATTCATGGCCTACCTCAAGAGCCAGAACGTGACTCCCATCGAATCGACGGGCGAACTCTTCAATACCGACCTTCACGAGGCTGTCACCACGTTCCCTGCCCCAAGTGATGACATGAAGGGCAAGGTTATTGACACCGTCACACGCGGTTACATGATTAACGACAAGGTCCTGCGGCACGCCAAGGTCGTCGTGGGACAATAATTCTACACTATGGCAGAAAAACGCGACTACTACGAGGTCCTCGGTGTGGACAAGAAAGCTACGGCGGCCGAAATCAAAAAGGCTTACCGCAAGCTCGGTATGAAGTACCACCCCGACGGATACACCAATAAGAGCGAGGCCGAGAAGAAAGAGGCCGAAGAGAAGTTCCGCGAGGTAAGCGAGGCATATAACGTGCTCAGCGACCCCGACAAACGCGCCCGTTACGACCAGTTCGGATTTGCTGCCGACCAGATGGGCGGCCCGGGCGGCATGGGGGGCTTCTCGGTCGAAGACTTCATGAGCCAGTTCGGTGACCTCTTCGGCGATATCTTCGGCGGAGGACGCCACAGCCGTGCTTACGGCTCTCAAGGCGTGAAGCGCGGCGGCGACCTACGCGTGCGCGTGAGCGTAACACTCAAGGAGGCAGCCCACGGAACCGAGAAAAAAATCAAAATTCCGCGCCTCGTCTCATGCCAGGCCTGCCACGGTACCGGTTCGAAGAACGGCACGAGCCATGAGACGTGCCCCACGTGCCACGGCAACGGCGTTGAAGTGAGGCTCCAACAAAGCATCTTTGGACGCGTGCAGACGCAAACCACGTGCCACACCTGCGGCGGCTCCGGCAAAATCATCAAGGAGCGCTGTCCGCAATGCGGCGGCCAGGGCCTGGTACGCCATGAAGAGGTCGTCACCATCAATGTGCCCGCCGGCGTGGAGAACGGCATTACCCTTAAACTTTCGGGCAAAGGCAACGAGGCGGCCGGAGGAGGCGTTCCCGGCGACCTGCTCGTCGTCATCCAGGAGGAAGAAAACGATAAGCTCATCCGCGACGGAGAGAACCTTATCTACAACCTCATGCTCGACTTCCCTACGGCCACCTTGGGCGGACAAGTGGAGGTACCCACCGTCGATGGACGTGTGCGCATCACCATCGACCCGGGCACGCAACCCGGAACCCTGCTGCGCTTACGCGGCAAGGGAATGCCGCTACTCAACCACTACGGTCGCGGCGACCTGCTGGTGAATATCAGCGTCTATGTGCCCGAGCACCTGAGCGCCGACGAGCGCCGTGCCATCGAGGGGCTGAAACGCTCGCCCGGCGTGATTCCCGGCGAGGAGACCAGCAAACGAATCTTCAACCGGCGATAAAGCCCTCAATCTTGTCCTTCACATGCGACACGCCCACCGCCACGAGCCCGGACACTTCGCGCCGAAAGCCAACACCAAGTATCTCCCATTCCTCGCACAAGAGGACATGGGATTGCTTGATTTCTTAATGCGCAAGTTCGACGGCATCAGCCGCAACAAGGCCAAGGCGCTGCTCTCGCACAGTGCCGTCAAGGTCGACGGCACAGTACAGACGCGCTACGATTTCGAGGTCAAGAAAGGCATGGTGGTAGAGGTGAGCCGCCATTCAGGCAACGATGTGGAGGAAGACTTCAACCAGTATTTCGGCATCGTTTATGAGGACGACGACATCATCGTCGTCGATAAGGCCGACGGCGTGCTCTCGATGGGCGTGGGCGCCGATAGCCTCAACATGAAGACATTGCTCGACAACTATTTCACGCGCACGCGCCAGCGTTGCCGCGCACACGTCGTGCACCGTCTCGACACGCGCACCTCGGGCATCATGCTATACGCTAAGAGCGTCGAGGTGCAGCAAATCTTCATCAGCGACTGGCACGGATGGGTCAAGGACCGCCGATACATCGCCGTCCTCGAGGGCGTTATGGAACAGCCTGAGGGAACAATAGAGAGCTGGCTACGCGACACCGACTGGCTAAAGGTCGTGAGCAGCGACACCGACAACGGCGGCAAGTGGTCCAGCACCTCGTGGCACACACGCAGCAACAACGGACGTTATTCGCTCGTTGAATTCAAACTGCAAACCGGACGCAAGAACCAAATCCGCGTCCATGCCGAGACCCTCGGACACCCCGTCGTGGGCGACCGCAAATATGGCGCCGCCTCCGACCCCGTGGGACGCATGTGCCTCCACGCCTACTGCCTTGAATTCATACACCCCATCACCCACGAACTCCTACACTTCGAGACCCCCATCCCCGTCGACTTCCTCAAGCTCGTCGAGCCCGTCTTCGCCCCCTTCCGTCCTAAAAAGCATTGAGCAAAGTGCTTTGAACCATGAACTCTGAGTTGTGAGGCGTGAGCCTTTCTGTGCAGCGCAAAGCGCTATCTCGTTAACTCAAATCACAAGTCTTTATCGAACACAGTGCGCGGCACATCTTTTTGACGTGCCGCGCGCTGTATATTTCGAGTTTTTACCTATTAAAGTTTAACTTCCGAGGAGGATGTTGTAGAGGGCGGTGACGTCGGCGCCGCTGACCACGCCGTCGCCGTTGACGTCGGCATCGCCAGCCACGGTGGTGTTGTCGAGCAGCACGTTGTAGAGAGCTGTGACGTCGGCACCGCTCACGATGCCGTCACCATTGACATCGCCAGGAGTTGTCACCTGGCCCGGCTTGGTAGTAACAAACACGGTGTTCGACCATGTGCTCTCACTCTCGGCACCCACGGCTTTCACCATATATAGATATTCGGTGGAACCCTTGAGTCCTGTGACATCGTATTGAGTGGCTGAAATGTCGGTCACGTCGATTGGAGCCTCGCCGCTGGCTGTTAAATTCACCCCAGCGATAACAGCTCGTTTAGCCTTGGTAGTGTTGGCAAAGGTGAACGACTGCGCCGCTTCTTGTGGCACGTCAGTGAAAACGAGGATGTATTCGCGTTCCTCGCTACTGAGAGTCACCGTCTGGGCTCCCTCGGTGTTACCGACGAGATACACCTGAAGTTCGACTCCTGTGTCGCTATTGTAGGCCTTGGCCTTAACGGCGATAATAACCTCGCCACCACTTTCGCTAAGATCCAGGTCGGGGGTACGCAGATAGCCCACCTTGCTGCTGTTGCCCAAGCGCACGCCTCCCACTTCGGGATAAACCGTCGAGGCCCTCCAACCGGCCACGTCGGCATATTTATCCATGCTGGAAATCGCCGTGCTCGAAGCTGCCGTGCATTTCGCAAACGTCTCATTGACAAGGCGCATGGCCTTGATTACCTTGAGCACATAGCTCACGGCTCCGCTCACACTATTCCACGAAGCCGTGAATCCCGTGGACGTTATGTCATCTTCACCCACCTCGTTGGCCACGGGCGCATCAACACTCTCGGGGACATAAGGCATATAAGTGAACGTGACTTTCGTGCCGCTCTTAGAGATGTCGGTGATGGGCTTGCCCATTTTACCACCCACGTAGAGGGTGGCGGCCGGCGTACTAACGTCGGTAAGCTCGTTCACACCCTTGTAAGGAAACAGGTCACCCACCTGGTTAGCATAGTCGAAGGAATAATCGCCATTTTCGTCGGGGCCCACAGTCTTGAGCAAGTTGTCGGCAGGAATGATGGTCATGCCCTGTGTGTTGTAGTTGTTGACCGTGTTGCGGTCCCAGCGTGTGGCATTGTAGTAAACATGGGTCACTTGCAATCCAGAAGCAGGTAAATAAGCATCCCAACCCGTCTTGGCGCGGTTCTCAAGAATATAGTACTCGTTGGCGTTATAGTCACTTTGAATGCGGTAGCTCTTTCCTTTTAGTTCTGGAGTGAGGGGATCTATCGTATAGGTTGTGTTTGCCTTAGGCGTGCTGATAGTGT
>JAGCUP010000204.1 GCA_017962765.1 Muribaculaceae bacterium | reverse complement strand
CGACAGCGTGGCTTGCGTCAACAAGTTCGGACTGGCAGACCAGGTGAGCTACATCTCAACCGGCGGCGGCGCTCTCTTAGAGGCCATCGAGGGCAAGGTGCTCCCCGGCGTGGCTGCCATCAAGGGCGAGTAATCCCCCACTCCATCACGATTTCCACAAGGCTCGCGCCCAAGAGGTGGCGCGAGCCTTTTTTATTCAACCCAAATCAATGCCGATTTGGGTTCAAACAAACAAATTCCACAATAATATTTCACGACATCGCCAAATATTACCAAAATTAGATTTTTTTTTGTAATTTTGCACAATCAATCGTCGCCGGTGCGACAAACCAGCTCGACTATTCACCCCCAAAAATATTAAAGCTGTGCTTCAAATTAGATGTAAGAACAACAACGTTACCAAGAGTTTCCCCGAGGGAACCTCCTTGCTCGAAGTCTACAAAGAGTATGCCGACGAACTGCAGTTCCCCTACCCCGTGGTCTCGGCCAAGGTGAACAACGCCTCGCAGGGTCTCAAGTTCCGCCTGTTCCAAAACCGCGACGTGGAATTCCTCGATGCCCGCGAGGGCTCGGGCTACCGCGTCTATGTGCGCTCACTTTCTTTCGTGCTCTACAAGGCCACCAGCGATGTGTTTCCAGGCAGTAAGCTCTTTATTGAGCACCCCCTGTCGCGGGGCTATTACTGCAACGTGAAGAAACGTAACGGTGACCCTCTCACCGAGGAAGACGTGAACCTCATCCGCAATCGCATGCAAGAGATTGTCGATGCCGACATGCCATTCCGTCGTCACGAAGCCACCACCGAGGAGGCCGTGCGCGTCTTTGCCGAGCGCGGTTTCTCTGACAAGGTGAAGCTGCTCGAATCGTGCGGGCAGATTTACAGCGACTACTATACGCTGGGTGATACCGCCGACTACTACTACGGTCCACTCGTGCCCTCGGCTGGATATCTCAAGATATGGGATGTGGAATACCTCAACGGAGGTATGTTGCTGCGTTCTCCCGACCGCAAAGAGCCCACCAAGCTAGCCGAAAAACTCGACATGCCCAAGACTTTCGCCATGTTTGCAGAAAAGGTGCGCTGGGACATCATTATGCGGCTGTCGAACGTAGGCGACGTCAACAAGGCCATCCTCAAGGGCCATGCCTCGGAACTCATCCAGGTGAGCGAGGCGCTCCAGGAAAAGAAAATCGTCCAGATTGCCGAGGAAATTGACCGCCGCTTCCGCGACGAGGAGAATCCCATCCGCATCGTGCTCATCACGGGGCCGTCGAGTTCGGGCAAGTCCACGCTGTGCAAACGTCTGTCGGTGCAGTTGCTGGCGTGCGGCCTGCGTCCCATATCGTTCTCAACCGACGACTACTTTGTCAACCGCGTCGACACCCCGCTGCTGCCTAACGGCGATTATGACTTCGACAACATCCGCGCCGTGGATTGCGAACTGCTCGAAGACCACCTCATGCGCCTTATGAACGGCGAACGCGTTGAGGTACCCGAATACAATTTCACCACCGGCAAACGCGAGTACAATGGCAAAAAACTTAAGCTCAAGAGCGACAGCGTGCTCATCATTGAGGGCATCCACGCCCTCAACCCATTGTTGACGCAAAAGTTGCCCGACAGTGTTAAGTTCAAGGTCTATGTCTCGGCCCTCACCAGCGTCTCGCTTGACGACCACAACTGGATTCCCACGCGCGATAACCGCTTGCTGCGCCGCATCATCCGCGATTACAACAAGGGAGCCTTCACTGCCCGCGAGACCATCAGCCACTGGAAAAACGTGTGCGACGCCGAAGAAAAATGGATTTTCCCGTTCCAGGAAACAGCCGACGTAATGTTCAACTCGGCGTTCAATATCGAGTTCGCCGTGCTGCGCACCCACGCCGAGGTCATCCTGGCCTCAGTACCTAAGAACTGCCCCGAATATTCCGAAGCTCATCGCCTGCTCAAGTTCATCCACTACTTTATCCCCGTTGATGACAAGGAAATCCCGCCCACAAGCATTATGCGAGAATTCCTCGGCGGCTCCAGCTTCAAATACGCCCGCTAACCGACGCTATATCTTATTATTTGGCACAATCATCTATAACAACTTATATGAAAAAGAAAATAATGCTCGTCTTCGGGACACGTCCCGAAGCAATCAAAATGGCACCACTCGTGAAGGAGCTGCAACGCCATGACGAGGAATTTGAAACCATCGTTTGTGTCACGGGCCAGCACCGCGAGATGCTCGACCAGGTGCTGAAAATCTTCGAAATCGTCCCCGACTATGACCTCAACATCATGCAAAAGGGACAAGACCTGTACGACATCACAACCAGGGTGCTGGTAGGAATGCGCGACATCCTCACACTCGTCAAGCCCGACGTGGTACTCGTGCATGGAGACACCACGACCAGCACGGCGGCTGCTCTTGCGGCTTTCTATCAGCAAATCCCAGTAGGACACGTCGAAGCTGGCTTGCGCACACGCGATATCTACAGCCCGTGGCCCGAGGAGATGAACCGGCAAATCACTGGGCGCATCACCACTTACCATTTCGCCCCCACCCCGCTAAGCCGTCAGAATTTGCTCGATGAGAGCGTGCCCGATGAGCACATCGTAGTCACCGGCAACACGGTCATCGATGCCCTTCACATCGTGGTGAACAAGATAAAAAACGACGCCTCGCTCAACACGCGCCTCGCCGTGGAACTGCGCAACGCAGGATATGACGTGTCGCGACTTGACGATGGCAAGCGCCGTCTCGTGCTCATCACGGGCCACCGCCGTGAGAACTTCGGCGACGGTTTCCGCAACATTTGCTATGCTATCAAGGACCTGGGCGAGCGTTATCCCGATGTGGACTTTGTCTATCCCATGCACCTTAACCCCAACGTGCGGCAACCCATCCAGGAAATCTTGGGCCACCTCATGGAGGGCGATAACAACCTCTTCTTTATCAATCCGCTGGAATACCTCGACTTCGTGTTTCTCATGAACAAGGCTCACATCGTCCTTACCGACAGCGGTGGCATCCAAGAGGAGGCACCGGGGCTGGGCAAACCCGTGCTCGTGATGCGCAACACCACCGAGCGCCCCGAAGCCATTGATGCCGGCACCGTCAAACTGGTGGGAACCGACCGCGACATCATCGTTAACTCGCTCTCGCTGCTTCTTGATGATGAAAAAGAGTATCAACGCATGAGTCATGCCGTGAACCCCTATGGTGATGGCAAGGCGTGTCCGCGCATCGCCAAAGCGCTATCAACGGCTTTATAAACCAATAACCCATTACCCGAAATGAAAGGAAAAATTCTAGTGGCCGGAGGTACCGGCTTCATCGGCTCCCACACCACCGTAGAGCTGCAAAACGCTGGCTTCGAGGTAGTCATCATCGACAATTTGAGCAACAGCAACATCGATGTACTCGACGGTATAGAGAGAATCACCGGCATACGACCCGTTTTCGTCGAAGGCGACTGCACCGACATCGACACACTGCGCA
Source organism: Muribaculaceae bacterium (assembly GCA_017962765.1). Taxonomy (GTDB): domain Bacteria; phylum Bacteroidota; class Bacteroidia; order Bacteroidales; family Muribaculaceae; genus Sodaliphilus. Next base: position 3,793 of record JAGCUP010000204.1, on the reverse strand, counting down.
AGCTGTTCACCGATAACCCGGGCATTACCGGCATCATTGATTTCGCCGCCAGCAAAGCAGTGGGCGAAAGCGTGGAGAAACCTATTCTCTACTACCGCAACAACCTCAACATCCTCCTCAATTTGCTCGAGCTCATGCCCGAGTTCGGCGTCAAGGGATTCGTCTTTTCTTCATCCTGCACCGTTTACGGCGAGCCTGACCAAAATCCCATCACCGAAGACGCTCCCACCAAGAAGGCCACATCGCCTTACGGGGCTACCAAGCAGGTGAGCGAGGACATCATTGCCGACTTTATCAAGAGCGGTGCTCCCATCAAAGCCATCCTCCTGCGCTATTTCAACCCCATTGGGGCACATCCCAGCGCCGAAATTGGTGAGCTACCCAACGGTGTGCCCGCCAATCTCGTCCCCTACCTTACGCAGACGGCTATCGGCGTACGCAAGGAGCTGAGCATCTTCGGTGACGACTACGACACCCCCGACGGCTCGTGCATCCGCGACTTCATCAATGTGGTTGACCTTGCCAAGGCCCACGTCAAAGCCCTCGAGCGAATGCTCGATGACAAGAGCGATGAACCACTTGAGGTGTTCAACATTGGCACAGGCGAAGGAGCATCGGTCCTGCAACTGCTCGCCTCCTTCGAGCGTGCCACCGGCGTCAAAGTACCCCACAAAATCGTTGGACGACGACCCGGCGACATTGTCAAGATTTGGGCCGACCCCAAGCGCGCTAACGAGGTTCTCGGGTGGAAAGCCGAGGAAACCCTCGATGACACCATGCTCAGCGCATGGAAGTGGCAGCTGAAGCTCCGCGACCGCGGCATCATGTAAGCAAGCAACAGCATTTCATGCTTTATTGCAAAAATTAGTCCCGGCAGTCTTGGGGGTTATCCGAAAACTGCCGGGACTCATTATATCGATTTATCTACTTTTCTCGTGTTTCACATTTAAGACACCATACTTTTTTGGATTAAGAGAAAGTGTCATATTAAGGTGTAGGTTGGCACCAACTATGATTCCAACCACAACCGATTAATATAATGAAGCAGGTATATATTGCTTTAATTGCCACTGCCAAACCGGGCTTATATCTGTTTTTTGGTTTTCTTCTGTAAAAGTATTTTCGTTCGCAATTATTAGACGCACACTAAAGGGTGAAAGGTTGCAACAAGATAAAACTTTTAACCTATTTCACACTTTAGGCTATTAAAACCTGTTGAAATTACCTTTCAACGCAAAAAAGTGCCAAGATTGACAAAGAACCGAGGCACTGTTCGTGCCTCGGCAGAATGATTAAGTTATTTACTATTATCGAAGTTAAAGAAGTATTTTAGTAGCCCATGCGGGAGGTATCTACCTCTTTCTTTTTCTTCTCCTTGAAGTTGCCAATGCGATAGATGAAAGTTAGCGAATACCTAGTGTAAGGCATCCAGAGGTGCAAGGTATAGTCCTGATTACTGATGCGGGAGCGCGTGTTGATGTGGGTATTAAGGATGTTGTTCCCTTTTGCGACTATGCTCCACTTACCGTTGTTGGAAGTATAACGGAGCGTGGCATTGAGACTCAGCAACGGGTCGATGTCATAGACTCCCTGAATGGCCTTTGACTGAAAGAACGGATTGAGGATGAGCTGGATATTGTGCCGTGAAGATGGTTTGATTGCAATCATACCGCTCAATATCCCCGACAAGTGGGTGCGGTTGATGGGTATGTCAAAGAAATTATCGCTCTTATCGTGACGATAGAGAAGTGTAGCGTTGACGTTACCGTTGAGCCAACTGCCTATGTTGAATTGTGCCGAGGCTTGCAGGCCGAAGTAATTGGAATAATCAAAGTTGGTCTCCTTCATCACAACAGCCATACGATCAGCGGGTTGGTAAGCCATTTGCACAAAGTAATCTGGTTCAAACGTAGCAAAAGCTGTGAAGGTATATTTTCGATTCAACAACCACATCAGATTGAGGTCGTATTTTGACATCGGCTTCAAATCGGGGTTGCCCCAAATCTCGGTATAACCCGAAGTATAATAAATATTGCTCATGGTGCTCCAGTAACTGGGATATACTGCCTGACTGCTGAACGAAAGATTGAGCATATTCTTGGGGTTTATGTTCCACATAGCGTTGAACTGAGGATAGACGCGCCACTCGTTCCACTTGGTAGCATGATATTGTTCGGCAGTAAGTGACGCATCAAGACTCAGTGACTCCCCAATTTGTTTGCTCACTCCAGCGTATGCATTCAAAATACGCTCATCGTAGTCAACATGAGACGTGGCATCGGGCATCAGCTGGTGGTTCTCGTCAAGAGTGGTCTGATAGCTATTGTTATTGGCAAACTGAGCCTTTCCACCATAGCTCAATTCCCATCCTTTCGACAGCGAGTGGGTTTGGTCGACGGTAAAGAGCCATTTTCCCACTTTTTGACGGCTATCGACATATAGGTTGCGGCTGATGTCGTATAGCTTACCTTCAAGGACTTGCGTGCGCGGTTCTTGATAGTTGGTGTATGAAACTCCGAGTTGCAGTCCGAAGGGTGCAGAGTAATTGGCATCCACATTGTGCAAATACTCGTGTTGGTTGGAGTGTTGTGTGGACTGCGTTGAACCTGTAGTAACGTTGGTGGAACGAGTAGAGTTCCATTGGCCCGTATAAGCTACATTTAGACGATGGTCGTCGGCAATAGCATAGTCCATGCCTATGTGGTAATCATGGTCGATGCCGTCACTGCGGTTGCGGGTCTTGTCGCTATAGGCAATGCGCTGTTCGCCAAGCGGATGGTTAGCCTCGTGCTCCACTTGCCCATAGCCGGTGCCGTCAGTAAATTTGTACGAAGCATCAACACTCAGCTTGCCGTGATTGTAGATGAGGCTACCGCCTGCATAGCCTGTGCCATACTTGCTCTGTTGCCAACCCGCCATCAGTTGTCCTGAAAATTGGTTTGTTCCGGTGAAATCCTTCGTAACAATATTGATTGCCATGCCGCGAACATGATATTTGGCTGGAGCCGATGGCATCACCTCGACTTTAGCAAGCTGTGAAGCCGGTATTTGCTTCAATCGCTCCATGATTTGCTCTTCGTTAAGGGTTGAAGGTTTCCCATTGATGATTAGTGTTAGGGAACGTCCTGTAAATGTCAGTCCGTTTCCTGTATCAGCCACACCGGGAATTCTCGTCAATGCTTCGTAAGCATCATCAGCAGGGAGTATTTCCAGCAAAATAGGCATATTGTAAGTTAAGTGACCATTATCAGTTTTTATGATTGGTCGCTCGCCTTTCACTTGCACTTCATTCAGTTGGGTTGCCTCTATTTGGAGTTGGATGGTGCCCACATTCTCGTGCGAGCACAGTCTATAGACAGTTTTATAACCGATATAGCTGAACTTGGCGATTACTCGTGGTTGGTCTATAGGGATGACGAACACGCCGCTCTCGTTACTCAGCCCGCCAGTGAGATAAGTCGAATCGGCCGGGGTTAGAATCGATATGTTGACATAGGGCAGCGGCTGACCATACTCGTCGAGAATCTTGCCTGTAAGATGGCTGTCGGTCTTGTAAGTACATTCCACATAGATTTCATTATCGCCATTCTGGGTCATGCGGATGGGATAGAAACCTATGAGTTGTTTTATGGCTTCGGGAACCGACTTGCCTTTTACCGAGGCCGTTACTTTGAAGTCCTCAAGCTCGTTATAAATGAAAATGATTTTGTGTTTGCTTGTCTGCTGCTGGATGTACTTCAGCGCATCGCTCATCGAAACGTCCTGAAAATTCCGGGTAATTCGCTGTGCGGTT
>JAGCUP010000203.1 GCA_017962765.1 Muribaculaceae bacterium | reverse complement strand
CGCAACATAGCCGATGTAGGTGACGGAGCTCGGGATGGTCACGCTCGTCAAGCCACTGCAATCTGAGAACGCACCTTCGCCGATGGAGGTGACGGAGTAAGTGGTGCCGCTATAGGTAATGGTTTCGGGAATGGTAATTGCTCCATTGAGACTTGTATATCTCGGAGGTGATTCTCTTTCATACGTCACGGTGACCGAGGTGCCGTTGCTGTTGAAGTTGTAGCACAAGCCATCGACCATGAAGTTGTAGGCACTTGCGGGCAACGCAGCCATCAGCGCCACCGCCAGCAATATTGATTTGAAAAATCTTGTTCTCATTGTCTTTATATTTTGTTATTTTCGTTCCTGTTTTGAGGCTCAAAGCATAGTTCCTAATTAGTCCTTTGTCGAAGTCAATTCCCAATTCCTAATTCCTCATTCCTAATTAACTTTAGTCCTGAGTCTTGAGTCTTTAGTTAAATCTAACATCTAAAAACTAAAAACTAAAATCTTACACCGTCATTTCGCCGCACAGGCTGTGTCGCAGGTATTTCTTCACCGTGTCGGTGGGCAACCCGAGGCCGAAGAGATACATCAACTTGGTGATGGCGGCCTCGCTCGTGAGGTCGCCGCCGGCAATCACGCCCGCGCGTTGCAGTCCGTCGCCCGTTTCGTAGAGCACGGGGTTCACGGCGCCGTTGGGGCACTGCGTCACGTTTAGGATGACGAGGCCGTTCTCCACCGCCTCGGCAAGCGCATGCGTGAACCACTCGTAGGACGGGCTGTTGCCGGCCCCGTAGGTCTTGAGCACGAAGCCTTTCACGTCGGGTGTCGCCAGCAGGTGTCGCAATGTCTTCTCGGTCATGCCGGGGTGGAGCGTGATGAACATCACGTGCGGGTCCATCGTCAAGCGCACCTTGAGAGGGCGCCGCGTGGGCACGCGGTAGAGGGCGTCCTCGTTAAACGTGATGTCGAGCCCTATGCGGGCCAGCTCGGGATAGTTGTTGCTGGCGAACGCGTTGAAGTTGTCGGCGCTCATCTTCGTGCTGCGGTTCCCGCGCAACAGGTGGTTCTCAAAGAGGATGGCCACTTCCTGCACCATGGGGTCACCGCGGTGGTCGACGGCCGCCGCCACCTGCAATGCCGTGATGAGGTTCTCCTCGCCGTCGGTGCGCACCTCGCCGATGGGCAGTTGCGACCCGGTGATGATGACGGGCTTGCTCAGGTTCTCGAGCATGAAACTCAGGGCGCTCGCCGTGAACGCCATGGTGTCGGTGCCGTGGAGCACGACGAACCCGTCATATTGGTCGTAGCTGGCTTCGATGGCGCTGGCTATCTCGGCCCAGTGCGCCGGGTTCATGTTGCTGCTGTCGATGGGACTGGCAAATTGCAGGTTATCAATCTCGTAGTCGAGTTTCTTCACCTTGGGCACATTCTCCATCAAGTGAGAGAAATCGAAGGGCTGAAGGGCGTGGGTGACAGGGTTCTCAATCATCCCTATCGTGCCGCCAGTGTAAATTATCAATAGTCGGGGTCGCATAGCTTTTAGAAGATGGAAATAGGGAAATTTAAACTAAATCCCACAAAGATAGTCAAATTATCGCAAACAATGAAGTTTGCAGGAAAAAAAATGAATTTTGGGACTATTCTTTTGATTGAACTAATTTGGGGCAACAGTTTTTTATTTGTGGAATTATACTTAACTTTGTGCCCTCCAACGTTCAAGAAAACGAAAAAACCCGCATTAAAACTCTTGGAAAAATGAAAAAGTTAATTGCAATATTCATGCTCACGCTCCTGTGGGGAGCCAGCATGGCCTCGGCACAGAACCTGCGCGACGGCGACTACAACTATATCGGCAAAATCTCGCCCAACGGCACCGTGCGCGATGCCAAGTATAACGCCCTCGGATTCTTCAACCCCGACGGCACAATCGCCAATGCCCACAACAAACTCGTGGGAACCGTCACCAAGGACCTGCAAATCCTCGACAAGGACGGGCAGCGCATTGGCTTCGTCACCGTCGAAGGTGAGGTGCGTGACGGCGAAAGCCACCTGCTAGGAACCATCGACCGCAGCACCGGCAAGGTCACCGACGCCGACGGCAAGGTCGTGGGATATGCCAACGGCATCTCCATGCTATGGATTGCAGCCTACTACTTCTTCCCCTTCTTCCAGTAACGTCAAGTTATCATAGAAGGATGCCCATGCGGGCGACTCCTTTGACCATAGTCGGAGGATAAAAAAATTGCGAAGTTCGCCTAATTTGCGAATTTCGCATTTTAAATCTCTTTACCAGATTCACATTCTCACGGGATTTCCTCGTACTCGGCATCTTTGATGCGGGGCTCGCTGGGCGTCGGGGCGCTCTTTTTGGATGGCTCCGAGGGTTCGTCGCTGCCATCGTCGGGCAGTTCCTCGTAGTCCACGTAGCGGCCTTTCTGCTCGGCGCCGCCCGGCCACCACGACTTGCGCGCGCTTTTTGTGCCGCGTGTTGAGCGCCGCACTGTGGGTCGCATCACCCACAGGAAAAAGAGCAGGAATAGGACAAGCAGGATGACGAAAAAAGGCATGGCGGATTAACTGTTTATTCTTAAGTCTTTTTTTTGGCTCAAAGCTCTCAGCTCGTTGCTCAAAGCTCACTATTTCACGCGCGAAATGGCCGACAGCAACACATAGAACAGGATAATCCACGCCAGGGCGATGACCCACGGCTGGCCTATCACGATTTGCGTCACGACGAGGGCCACGGCGGCCACTACCAGCAGGTACTGCCGGTAGTTCTCCTTCGGGCTCAGGCTGTGCATCTTGAGCGAGAACATGCGCAGCGAGCACACCATGAGCAGCGACATCGCCACGGCGCATGCCGCAGGCACCCACGGGGTAGTCGAGGCGTGGTGGGCGTACCACTCGGCGAATCCCACGAAGAAGATGGCGTTGGCAGGAATGGGAAGGCCCGTGAATGTCGTCGACTGATTCGTGTCGATGTTGAAACGCGCCAATCGCAGTGCACCGAACACCGGGATGGCCAGCGTGGCATAGCACAGCCAATGGCCCGGGCAGGCCGCCTGCATCTGGTTATAGAGAATCATGGCGGGCGCCAGACCGAAGCTCACGCAGTCGCATAGCGAATCGAGCTCCTTGCCCATCGGCGACGACGCGCCCAGGAGCCGCGCCACGAAGCCGTCGGCAAAGTCGGCCACGGCCGCCAGACCTATCATGACGGATGCCACCTGATAGCCTTGCAGGCCCCACAGCAGTTCGTCGTAGGGGCTGAAGGCGGCGATGATGGCAAGCGTGCCGCACAGCAGGTTGAGGCACGTGATGGCGTTGGGGATATTGTTCTTGATAGCGCGGAACATGGGGTGGGGAAGGGGGTTATTCTTCGTCGAGAGGTTTCAGGCGCGCCACCTCGGTGATGCCGCCCACCGTCTTGTCACCCAACTTCACCTTGATTTCGGTGTTGAGCGGCAGGTAGATATCGACGCGCGAACCAAACTTGATGAAACCGATGAAGTCACTGATATCGACCTGCTCGCCGGGCTCCACGTAGGTGACGATGCGCCGGGCAATGGCGCCCGCAATTTGGCGCACCAGCACGTCGGCACCGTTCTTTGCGGACTTGATGACGATGGCGCTGCGCTCGTTCTCGGTGCTCGACTTGGGGAGCCACGCCGCCAGGAAACGGCCCGCGTGGTGCTTTACATATTTCACCTCGCCGCGCAGCGGCACCCAGTTGGCGTGCACGTTGAACACGCTCATGAACACCGACAGCTGAATCACGTTGCGATGCAGGTATTCACCCTCGTACACTTCCTCGAGGGCCACCACCGTGCCATCGACGCTCGACACCACCACGCCATCGGCGTCGCCCTTGAAATGGCGCTTGGGGAGGCGGAAGAAGTTAAGCACCAGCAGGAACAGCACGACCGAAATCACAATCATGGTGATGGGCACCCACTTATATCCTATAAATATATAAGCCGGAATGTTGATGGCCAGCAAAATGAACAGCAACACCAAGATGATGTTCACGCCCTCGCTATGTATCTTAACTTTCATGCGGTCACTAAAAATCGCGCAAAGATACGGCTTTTTTCCCAATACTCACCTATTTATATCCAAAAAAACAATTTTTAGGGGTATAAGAACACAATAACCGGACGCTGAATGGCACCACTGCACAACGGTCCTTCACAAGATGAATGTTCGCGCGCGAAGATGCCCTAATGGGGTTGGATTGTTAAAGCAGAGTGTTAAAACCGCGCATATTTTAACATTTTGGGCGGTGTGCTTTATGGGACCGGGGCGGGAAAAGTTAAAATGCCCGATTGTTGGTTGTGTTTGTTAAAAAAATATTAACTTTGCACCCGAAATTTGTGAGGTATTATTGTGTATGTCCTATCAACCCGCAGCAAAGACCTTAGTCTAAGACGCGATGGAACGCGCAATAATTAACTTTGTGGACTCATCCTGACGTGAAGCGCCCAGTGCGTGGAGCGAGTGGGATACTATTATGTGTTATACTTAATTAATAAAGCTATTTTTATTGTTTAGGTTAAAAGAGGACCTTTCTCAGTTAACTCATTCATAAATTAAAAGAGGACAATTCTCGATTAACTCATTCACATTAAAAAATGTTATTATGAAGAGATTTTTATCTACTTTGATGGTGCTGTGCCTGCTCATCGGAGCAGCACAGGCTAAGACCATTAAGGGTAAGGTGGTGGTTGCCGCCGACGGAGAACCGTTGCCTGGCGCAACGATTATGCCCGTGGGTGGCGGACAAGGTACCGCAACCGACCTTGATGGTGTGTTTACTCTCAATGTGGGCGACAACGTGAGGCAACTCAACGTTTCCTGCATTGGCTATGTCTCCAAGACTGTACCCGCCAGCGATGGCCAGACCATCGCACTCGAGGAGAGCAGCAATACGCTCGACGAGGTGGTGGTGACCGCCATGGGTATCAAGCGCTCGGCTAAGGCGCTCGGTTACTCGGCAACGGCAGTCAAGGGTGAAGACCTTGTGGCGACGCGTACTAACGACATCATGTCGAGCCTCGCTGGTAAGGTCGCTGGTGTGCAGATTACCGAATCGAGCAGCGACCCGGGCTCTTCGAAGAGCGTTATCATCCGTGGTGTCAGCTCGCTCAGCGGTAACAACCAACCTCTCTATGTCGTCGACGGTGTGCCCCTGAACAACAGCGCCGTGTATAGCACTGACGGTCTGAACAGCGGCTACGACTTCGGTAACGGCGCCAGCGCCGTCAACCCCGACGACGTTGAGAGCATGACCATCCTTAAGGGCGCTGCCGCTACCGCTCTTTACGGTAGCCGTGCCGGTGCCGGTGTCATCCTGATTACCACCAAGAAGGGTAGCAAGCAGGCCAAGGGCGTCGGTATCGAGTACAACGGTGGCCTCCAGTGGGAGACGCTGCTCCGCATCCCGCAGCAGCAGAACATGTTCGGTATGGGCTGGTACGGTGAGAAGACCGATATCGAGAACGGTTCGTGGGGTCCCTCGTTCGATGGTTCCACTCTGCGTTACGGTAACATCTACAACAACTCGCAGTACATGAAGTCGTATGTGCCCATCGAGAAGAACGTGCAGGACTTCTTCGACACTGGCTTCCGTTTCAACAACAGCCTGTCGTTCAATGGTGCCACCGACAAGAGTACTTATTATCTGTCGCTCTCGCAAATCAGCGATAACGGTATCATCCCCACCAGCGCCGACAGCTACAACAAGTACACCTTCAGTGCTCGCGCAAGCCACACCCAGGGACACGTCACGTTCAGCACCTCGTTGAACTACGCCTTCCAGCGTAACAAGTTCGTCACCACGGGTCAGGGCAAGACCAGCATGTACAACTCTATCATGCAAACTCCGCGTGACATCGCTATCACCGAGATGAAGGACCTTTCCAACCCCTTCAACACTCCCGGTTACTACTACACTCCTTACGGTGTCACCAACCCCTACTATATTCTTGAGAACTTCCAGAACCGTTATGAGCAAGAGCGTTTCTATGGCAACTTCGAGCTCAGCTACGAGTTCTTGAAATACTTCAGGCTTACTTACCGCTTCGGTATGGACACCAACACCGGACAACACGATACCGGCGAGCCCAACCTCAGCGCTATGTATCCCGACACCCCCAACTGGGCCGACTGCCTTAGCGCAATCACTGGCCAGGTCACCCAGCAGACTACTCGTCGTCGTGAAATGGACCACACCGCCATGTTCAGCTATGACCAGCAAATCACTCAAGATTGGCACGCTAACGCCGACCTCGGTTTCAACGGCAACGAACGTCGCTACAGCTATCTCTATGGTAGCGTGACCAACCTCACCATCCCCACTTGGTACAACCTGAGCAACAGTGCCGAAATTCCCACTGTAGAGCAATACCAGTGGAAACGCCGTTACCTTGGTGTCTTCCTCGCCGCACAGGCCGACTGGAAGAACATGGTCTTCCTCACCGTCAACCTGCGTAACGACTGGTCATCGACCCTGCCCAAGGGCAACCGCTCCTTCTTCTATCCCGGTCTCACCGCCAGCTGGCTCTTCAGCGAGCTGCTGAGCAACGAAGCCAAGAACACGCTCACCTATGGTAAGCTGCGTCTCGCTTGGGGTAAGACTGGTAACGACGCCAGCGTCTATATGACCAACTCGGTTTACGGACAGGCCGGCGCTAGCTCCAGTGGTTGGGGCTCGAGTAACTTCCCCTTCACCAAGACGGGTACCAACGCCTACACCGTGGGTAACACCCTGGGTAGCCAGAACCTGAGTCCTGAGATGACCACCGAGTTTGAGGCCGGTCTCCAGATGGCCTTCTTCCAGAACCGCTTGTCGTTCGACTTCTCTTATTACAATCGTAACACCGACAAGCAAATCTTCTCGCTGAACATGGATCCCGCCACCGGTTACACCTACCAGAACATGAACCTCGGTAAGGTGCGCAACCGCGGTGTCGAGCTCCTCGTCAGTGTCACCCCCGTCAAGATTAAGGACTTCCAGTGGGATCTCTCTTGGAACTTCACTAAGAACAACAGTAAAGTCATCAGCCTGCCTGAGGAACTCGGCGGCAGCTCGTTGATCTACGGCTTCAGCGCCGGTACCGGCCTCTACGCAATCGTGGGTGAGCCCCTCGGTGTGTTCAAGGCTTATGTGCCCCAGATGACCGAAGACGGCAAGGTCGTTTGCGACAACGCAGGTCTTCCCATCCAAGATCCTGATCAGAAAATCATTGGCTCCATCAACAATAAATACCAGATGGGCTTCTCAACCACGTTCCGCTACAAGGGCGTGAGCCTCAGCGCTAGCCTTGACATCCGCAAGGGCGGTGTCATGTTCTCGCGCACTAAGGACATCATGTACTTCACCGGTAACGCTATCCAGACGGCTTACAACAACCGTAACCCGTTCATCGTGCCCAACTCGGTACAGGTCGATGGCGACGGCAACTACGTCGAGAACACCACGTACCTCGATCCTACTAATATCTACAATTACTGGAACAATGGTGGCCGCGACCTCGACGCTGCTTTCCTCGTCGATAAGAGCTACGTGAAGCTGCGTTCGGTAGTCCTCTCTTGGGACCTCCCCAGCAAGTGGTTTGCTAAGACCTTCCTTACTGGCGTGAGTGTGAGCGCCTTCGGTAACAACCTGTTCTTGTGGACTCCTTCGAGCAACACGTTCATCGATCCCGAAATGACTTCGTTTGGTAACGACCTTGAAGGTAACTTCGGTGAGTACTCGGCTAACCCCAGCTCGCGTAAGTTCGGTTTCAACGTAAAGGTTAAATTCTAACATTTAAATGCGTTACAACACTATGAAAAAGTTTTTATTATATACCGTTGGTTGCTTGATGGCGCTCACTTCCTGTGACCTCGACATCAACAATAACCCTAACTACCCCGATGGTGGGTCTGTGACCTCCGACCTCATCTTCCCGGCTGCCGAGAATGCTGTGGCCGACGTGTTGGGCGACCAAATGTTTAACTACGGTGGTTTCTTCGCACAGTACTTCGAGCAGCGTCCCGAAGCCAACCAGTATAACGACCTGGCCGAGCTCCACCTTGATGAGTCGTCGAACCTCTTCGATCGCCCCTATATCTATCTCTATGCCAACGCTCTACAGGATTTGAACGAAATTATGAGCCGCAGCGACAACCCCAGCGACATCTACGCTTGCACCGTTCTCCGCGCTTATATCTTCGCTCTTGTCGTTGACAATATTGATATGGCTCCTTACAAGGAGGCTCTCCAAGGCAGTGCTAATCCCAATCCCGCTTGGGAAGAGGGTAAGGCCGTCTACGAAGGTGTTCTCCAAGAAATGGAAGAAGCCGAGAAGAACCTCTCAGGTGACCTCATGACGCTCACCGACCCCATGTTGGGTAAGAGCATTGACCAGTGGAAGGGATTTGCCAACGCACTGCGCCTGCGCATGTACCTCCGTCTCATTGATGGTGGCGTCAATGCTGCCGACTATCAGGCAAAGGTCAAGACCCTTCTCTCGAAGAACGAGTTCTTCACCGGCAATGTGGCTTGGGATGTTTACAGCAACTCCGAGGGCCAGTACAACCCCTGGTACGACAGCCGTCGCGAGCTCGGTACGATGAACCATGTGGCTGCTTATCCCATCGCTTCCTATATGTTGCAAACCAGTGACCCCCGCATTGCTTACGGTATGGTTCCCAACGTTGCCGATGGCAAGTATGTGGGTCAAATCCCCGGCTCCAAGACTGTGATGGGCGGATGGGCTGGCTCGTGGAAGAACGACAACGTGAGCACCATCAACTACACTTCGATGATTGCAGCTCCCATCTATCTGTTCTCGCAGAGCGAGCTTCAGTTCCTCATCGCCGAGGCACAGCTCCGCTTCAACAACAACGAGGGTGCCGCTAAGGCCGCTTACGAGGCTGGCGTGACCGCCGACTTCGCCACGAAGGTTGCCGTTGATCCTGCCGACTTCCTCGCTGCCGCTGGTAGCTGGGATGCACAGTCGGGCACGGCCAACAAGCTTAAGCTTATTTATATGCAGAAGTGGGTTGCCCTCTTCATGGTTGACCACATGGAAGCTTGGAGCGAGATTCGTCGTACCGACGTTCCCGCCACCAGCCCGCTCAGTGCAAAGCAAATCTATAGCGATCCCACCGCCTATAACGCTGGCGACATGATTGTTCCTGCTGTGAACTATATCGATGCCGGTGGCCTTTGCAAACGTGTTCCTTATCCCGCGCGTGCCCGTCAGCTCAACGCCAATACCCCGGCTGCCAAGCTGCTGAGCGACCGCGTGTTCTGGGATGCCAAATAATTGCGCGAACAAGCATTATTTTCAGTAACTATTTATTGATATTACGACTATGAAGAAATTATATATCTTTGCAATGACCCTTTTCATGGCTACGATGGGTATCGCCTTCACGTCGTGTAACGACGATAAGGACCAGCTTACCGACTCGCGCCTCACTTACTATGTGGTGCTCGAGATGCAGGGCGATGACTTTATCGCTATCCCTAAGGGTTCGAAGTTTGTTGACCCAGGCTGCAAGGCCACTCTCGGTGGTGAGGATGCTGCTGACCGCATCGTCACCGAAGGTGAAGTGGATGTGAACACCGTTGGTTTCTATCCTATCGTCTACTCGGCAGCCAACGACGATGGTTTCGACATCTCGGCTAGCCGCACCGTGTGCGTCTATGACCCCAATGTCACAATCGACATGAGTGGTGTTTACGATGCCGATATGGAGGCTTCTATCTACCTGAACAATGGCAAGACTTATGCCGACCGCGCCGCTTTCTACGGCAAGACCAACCAGGTTTCCGGCATCACGTTTGAGGAGGTTGTGCCTGGCATCTTCTACTGCGACGACCTCTTCGGTGGCTGGTATGCGCAAATCCGTGGCTATGGCTGGGGATATGCCATGACGGGCTACATCAGCGTGGACAACGACGGCAATGTGGAGCTCCTCGACAGCTACACCCCCACTTGGGGCGACAGCCTCGACTACTTTGCTGACGGCGCTAAGTATGACGTCCAAACTAAGACTATCAGCTATAAGCTGAGCTATGCTGGCCAAATCTACATGGCACCTGTTTTGGTGTGGGTATCACCGCTCCCCGAGGAAGAATAATCAATTGTACAAATCGTAAAACGACAACATGATTATGAAAAAGTATATATTTTCAATTATTGCACTGCTCACCATGGGTTTCGCCTTCACTTCGTGTGACCCCGAAACTAATGAGGAACCCGGTGGTTTCAAGATTGTGGACATGACCGGCGAATGGCTGGTGACTGTTGACGCTGTCCTTGGCGATGGTACCGTACTTGAAGACCCGTATGGCATTGGCCAGTTCTCCATCCAGACCTATGCTACCACCAACGACGACACCGACAAGATGTGGCTTTATGACGGTGGCTTCTGGGGACTTCAGTTCCTCGTGCCCATCGACTACAACAACAAGACGTTCGCTTGTAAGGACCTTCCTTACGACCTTGTTGAAACCGGCCATATTACCATTACCAACGGTAAGGTTTCCAAGGACGGTGGTTTGAATATCCACGGCAAGCCCGTCGATGCCATCACTTTCGACGCGGTCTTCGACGACGATGATTCCGGCGTGGCCTGCTGGCGCTACCACGGTGTCCGTTATCAAGGCTTTACCGAGTAATTGAACATAGCTTAAATTAGCTTCTCATATCGGGCGGCCGCCACGACCCACCACGGGTCAAGGCGGCCGCCTTTCATTCCACGTTTTTACACCATATTGAAGACATAAGAACATAAGTCCTCATAAGGAACACAAGTTTTACTGAGCCTATTTTTTATGGGCTCAAATTATAATTAGGTTGGAGAAGAAAAAATATTCTTTTGTTCTTATGAGGACTTATGTTCTTATGTCTTTGACTCTGTCTTGTTCTTCTTTTGCAAATGTGGTGAATTATGGCTAATTTTGCAGCACTAAAAAAGCTGAAACTATGAAACGAATCCTTTTGTCTTTACTGATAGCGCTCTCTGTGCTTGCCGTGAGGGGCCAGGTGAACGAATTGCCGCGCGCAAGCGCACTCGACGAGGGAGTGTCGCCGCAAGCCATCGAACGCTTCGTCGATACCCTCATGGCTATCCCCGACACCCATTTGCACCACCTCGTGGTGTTGCGCCACGGCAAGGTTATCGCCGAGGCACATCCTGCGCCTTTCGCGGCGGCCGACGTGCATACCCTCTACTCGTGCAGCAAGACGGTGACGGCGCTCGCCGTGGGGCGTCTCATTGACGAGAACCGCCTCAGCCTTAACGACCGCGTGTGCGCCCTTCTGCCCGACAAGTGCCCCGACACCATCAGCGCCGCGCTCGCCGACCTCACCGTGCGCCACCTGCTTACCATGAGCTCGGGCATCATGCCCACCCTCGACTTCTCTACGGCGAGCGACGACTGGGAACGCGCTTGGCTGGCGAGGCCCGTTGAGGAACTGGGGCGCTTCCGCTACGACTCGATGTGTACTTTCACGCTGAGTATGATTGTGCAGCGCATCACGGGAATGACGCTTCTCGACTATATGCGTGTCAAGTTTTTTGACCCCATGCACATCACCGTCGCCGACTGGGAGCTGAGCCCCGACGGCTACAACACGGCTGGTTACGGCCTGCGTCTTCAAGCCGAGTCGATGGCAAAAATAGGGCTCCTCATCCTTCATAAGTGGCTTTGGAATGGCCAGCGCCTCGTGAGCGAGCAGTGGATTAATGAAATGACGTCTTATCAAATCAACTATAAATTTCCGGGCGACACGCCCACCGACACTAATCAGGGCTACTGTTACCAGATGTGGCGATGTCTTCTTGATGGCGCAGTGCGGGCCGACGGTGCCTATGGACAGTTCATCGTCGTCATGCCCGACCAAGACATGGTGGTGGTGATGGCCGGTATCAGCAAGCGCACACGTGACGAGTTGCGCGCCATTTGGCAACAGCTCGTGCCCGGTGTCGACCAGCCCGGCACCGCTACCCAGCTCAAGCGCATGACACAAAAAATGGTTCACCTCACGCTGCCCGTGCTACAAGGTAAGAAAAGCCACAAAGGGGGGGGGGCCGATAAAATAGCACTGCCCGAAAACGCCCGAAATTTCGCTGAAATTTCGCTCACGCCAACCAATGGCGGATATGACCTCAAATTGGCAAAAATCGACGGAAAAACCGCCAATTTCCAGCTTTCCTACGGTAAGTGGAGCGAACCAGTCACCGTGACTATGGCGCCGCCCTATCACAATGGCGCCGAACCGGTCAACTACGACCCTATCCGTGGCCTCGACAGCCGCTGGACGGTGAGCGGTAACTATGCGTGGACCGGCCCTCGCACCCTCACGTTGCAACTTTACTGGACCAACTGGATTGTGATGCAAACCATCACCATCGACTTTTCGGGCACCACGCCCACGGTCACTTTTGCCGAAAACTACCCCTAATCTTGCGTAACCTAAAGAAATATATTACTTTTGCACCGCTAAAATCGTAGACTTTGTGTCTTGGAAGATAAATAGACGTGTCGCTTTCATCGTATTGGAAGTGCTGGTGCTCGCCCTCGTGTCGCTATGGGGGCTGCGCTACTTTGCGCTGCCTGATGCCGCACGACTGGCCGCAGGCCTCCTTGTGGCTTATCTGCCGGCACGGGTGTTGCTCGCACGCGATGCCAACGCAGGCATCGGCTCCCGTTGCTGGCTGTTGCTGGCGTGGGCCATCCTGGGCGTGATGGTGACGTTGAGCATTTTCCAAGCCACGGGCGGCGACAGTGCCATGATGCAACACCCCCATCTGCGTAGCGATGACTTGGGTTATTTCAATTGGGCCTTGTCGCAGATTGACCCGTCGGTGCAGCGTCCACGCGTCACCTTTGTGGGCTATCCCCTCATCATTTCGCTCATTTGGCGCGTGCTGGGCGTACACCTCGTGTGGCCGCTGGTGTTCAACGTGATGTGTACCCTGCTCGCCATTGTCCTTACAGGAAAGATGACGGTGGCCCTTATAGCGCCACGTGACGAGCGTACCTCGCGTTGGGTGATGGCTGCCGCACTCATGATGTGCTCCTTGCTGTTTTTCATGCTCGCACACGCCTTGAAAGTGCTCAAAGACCCGGCTTGCTACCTCGCCACCACCGCCGTGGGGCTCGCCTTGGCGCGGTTCGTGACCCACGACGACCCTGATTGCCGCGAGTGGCGTCGCTGCTGGCTTCTCATGTTGGGTGGTAGTCTGCTCATGGCAGTGGTGAGGACGAGCTTCGTCTATTTCTTTATGCTCGGCGTGGTGTTATTGACCGTCACCAAGTGGCGCGTGCGATGGAAGCGTGGTTGTGTGCTGCTCGCCATGACCATCATCTCGTTCGCGGTGGGATATTGCCTTTCGTTCTATCCTTTCAGTCAGCAGGTGAGCACTATTGCCGGTGGGTATCCCATGCAGCGCCTCTTTATCACTGGCTATGCCCAGCAGCCCTATCTTGAGATGATAGGTCAGTATTTCTACTATCCCGTGTGGAAACGCCTGCTGCTGTTGCCCTTCACCGCCGCCGTTCAGTTCGTTATCCCCTTCCCATGGATATATAATGCGGGTGCCGAAGGGGCTGTGCTGGAACTCTTCCCGCGCATCAGGGTTATGTGGTACTTTGTGGGCGGACTTGTCATGTTCTACTACCTGTTCATGTCGTGGCGACGAAGCGGTGGTGGATTGGGCGTGTGGGCCTTTTGGCCGGCCATCGTCTTTCTGATTATCGCCTATGTGGTGGGCGGTTCGGTGAGCCGCTACGTGCTCCCCTTCGAATTCCTGTTCATCCCCATGGCGGTTTTCGTCCTCTACAAGGTTAAGCATGGCGAGCACCGCAATGTGTTCTTTGTGTGGATGGCCTTCTACTGCCTTTTCCTCGTGGCCACCTTGCTTATCTGCCATGAGGTGCAACTCGAGTACCTGAAAAACCTCCAGCAGTACTACCGCGACCACGCCCACCGCCACTAATATCTCCCTTCATAAAGACTTAAAAGGACAGCTTGGGCTATTAGCTCAATGTCTTTCCACGCCAAATCCCACTCAAAATCCATATTTGGTGCAAAAAAAAGGATGCCGCCGATTGGTGGCATCCTCTCTTTTTGAGGTATTTGTACTGAATAGCTTACAGGCCGAAGGAGAGCGAGGTGTAGTAGCGGCCGTTGGTGTAAGTGAGGCCCAGGTTCACGAAGCCGATGCCGTCGCCGCCGTACCAGGAGAAATGTCCGCTCATGCCGTTGCGGCGCAGGGGCGTGCCGTAGTAGGAGCATAGGTCGTGATAGAGGCGGTTGAAGCGCACGCGGTCGTCGTAGTAGTTCGAGTAGGTAAACTGCACGTAGGCCAAACCATTGTTGTCGTACTGCATCATCACGTCGGGCCAGGTGTAGTCAAGCATGGGCACGTCGCGCAGATAGACGATGTTGTCATAATATCCGTCAATCTCGTAGCCGTTGTAGTACAGGAAGTTCAATGCATCGCTAAAGGGAGTCCCGAATTCCAGGCCCAGCACACCGCTGATGATGGGAGCCGAGGCATAGATGGTGTATCCGTAAGGACGATAGGGACGGTAGTACCACAGGCTCAAGGGGCGATAGGGACGGTGGGGAGGACGTATGGGATGACGCCAGCTCCAGTCGTTGTGCGCATAGTGGTGGAAGAAGCGGTCGTCGTGATGACGGGGACGCATATTGTGGTTGTAACGATAGCGGTCGTAGTCGGGACGAGGACCACCATGGTTCACGCCACCATTGCGGGGAGGATTGCCGCCACGGTTGTAGTCACCGCGTCCGCCATTGTCGCCGGGACGGCGTCCGCCGTTGTGATAGCCGTTGTCGGGACGGTTGCCGCCACCGCGGTTATAGCCGTTGCCACCGCCATTGTCGGGACGGTTGCCGCCGCCGCGGTTATAGCCGTTGCCGCCGCCGTTGTCGGGACGGTTGCCGCCGCCGCGGTTGTAGCCGTTGCCGCCACCATTGTCGGGACGGTTGCCGCCACCGCGGGTGTAGCCGTTGCCGCCACCGTTGTCGGGACGGTTGCCGCCACCGCGGGTGTAGCCGTTGCCGCCGCCGTTGTCGGGACGGTTGCCATCGCCGGGGCGACGTCCGCCACGGCCGTTGTCGCCGTTGTTGTCGGGACGGTTGCCGCCACCGCGGTTGTAGTTGCTGCCGCCTCCATTATCAGGGCGTCCACCGCCACGGTTGTAGTCGCTACGTCCGCCACGGTCTTCGCGAGGGGTGCGGTCGCTGCTGGCTGCCGATGATGAGGACTCAGGGCGTCCGCCGTAGGAGCGCTCGCTGCTTGGTGAGGAAGCACCAGGGCGTCCATTGTTGTATCGTTGAGCCGACGACGAGCTCGAACCGGGCCAGTGGCTGGCACCGCTCGTGCTGCTCGAGCCGCCACGACGATAATCGCCGCCAGAGGCTTGTGGACGGCTGCTGCTCGACGACGGGCTGGCCGATGGACGACGGTCGTTGCTTGCGGCCTGCGGACGGCTGCTGTAGCTCGACGAGGACGACGGTGCTGCCGAAGCCCGTCGGTCGCTGTGACTGCTGCGGTCCACGCTGCTGCGGTCGCTGCGTGGTGCCGTGGTATGTGTCGGGGTGCCGCCTCCCGAGGGGCGACGTCCTTGTGCTTGCGCTTGAACGGCAGTTGTGAGGCCGGTCATGAGTAATGCGCCTGCGATAATGTTAAAAACTGTCCTTTTCATAACGCTATTATTTTTCTTTAAAAAAGTGAAACATTCGGTTTGTTGTGTCATCCTGCTTGTGCAGGTTTTGATGGTTTGACCCCGCAAGCGCCCTGTAGTTTAATCGTCATTTTGGCTCAATAGGCCCATAATCGCCTGTTTCACGTGATTTTGCCGACCAAGAGCCGAATTTCATCTACCTTTGAGGGCCTCTGGACGCTTAATATCGGGCTTGGAGGCTGGGGGCGATGAGGAAGAATCGGGCTTTTTGGTCAATTTCCTGTCGTTGATGATAGGCTCGTCGGTGACATTCTTTGCTTTCTGATCGCCGGCGTCGGGTTTCTTTTTTTCTTTTAAAT
>JAGCUP010000202.1 GCA_017962765.1 Muribaculaceae bacterium | reverse complement strand
TTTCGTGGGCCTGCCGACTTGAGGGTCTCGGCGGCGCAATAGTCGTTCAGGATGTCGAGATAGTTGTCGCTGTTGCCGCGCAGGATGCAGTTGATGGAGTACTTACGCACCACGTTCTCAATCTGCCCGCCACTGAACGAGTAGCGATTGCCGAGCGATTGGCAGTCGGCATCGGTGAGCGCGGGAATCATCTGTTGCCAGATTTGCTAGCGCACCTTAGCGTCGGGAGCCGAGAAACGGATTTTGTAAAGGAAACGGCGCTCGAAGGCGCTGTCGAGGTTCTCGACGAGGTTGGTGGTGGCGATGAGGATGCCGTCAAGGTTCTCCATCTCCTGCAGGATGATGTTCTGGATGGAGTTCTCCATCTTATCGACAGCACGCTCGGCGCCGCTCATACGGGCGCCAATGATGGCATCGGCCTCATTGAAGAGCAGGATGGGTGCTTTCTCGCTACGCTTAACGATGTCGCGGTAGCGGTCGAAGACGGCTTTGATGTTCTTCTCGCTGTCGCCCACCCACTTACTCTTGATTTGAGGCATATCGACCATCATGATGGATCGACCGGTTTGGCGGGCCAGCTGATAGACCGTCTCGGTCTTGCCGGTGCCGGGACCTCCGTAGAAGAGGCAAGCGAATCCGCACCGCAGGCCCTGCTCGCGCATACGCTCCTTGATTTGAGCATACTTCTCGGGCTCGAAGAATGAGGCGAGCTCATCCACCTGCTCGGCGATGTCATCGGTGTAGAACATCGTCTTTTGCGTGATGTCGCTGGGATTCAGCACGTTGGCGAGCTTCACATCAGTGGTCTTGATGTTGAGCTCGGAGAGCAAGTCGCGCTTGGCCGACTCGGTGAGGCGAAAGGCCTGGTTGTTGGCTATCCCATCCTCGCAGCGAAACTCTATCAATTTGAGTTGCATGAGGACGTGCTCGCCGCTTCGCATCTCGTTGCGGGCATTGAGGAACTCACGCCTGTAGTTAAAGGCGCACCCGATTTGATTGAAACGGATGTCGTCGTCGTCACGGTTGACCAGGTAGTGGCAGAACAAGAGCAGCAACAACAGATTGCCGCTGTCGAGGTGCAACTCCTTGATGCGCTGTGCGATTAGCATCTGCTGATTGTTGGCCACCACTTCTTCCAACTCCTTGGAAAGTTCGTGGGCCGACACGGCATCGTCGTTTAGGTCGTTGAACAAACTGCAAAGCAGTTCGAAGAACGACGCGCAGTCCAGCCCCGTGCGTTTGGGCAGTTCGTACACCTCGTTGTGCTTGAGGCTTTTCAGCACCACGCCAGGCACGCTGAAGTCATCTTCCTCGCTGACGTCGAGGTAGCGGATTAACCGACGCCGCACGAGCGCGTCGATGTCACTGGCCTGCATCATGAACTGCAGTTTGTTCATGTTGAGATAACGCGCCATGTCATCGCAGTCGATGCGGCGCGGCCCCACCTCCAAGCACACGCTGAAAAGTACGGCCTGCTCCTCGGAAATGCCATATTGCTTGGCGAGGAAGCTGATTTCTCGGTGTGCCTTCTTGAATAACGTGGCGCTGAGTTTCGAGTCCTTCGACAGTCTTGCCACACGTTCGATTGCGCTTAACAAGGTCATTTGCTTGGATTGCTTCTTGGTTTTGGTGTCTGCTACTTTCTCCATAACTATTAAATTTTTTAGATAGATTATTATTTTGCCACAAAATAAGGGCACGGTTGTGCCATTTTGCAGCACAATCCATAAAAATTTGTTTCATGTGGGCGAGACGCATGCGCTATCCCGCATTCGGTATTTATTCTTTGTCGGCGCTGCAAAGGTACGCCACACACTCCGCACTCTTTTTGCGTAGTCAAAAAAAATTTCAACGTTTTTTCATTTTTCTTCATAATTCGCCGAAAATCCCGAATTGGTCATTACGATTCATGCTGTTTTGAAGAAATATAGCAACAACCACAAAAAAATTTAAGACGGCCAGCCGTATTTATACATCTTTAACCTTTGAAAAACCAAGCACCACAACAAGAGCGCCGAGACACACGAAGTGCTCGGCGTGATAAAAGTGCACCAAGTGAATGGATTATCCCAGCAACGAAGCAGGATAGGCGGGCATGGCGCCGTGCTGGGTACAGACGAAGGCGCTCACGCGCACGGCGGTACTATGGGCCTCGGCAATTGACTTGCCCAGTAGCAGGCAAGCCACAAACGTACCGGTGAACGAGTCGCCGGCACCCACAGTGTCAGCCACTTCCACTTCGGGCGTATCGAGAAACGAGGTGCCGTCGTGCGAGAACACGTAGGAGCCGAGTTTGCCGCAAGTGAGCACCACCATGTCGAGGCGATACTCGTCCATGAGGCAGCGACAGCAGCCCTCGGGGTCCAAATCGGCATAGCCAAACATGGCAGCGACCGTTTCAAGCTCCTCATCGTTGATTTTTAAGATATTGCACAGCCGTAGCGACTCCACGATGACCTCCCGCGAATAGAAGTGCTGGCGCAGGTTGATGTCGAAAATTTTCAGGCAGTCGGGCGGTGTGGCGGCGAGAAAGCGCTGGATGGTGGAGCGACTGGCAGCATTGCGTTGCGCCAACGTGCCGAAACACACGGCGCGGCACGAGCGTGCCACCTCGGCCACCTCGTCGGTGAACGGGATATTATCCCACGCCACATCCTCGCGGATGTCGAATGTGTGACCACGTCGTTCGTCAAGCTCGACCTGCACGGTGCCCGTGGGATAAGGCACGCGCGGAAGCAGGTAGCCGAGCCTGCGCGCTTTCAGCGCCTCAATGGTCTCTTCGGCCAGCGCATCATTCCCCAGCGCGCTCACTACCACCACATTGTCCATGCCCAAGAACTGCCCAGCATGATAGGCAAAATTGGCGGGTGCCCCACCCAACTGTTTCTCATCGTGAAACACGTCCCACAAGACCTCGCCGAGGCCGACGACAAAACGTTTTTCCTTCTCCATTTCAGCAATATAATTATCAATTAACGCTTTATGCCACAAAGTTACACTTTCCCCGAGAAACCCGCAACACTTATCTCCACATTTCGGCTTTCTGTGGGAAAAGCTGCCAATTATAGCGGCAAAAGTTTTAGGTCATCACTATGTGGCGGGAAGGGCATGTGAGTTCAATGGTTTTTTGAGGGAAAATTTTGATAATTTCGCAACAATTTGTATGTTTGCACCAATTTTAGGCTATATTGACCAATTATGGACTTTACGATTGATGATATTTTCACCAAAGTATGTGAGTTAGAGGGACTTTTGGCAGCCCTGAGACAATATGGTGACAACCTGCCCGAGGCCACGTTGGCGGCA
>JAGCUP010000201.1 GCA_017962765.1 Muribaculaceae bacterium | reverse complement strand
CCGGTGCTCACGTTGGGAGGCTCGTTCCATATCATGCCCACCGAGATTCGCAAGGACTTGGGCGCCATCCGCCAGTTCCTCATCGACCACCGCATCACGGGCGGCGGCTATTCGACGGCGATGACCGGCCTGCTGCTCAACACCTTCGACGACCTGCCCATCCGCTTCACCACGGGCGGCGGCGAGAAGATGGATGGCGTGTATAGCGACCACATCGAAATCATCAATGTCTATGGTCCTACCGAATGTACCGACGACACCTCTTACTATAGCATCGCCCCCGGACGCAGCGTCGAGAACATCCCCATCGGGCAGAGCGTGGCCAACAACTGGAACTTTATCGTCGACACCGCCGGCAACCTCGTGCCGCAAGGCGTGGCCGGCGAACTGTGCTTCGCCGGAATACAGGTGGGACGCGGCTACTGGCGGTTGCCGGAACGCACCGCCAAGTCGTTTGTCGAGTGCCCCTTCGTCGAACGCGACCGCTGGGGGCGCCCCGTGGCCATGTACCACACCGGCGACCTGTGCCGCTGGAACGACGAGGGTCAGATAGAATATCTGGGCCGCATCGACACGCAGGTGAAGCTGCGCGGCTTCCGCATCGAGCTGGGCGAAATTGAGAGTAAGGCGCTGCAAATCGACGGCGTGCGCCAGGCTGCCGCCGAAGTGCGCAAGGTGATGGGTAACGAACACCTCGTGCTCTACTACACGGTGGCCGAAGGTTCGCCGATTACCGACGAGGACATCCGCGCCACACTTGCCGCCTCGTCGCTCGCCGAATACATGGTGCCCGACGCTTATATGCTGATGGATGCCATGCCCATGACGCCCAACGGCAAAATCAACCGCAAGGTGCTCCCCGTTCCCGAGCTGAAACGTGTCACCGACTATGTGGCCCCCGAAGGGGAGACCGAAAAACTCTTCGCACGCATCTTCGCCGAGGTGCTCAAGATTGAGCAGGTGGGCGCTCTCGACAACTTCTTCGAGATTGGCGGCACGAGTATCAATGCCATCAAGGTGATTGTGGAGGCCAGCAAGAAGGGTGTGCAAATCGTGTTCAACGACCTCTTCAACCAAAAGACACCGCGCGCCCTGGCCGAATTCGTGGCACAGAAGGGGGCGCAAGAAACACCCGTGGCGGCCGACATCACCGCCAAACCCGTGGCGGCCGACGATGCGTCGCCCGAGGCCAAGCGTTATGCCGCCTATCGCCCATTACTGGCCGGCAACAATCTCAACGCTTTCCGTCGTGGCGAGCGCCAGTCCATAGGCGATGTGCTGCTTACGGGTGCCACCGGCTACCTGGGAATCCACATCCTGAACGAGCTGCTCACCGGCTACGAGGGCCACATCCTGTGCCCGCTGCGCTGCAACGCGACCGAAGACCCGCTCGACCGCCTCAAGAGTATTTTCTTCTACTACTTTGGCGACTCGGTGGCCTTCAGGCGTATCGACGACCGTGTCGAGGCCTTCGCCGCCGAGGTGACGCAGCCCGACGCCTACGACCACATCACGCAACAAGGGCTTACCGTGGTCAACTGTGTGGCCAACGTGAAGCACTTCTCGGCGGGCAACGACATTGAGATGGTCAACATCGAGTCGGTGCGTCACCTCATCGCCTTCTGCTTGCGCACTAACTCGCGTCTCATCCACATCTCCACCACCAGCATCGCCGGATTGAGCGTCGATGGCGTGCCGGCTCCCGACGTGCGGCTCACCGAGCAAGACCTGTGGCTGGGGCAGAACATTGACGAGAACAAATATGTCTATTCCAAGTTCATGGCCGAAGACCTCATGCTCGAGGCCATCGCTCATCACGGACTTAACGCGAAAATCATGCGCATGGGCAACCTGTCGGCGCGCCAACGCGACGGCGAGTTCCAAATCAACTTCCAGACTAATAACTTCCTGGCATTGCTGCGTGCTTACGTCGTCATCGGCATGGTGCCCTACGGCGCCCTAGGCGACATCTTCGAGTTCTCGCCCATCGATGAGGTGGCACGCGCCATCATGCTGCTAGCCACTACGCCCAAGGCCTGCATCATCTTCCATCCTTACAATATCCACCGCCAGTATCTGGCCGACATCCTCAACGGATTTGCCAGCGCCGGCATCGTGCTGCGACGTGTCGAGGCCGAGGAGTTCCAGCAGGCCCTCGACAAGATGATGGAGAATCCCGAGCTGGTGACCCTGTTGCGACCCTTGATGGCCTATAACCTGAGCAGCAGCCACGAGATGCGCTGGATAGAGGCGTCAAACGACTACACCACGCAGGTGCTCTACCGCTTCGGCTTCCAGTGGCCGCCCACGGCGCGCAACTATGTGCGCCGCTTCGTCGATACTATCGTGGGCTTCGACTACTTTAGTGTGTAATCCTGCAAATAATTGAATTTGTTAACCATAAAAATATAAGCTATGAAACGAAGATTGATACAACTTTTCCTGGCTGTCGTGGCCGGTTCGCTCGCGGCGGGCGCCCAGACTTTTTTGGTGGACTGTTATCGTTGTGATGTGAATGACGACGGCACGACGGTGACAATTTACAGGAATACCGCCAACTTGCCATCAGGCGATGTTGTCATTCCTTCGACGGTGACCAACGACGGTGTTGATTACCAAGTGACCGCTATCGGTGGCTCGGCTTTTACAAATTGCGCTATCGAGAGTGTGGTTATCCCTGACTGCGTCACCACCGTCGGGCGTTATGCTTTTTATAATTGCTCGGCAATGAAGAGTGCAGTAATCGGGGCTGGTGTGACCTCTTTGGGGAACTATCCCTTCTACGGCACGTCGTTAGAGAGTGTGACATGGAATGCCAAGAATTGCGAAAGCCCCGCCAATTCTTCTGCCTGCCCCTTTTACGGAGTGAATACGATTACAAGTTTCGTCATTGGAGACGAGGTGGAGTCGATTCCAAAATATCTGTGTTACGCCATGCAAAGGCTCACGAGCATCGACATCCCCGCGTCGGTCAAGTCGATAGGCGGTGCAGCGTTCTATGGCTGCGATAGATTAACTCAAGTGAATATTAGCGACTTGGCAGGGTGGTGCGGCATTGAGTTCGGCTCGCCCGAGGCTAATCCCCTCTCGCAGGCCCATCACTTGTTCGTTAATGGCACCGAGAAGAAAAATCTTTTGATTCCGATTGCCGTGACTTCTATCTCTCCCTACGCTTTTTATGGGTGCACCGGGTTGACGGCATTAGGCATTAGGAAATCGGTGGTGTCGATAGCCGCTTCGGCGTTCAGGGGCTGTTCGGGTTTGGAGGAAATCATTGTGGAGGAAAGTAACAGCGTGTACGATTCCCGCAACAATTGTAACGCTCTCATTGAGACAGCAACCCACACCTTGTTGGTGGGCTGCAACTACACTGTCATCCCCCACACGGTGACCACGATAGGCCCAAACGCTTTTCTGGACTGTACAGGTCTTACGAGCATGACCATTCCGGCCTCGGTAACATCGATAAACAAAAGCTCCTTCTGGGGATGCGTTAACTTGGAGGAAATCACGGTGGAGAGAGAAAATCCTATGTATGATTCGCGTATGAACTGTAACGCCATCATTGAGAGAGCGACGAAAACTTTATTAATTGGTTGCAAGGGAAGCACCATACCCTCGACGGTGACGGCAATTGGCGATGACGCATTTTATGGGTGCGTGGGGCTCACGAGCATTGATATCCCCAACTCAGTGACCACGATAGGCCAAAGCGCTTTCCAGAACTGCATGGGCCTCACAAGCATCGTCATTCCCAACTCGGTGACCACGATGGGCAAATATGCCTTCCAATACTGCACCGAACTCGAAGACGTGACCATCAGCAACCAGCTGGAAACGCTCGATACCCAGGCGTTCCTGCACTGCCTAAAGTTGACGAATGTCGATATCCCGGCATCGGTGAAAAATATCGGTTACCTCACGTTCTCAGAGTGCTATGGGCTGGAGCGCATCAATATCCCCGCGACACTCACCACGCTTGGGCCGGGCGCGTTCCAGTTGTGCCGCAGCCTCCAGGAGATTAACCTGCCGGGCGTGACGAGCATCGGCGGAAGCGCGTTCTACGGCTGTGACGTTATGGCGCGCGTGAAGATTGGCAAGTCGCTCGCCACCCTCGACGACTGGGCTTTCGAAAACTGCACGGCACTGGAGACGTTTACCATCAAGAGCGACCCCGCCGAGATTACCTATGGCGAGGGCATCTTCGATGGCGTCTTTGAAACCGCTACGCCCACCTTGCGCGTGCCGCAGCGACACCTCGAAGCCTACCGCGCTACCGCACCATGGACGCTGTTCAACACCATTGAGCCCATCATCGTGGGCGACGTGAACGGCGACAACTTGACGAGCGGTGCCGATGTGACGGCCCTCTACGGCGTGTTGCTCGACGACAACGAGGTGGATGGTGACGCCGACGTCAACGAGGACGGCGTGGTGAGCGGCGGCGACGTGACGGCCCTCTACAACATCCTGCTTAATTAATTAGGAATTAGGAATTAGGAATGAGGAATTGATCAAATGCGAATTTCACTAATTATGCGAATTAATGCGAATTTTTATTTTTTATTTTCAAAACATTAAATTCGTGAAATTAGCCCAATTAGTGAAATTCGCATTTAAAAAATATGTTCGTGAAATTCGCATTGAAATGTGGCTCACACCTCATGCGCTCAATCCTCAAACCTCAAAAAGGAGGGGAGGCTTGAACCATGGTGGTTCTCGTCTCCCCTCATTTTGTTGCCTTGCCGGCGCGGTTTAACCCAGATAGGACTTGAGCAGCTTGCTCTTTTGTCCTTTGAGGCGTCGGATGGCTTTTTCTTTGATTTGTCTCACACGTTCACGGGTGAGGTCAAACTTGGCGCCAATTTCTTCAAGTGTCATTTCCTGACATTCGATGCCGAAGAACATCTTCAGGATGTCCCTCTCGCGCGGGTTGAGCTGGTCGAGGGCACGGTTGATTTCCTTCGACAGCGATTCCTGCGTGAGCGACGAGTCGGCCATGGGGCTGTCGTCGTTGGGAAGCACGTCGAGCAGGCTGTTGTCCTCGCCATCGACAAAGGGAGCGTCGACCGAGACGTGACGGCCGCTCACCTTCATGGTGTAGGCAATCTTGTCCACGGGGACGTCGAGCTGTTCGGCGAGCTCGGCGGCGCTGGGACGGCGCTCGTTCTCTTGCTCGAAGCGCTACAGTGCCTTGCCAATCTTGTTAAGCGACCCCACCTGGTTGAGGGGGAGGCGCACGATGCGCGATTGCTCGGCGAGTGCCTGCAGGATGGATTGGCGTATCCACCACACGGCGTAAGAGATGAACTTGAAGCCGCGCGTTTCGTCAAAGCGTTGAGCGGCTTTCACGAGGCCGAGGTTGCCTTCATTAATAAGGTCTTGCAAGCTCAGGCCTTGGTTTT
>JAGCUP010000200.1 GCA_017962765.1 Muribaculaceae bacterium | reverse complement strand
TGGGCTTGAGCATGTACTCCTCGCCCTCCTCGGGAGTGGTGATGGGACGGAACGAGTCCTTGCCGTACTTGGCATAGTGACCGCTGGTCACATAGAGCAGCTTGTTGCCGATGTGCGGCGTGATCACCTGCTGGTAGCCATAGCGCTTCTGGATCTTGGCGAGCATGTCCTGCAGGCGGTTGCGCAATGCGGCACCCTTGGGAAGCCACAGAGGCAGACCTTGTCCCACGTTTTGCGAGAAGGCGAAGAGTTCCATCTCCTTGCCTATCTTGCGGTGGTCACGTTTTTTGGCCTCCTCAAGCAGCACCAGATATTCATCGAGCATGGCGCGCTTAGGGAACGAAATGGCATAGACGCGCAGCATCTGCTTGCGCTTCTCGTCACCACGCCAGTAGGCTCCTGCAAGCGAAAGCACCTTCACGGCCTTGATGGGCGCCGTGGTGGGGATGTGCGGGCCGCGGCAAAGGTCGGTAAAGTTGCCTTGGGTATAAGTAGTGATGGTGCCATCCTGCAGCTCGTCAATGAGCTCGCACTTGTAGTGCTGGCCACCGTCGCCGAAGAACTTGAGGGCGTCGGCCTTGGTGATATCGCGGCGTACCACAGCCTCTTTGCGTGCCACCAGCTCGGCCATCTTCTTCTCAATGGTCGGGAAGTCAGCTTGGGTGATTTCGTGCTCACCCGGGTCAATGTCGTAGTAGAAACCGTTCTCGATGGCCGGACCAATGCCAAACTGCACGCCAGGATACAACTCTTGCAATGCTTCGGCAAGAAGGTGGGCCGACGTGTGCCAAAAGGCGTGCTTGCCCTCGGGGTCTTCCCACTTGAAGAGCTTAATGTCGGCATCGCCGTCGATAGGGCGCGACAAGTCCCACTCTTCGCCATTAATGCTGGCGGCGAGCACTTGGCGCGCCAGCCCCGAGCTGATACTCTCGGCCACCTGGAACGGCGTGATGCCGTTCTCGAATTGTTTTACGCTTCCGTCAGGAAATTTGATGTTAATCATATATCAATGAATTATTTGTGTTAACCGCCGCGCTACAACCGCGCCGGCACTTGTTTATTAATTGTTTTCCTTTTCTTTGACAATCGATGCCTTGTCATTCTTTGCCTTGAACTTGCCTAACAACAGCCACCAAGCCATTTGGAACACATACTTGTTGCGACGCAGGCGACCGGTGTTTATTACGCGGTAGGCGAACTCTAGATTGTGGTCAACCCACCACTTGGGTGCGCGTTTCACCGCGCCAGTATACACATCGAAACTGCCGCCCAAGCCCTGGTAGATGGCATCGGGGTTGCGCTTCTGCATCTCTTCCATGAGGTATTCCTGCTTGGGCGAACCCATAGCGACGAACACCACGTCGGGCTTCTTCTCTTCGATATCGGCCAATAGAGCCTTCTTCTCGTCGTCGTTGGCGATGAAGCCATTGCGGTATCCAGCGATGTCGATTGCCGGGAAATCCTGACGCAACTTCTCCACCGTCTTATCAATGATTTCCTGCTTACCGCCCACGAGGTAGAATTTCTTGCTGTCGACAAAACGACCTATGATGCGCAACCACAAGTCGCAACCGGCAATTTTGCACGCCTCCTTGTAGCCACGTTGCTTGAGCGCTAGCACTGGACCCGAGCCGTCGCAATAGCCAATGTTACGGTTAATAAGGTCGCCAGTGAGATGCACGTCGTGCATAATCTTGGCCGCATTCACCGCCACCAACACCCCCTTGTGGGCGTCGATGTAATCAATGAGTTGGTCCTCGCTCGTAAAGGGGTAAACGCCAAGGCCATTCAAGAAAACCTGTTTAATTTCTTCCATATTACCGAATAAAAACGCGCAAAGTTACGATTTTTTTCGCCAATTAGCAAATATTCAATCTGGAAGCAACCAAAACAATATAGTTAATCGTTTAATCAAATTGCAGCAGGTCGCCCATGAAGCGTTCCGTTTCCGGCTTGCGGTAGATTCCCATTCCTGGAGTAAATGAGAGTTCGCCAAAGACCGGTTTGCCATCGATTTCATATAGGTCGACACGGACATATTTGAAACCTTGGCAAAGCACGTGCGCGATTTCTTTCATCTGTTCGAAGCTCTGCGGTTTGTCGAAGGAGCCTGGATAGCTCATGTGGGGGCCGTTAACCTCTCCTTCGAAGAGCCATGGCTGTGGGTTCCAGTCCAAATCATATTGCATTTTTGCAGTACGGTGACTATTCTCAGCCCTTTCGCCCATGGCGATGCAACTATGCACCTTGCCGTCGAAACAATTAAACTTGTAATCTATAAGTGCCTTCGATGGATCGTTCTTATCTTGAACCATAAGTTTCTCTGCAATAATCAAAGGCTTAATTTTTGAGTAATGGGGCTGCCCCGACATTTCACCATAGCGGAACTTAAGCCAATGAGCCAGCTTAGCTCGAGCCTGTTGTTGGTCAAGCTTCGACTTGTCGTGCACAATCAAGTTGGTGGCGCAAGCATTATTGGTCTTAAGTACGAACGACTGCGGCAATGAGTCGAAGTCAATCTGCTCGGGGCTCTCGTATACACCATAGAGCTCATTGAGGATGTCGTCGCTACCCCACTTGCGTGTCACATAATCTCGCACAGCATACTTATCGGAGGCTTCAGGCCATACGCTTATGTCAGTGTGGAACGTCATCCAAATGATTTTTTCGATAAAAAGCTTAGGATGCTTCAAGTTTGGCCAGCGTTTCTTGAAACGACGATATCGCAATCGTTGTACCAGCACCGGCATCTTGGCAAAGACAGGCGCCAAGAAATTCAATTTCATCAAAGCTGTATCCTGTTCCATTATAATATTGTTTGATAGCATTTTATTAATTGACGCTCCACCTCTTCTTTGAGGAATGGCTGAGCTAAGCGGTAAGACGATGCGCCAAAGGTTGACAATAGAGACGGGTCGTCAAGGAAACGATTAATAGCGTCTCCCATGGCCTCCATGTCGCCAGGTTCTATCAAAATGCCGTTCTCTCCTTCATGAACGATTGAAGGAATCCCCCCTACCCTACTGGCTATTACCGCCTTAGAATAAGTCATTGCCTCGAGGACCGACAATGGCAATCCCTCGAT
The DNA here is from genome assembly GCA_017962765.1 of Muribaculaceae bacterium. GTDB lineage: Bacteria > Bacteroidota > Bacteroidia > Bacteroidales > Muribaculaceae > Sodaliphilus. The sequence goes on along the minus strand of JAGCUP010000200.1, from coordinate 18,755 downwards.
ATACGAGGGAAGCACGAACACATCGCACTGGTTGAGCAACAGTTGTTTCTTCTCACCCGAGGCCCAACCCTCGAAGCGTACCATTTCAGCAATCCCAAGATTGTCAATTTCCTGACGCAAACGCTCGGTCTCACCATTGCCAGCCACATGGAAGATAAGGCGGCCTCTATACTGGTCCTTCTTTTCGGCCAGCAACTTCAGCATATCGAAAACACCCTTCTTCTCATTAATCAGGCCCAAGAACAACAAGTGTATCATTTCACCACGCTCCAAGCTAAGGTGCACGGGCGATTCTATCACGTTGTTCACCACCTGCACATTGGGACAATGAAGCTCCTCGGCAAAATAACTAGCCCAATCCTGCGAGAGAGCCACAATACAATCGCACTTAGGCAGAACGTCATCGACAAACGCCTTGTGGCCGTTGTAATAGTCCTTAAAACCTCCGCCATGGATATGCATCACCACCTTACGGTTCATGAACTTTGCCAAACGCATATATACAGCCGAGCGGCGGAAACTGTTGCGTGAGGCTGTATGGATGTGTACAACCTTGATTTTGCGGTCGAAAAGTAGACGAAAAAAAGTTTCAACCAACCCCCAAACCATCACCCACACCTTCGTGAGCTTGTTTCCATCGGCAGAATTGCGCACAAATTTGAACGGCGCAAACAAAAGATGGTCATAGTTTGACAATACCTGGGCGATTCCCCCTCGTGGAGGTTTATAAGCACAACCTATCGTCAATATTTTCAGACAAATATCCTTATTCATCATTCATCTCTCTTTTTGCCACCAGTTATTATCCATCACTCTGATTTGCCGCGATAACGCACCACATGGGCAGGATTTCCAGCAACCACAGCATATTCAGGCACGTCACGCGTTACCACAGAACAAGCACCCACCACAGCGCCTTTGCCTATATGCTTAGTTCCTGGCAGAATGGTTACACCTTGCCCAATCCACACGTCGTCGCCAACCTCGAGGTGCGTCTTTGGCTTGTTGCCTTGCAAGCGTATTGGCGTGTCAGGATCTTCGAAATTATGTCCCGCGCCCAGTACGGTCACATTGGGTCCCATGAGCACGTCATTCCCAATCACTAATGAAGCACCTTGGAGATGGAAATTGATGCCTATGCCACTATTATCGCCAAGCGACACCTCGTTAAAGCCGAAATAGGCTTTTCTTTCCACATTCACATTCTTGCCACACGAAACAAACATTCGTCGGGCGTAGAAGCGTCTTACACGGCGTGCCAGTCGTCCAAACGGTTTAACCGTTGCCGGCAACCAAGCAGCCAACAAATAGTATAATATGAAATATATCTTGCGTTTTCTCATTTTTTTTCGCTTTTCTGTCCCTCGTTTGCCTTTCTCATTAGTTTTTGTTTGATAATGTCACGCATTTCCTCATCAATCACAAAACAATAAGTAAGCGAGAGTATTACCATTGCATTAACCAATGTCGGAACCCCAACCTCCACTATAACCTTTAATACTGGCGAAAGATGCGAGCAATAGGGATTCACACAATACCTTACGAGCAATGTCACAGCAGCCGCCACGGCCACCCACATAAACGATTTCATGGTTTCAAAAAGGAATTTTCGTATCGATAATTCGGGCAAATAATGATGCATTATTGCCAGCGAGGTCGACAACACACCTATATTGACAAATACCAGTATCGAATAGGCAGTATAAGCTGGATAACCCATGCGGTATAACACATAAACCACCGGCAGGCTAGCCAGCAACACCGAACCATTTAATATATTTAGCCACTTAATTTTGCCCGTAGCGTGAACACCACATAGCACCACACTGTTGACAATGCCCACCATGCTGGCAAGCACCAAATAGCGGCAGAATTCCACTCCTTCGGGTGGTACTTTATCTTGACCAAGCCACTTCTCAAGCACCAACGGCATCTCAATCACCAACGGGGTGACCAACAAGGCCATCAGCAACACCGAGAACTTCGACGCATTATTCATCAGTTGCTGCATACGCTTAAAATCGCCCATCGCATAACGCTTAATGATTTGGGGGCGGAAAGCGAACACCACCGTGTTGGCGAAACTCACCACGGCAAAATTCACTTGGGTGGCGATTGCCGAAGTGGCGTTATAGGCCAATTTGAAAAACAAATTCACCATGACGTTGATGCCATATTGTCGCAACGACATGCTCCCATTGCCCAGCAATTCCCATCCGGAGAACAAAAGGAACGGAGGCAACAAATGCCTATCAAACTTTTTGTAAAAACGAGCCTCTGGACAACGTTCTCGACACATGAACACATAAAATGCCAATATCAAGGCTACTACCACCAAATAAAATACCGCATAAGACACCAACCTATCGGCACCCACATACATTACAACAATTGCAATGGCAAATAGCAAGGTACTCTTCGATATTTCCACTACAGTGAAGATGTCCATGCGCTCGTGAGCCACAATCATGGCACTAAACGGAACTTGGAATATAGGCATCATCGCAGCCAATACACTCAAGTGGTACACCCAGCGAGCTGCAACCATCCGTTCTGCGGGAATATTAAGTTTCAATCCCGGAAAGAGAAAACCGTCGAGCAGGCAAAGGCTCGCCAGCTCGGCAAGCACGACCACCACTATGGCCAGCATACAATGTGTAGTGAGTGAGGCAGAGAACAATTCACGCAACTTTTTCTTGTCACCACGACCCAACTCGTAGGAAAAGAAACGCTGTGCGGCCGCATTCATCGACAAATTGAGAAAATCGAATATCAGCACTGCCCCCGCCACCAAGCCATAGAGGCCATAGTCGTCCTCGCCAAGCGCCTGCAGCAAGTACTTCACGGCAAACAGCTTCACGACCATTGTGTAAGCCGTCCTCACATAGAGGGCCACCGTGTTCTTTGCAATTCGTTTGTTGTCGGCAGCAACCGTGTTTCCGTCCATACCTCTTATAGGTTAAAGCAAGCCCGATAAGAGCCTATTTCGACTTCCATATATAATCGTAGTCTCTAGTGTTGACGTCCCAGTCCATAAAGAAATTACCGAAGAACAACTCGGGGTGCAACAGCATGGCGCGCTGCTGCACAAGCGGGACCATAACCACCAGAAGCATGGGAATCGCCATTATCAAGCACAACATTACCGCACGCTTGCGATAACGACAATAATAGATGTGCGACACAATAAAAGTGTAAGAGCACAACAACAAGACCGCCAGCTTAAACATACGGTCGTAGAACACCCAGTTCACAAAGCCGAAATTGCTTATCGTGTACATCGTTACAAACATGAAGAACAAGCTCTTATAGTGTGGCTCAAGCTTTATCTTCCACCGCAAAAAAAGGTAACTGAGAAAACCCAGCATGAAAGTGCACACAAACCCCGTCTTGTTATCATAAACCACATTACTCTCCTCTCGAAACTTCTCCCAGTGCTCAAGTGCGTTTTTCCATATGTAATCCTCCATAATCTCGTTGCGGTTGGAGAACAGCCAAGGCAGTTGTGCGCGCAAAAAAGGCATTAAGTCTATCTCAAGGAAACGATACACAAATGAGACACCAAGCAAAATCCACCTCACTAATGGTTTGGTAAACTCTAGCAAGTAGTTGGCTATAGCGCCCAGGAAAAGGACCGATAAGTTAACATGGAACAATATCGCCAGCGACGATAGGAACAGATAGCGCATCTTGTGGGTATTGATATACTTCATGTAAAAGGTCATGAAGCAGAATGCACCTGTCCAGAAACGCAAGCCTTGATACCAATAGAACTCGACGAGCATGGCGATTGTGATGAACAATATCGTGCACAGCAACGGCATCCTGCCGCTATAGAACTGCTTGAACTGGCGCATGAACAGCACGAAGAATAAGGCATAAATAGCCGCTGCCATACCACCGAATAAGTGCATTGAGGCATCAAAGCGCGAGAGCACATACTTGAACGTGACGTGATAGGCGTCAAAACCCGCTATAAATACCCTAAAGTCGTCAAGTATATCGCCCAAAGGCCGATCCACGAAATATTCCATCATATCCTCATAGTGATTCATGATATCATAGCCAAAGGCATAATAATACCCGAAATAGAAAGAGAACACGACAAAGAAAACTTGCGAAACGACGCTCTTATAGTAACGCAACGATACCGCAAAACTTGTGATGGGTGATACGGCCATCAACAAAATCTGGATGAGAATATATTTGCCCTGGCCTATCTTCATCTCAGTTTCTTTTTTATGCGCAACAATACGCGGCGCGCAAGCGAAGCCAACCAAGGCATGTGGCACATTTCACACCAGAGGAGAAACTTATAGTAGGACCTAAGCGTAGGATGTTTTCTAATGCCACGCCACGACAACTTGGGAGCGAATGCTCTCGTCTGGGAGATATGCTCATCGTCACCATAAAGCAACGCCAATCCCAAAACACCAATCTTAAAGTCGTTAATTGCCTCGCGCAAAGCATCGTCTGCCTTCTTTTCGGCAAAGAAGTCAAGTACCAGCTGCAAACACTTGATGGCCGAGCCAAGCTGCTTGTAAACACCCGAAAGCGATATGGATTGTGGATTCGTTTTGCGGTAGTAATATAGCGTCTCATCAACGCTCGATACACTTTTGGCGAAATAGAATACCCTAAAAATCACCGACTTATCATCAAGCATGTTTAATCCCTCGATGAAACGAATATCGTTATCCTCCAGAATCGAGCGCCTTACCAACTTGTTGCATAGGCTTGCATGCATACGACCCGAAATCACGTCATTAAGAGCCTGAGAGGGCGTAGACACGTGGTTGCCCTCGCCTTCAACATCTGGCGATACCACTTCCTCATCACTGAAAAAACGAGCAAACTTGCAAACCACCACATCAGCATCCGTCTCAGCGGCACGCTCAGCGAGTCGACTCACATACTCAGGATGGACAAAATCGTCGGAATCGACCTGAATCACATATTCTCCTGTGGCTGCATCGACACCGCGCTGACGTGAGTAGGCGCTGCCTCGATTGGTGTCGTTGGCAATAAACTTTATTTTCTTGTCGGGATACTCCTCAATCAAACCTTTTAAAATGGCCACACTCCCATCATCGCCCCCGTCGTCGACAAAGATGAACTCCACCTCATCATAAGTTTGGCTAAACAACGAGCGGATGCATTGTTCAATGTATGCTTCCGAGCGGTAAAAGGGTATGACTATCGACACCAGCATCTATTCTCCTCTTAATTATTCATGAAAAAGAAGTGATAGAGAAAATATAATTGGTCATCGGCAGTCGCGCCAAGAAGCATCATCTTCGCATGAGTGATGAATTGATGGGAATTGGCTAACACAGCAAAGGCCAAAGCCAACCACTTGGGACCAGTACGCCACAAGTAGACGAAAGTGTAGCCTGTCAGAGGCAGGACAAAGAGCAACAGGTACTCAAATGGGCGAAGCACAAAGAACGAGGTATTGACGACCAGGGCTTCGCCACACATTCCCGCAAAAGCGAGCACGAGGAACACCCTGAGTAACTTGTCACCAGCAAAATGTCTCAACAAGCCTTTGACGTTCCACAACACCATCACATAGGTGCAGAGCGTAGCCAGCCGCAAGGGGCCCATATACAAACGGAAATGGCCATCAAACAAGCTCGTCATGCTCTTGTCATATTTCTCGTAACCAACAAATTCCAATATGCCAGAGAAACATTCAAGCCACTTGAACCAGTACGGGTAAAGACCTACCACGACACAAATAGCCAGTATTGACAATAGCTTGGTGCGTGTCACCATCCCCTTGACACGGCCCAGCAATGGCATCCAATAGAAAAGGAGCAACAGCAAGGCCGACAGGTGAATCGTGGCAGCCAATAGCACTATCAGCAAAAAAGGCAAGAAGTTTAACGCATAACGTGAAATACGTTGCTGCGTCATCATCGGAGCCAAGGCCACGAACAAGGTGGCTACGACAACCTGCCTTATAGAGTTACACCAATTAACAAAATAATAACCCAACATCAAATTCACCCCAACCCAAGGATAGAGGAATTTGCGTTTCCTCAACCCGAAATAGAGGAAGCCTGCCTGCAGCAAGGCCCAGAATCCCAAATAGAAGAAACGATGAGCCTTTAGGGCGGCGAAGCCTTTGGAAATGAGAATAAACCCGTTTTCAAACGGCCGCGTCACGTCTTTCCCGCTTTTCAGATAGTCATATTGCGGAATATACATTTCCTCTGTGTCCCAACCAGTACCGTAACGAGCGCCTGCTACGATGGCAACGAGCAACACTGCGGCCAAAATCTCCCAGCTGTAGAAAGGCAACTGTGACCCTCCCACTTGCAAGAGCCTTTGCTCACGTTGGTACACATGAACGCCCAGCATGCACAATAAGGCGGCTACCGAAACATATACGAGCAGGCTGAGTGTCATTATTAAAAGCAGTTAGTCTGTGTTGAGGGCTGTAATGAGTGAGTTATCGCTTGAAAATGCCGCAAAAATCGAGAATCACCTTGTCGTCACGCCAAGGCAGGTTCTTGAACTCGTTGTGGCCGGTAAGGAACACGACGATGTCGGCCTTATCGTAGGCCACGTCGTAAGGCGTGAGCTTGAACACCTTGTGTACCTCGATATTAGGCTCCACGACAAGAATGTTGGCATTGTTGCACGACTGCATCACCGTTGTGGTGATGTGCTTGGCGGGCGATTCACGCAGGTCGTCGATGTTGGGCTTGAAGGCCAAGCCCATCATAGCTACCACAGGCGGACGCTTGTTGTCGAGTTCGAAGCGAAGCATCGCGTTCTTGATTTTCTCGACACACCAGCGAGCCTTGTAGTTGTTGGTCTCACGTGCCTGGGCAATGATGCGCGACTGCTTTGGGAAAGCCGCCGTGATGAAATAAGGATCGACGGCGATGCAGTGGCCACCCACGCCGCAGCCGGGCTGCAGGATGTTCACGCGCGGGTGCTTGTTGGCCAGGTTGATGAGCTCCCACACATTGATACCGGCCTTGTCGCACACCATCGACAGCTCGTTGGCAAAGGCAATTTGCACGTCGCGGCTCGAATTCTCGGTGAGCTTGCACAACTCAGCGGTGCGAGAATTGGTGCGGTGCAGTTGTCCTTCTACAAACTGCGAATAGAAAGCGATGGCGGCATCAGTCGAAGCCTCGTCAAGACCACCGATGACGCGGTCGTTGTGGACCAGCTCGTAAATCACGTTGCCTGGCAACACACGCTCTGGGCAATAAGCAATGTGGATTTGTCCCTTGAGCTCAGGGCGCTCTGCAAAGAGAATCTCGGCCATAGCCTCAGTGGTACCCACTGGCGAGGTCGATTCGATGACAAAGAGGTTACCGGGCTTGAGATACGGCAGCACCATGCGAGTGGCATTCTCCACATAGCTCACGTCGGGCTCGTGGTCACCTTTAAAAGGCGTGGGGACAACGATGAAAAATGCGTCGGCCTCCTCGGGTTGGGTGGCGGCACGCAACGCTCCGCTCTCCACTACTTGCTGAAGGAGCTCTTGCAGTCCGGGCTCGACAATGTGTAGCTTGCCCTCGTTAGTGAGGCGCACAACCTCGGGGTTAATATCAACGCCTGTGACGTTTACGCCGTGCTTGGCAGCGATTATTGCAGTTGGGAGGCCAATATAGCCAAGCCCCATGAAACATGCTTTCATAAATTTTTGGATGTGCTCTGTTCTACTATGACTTGTTTTTTTCTTCTTTTTTCTTTGCACGGCGGCGAGCCTTCATCTTCTTGTGGCCATAACCGTATCCGTAGCCATAACCGTAACCATAACCGTGGCCCGAGCCGTAGCCATAGCCATATATCGACGACCCACTATCCGAGCCGTTGAGAATTAGGGCCATGTTCTTCAAGCGTTTTTCGGTATAATAACGCTCTACGTCAGGCAGCATGCGACGGTCCATTACGCCTACACGCACTATGAAAAGGGTCATATCGACAAAATTATTGATAATCGACGGATCAGCAACCATTTCCATGGGCGGACAGTCAATGAAAATCATGTCGTATTGTTCCCTCAAATCCTTTATCATCTGTTCAAAACGGCTACTGAGCAGCAGTTCAGTAGGGTTAGGAGGTACCATACCCACGGGAAACACGTCCATATTAGGATGCTTTTGACCCTTGATGATGAGCGAATCCAAATCATCGTTAATTTCGCTCAGGTAATCGGTGATACCATGTTCCACGCCCTCGCACAAGAAGTCGGAAATAGTCCCCTTCCTCAAGTCTAGGTCGATAACCAAAAGCTTCTTGCCCTTGATGGCGAACGACATGGCGAGGTTGGCAGCGATAAAGGTTTTTCCTGATCCTGGATTTGACGAGGTGAACATAACCACCTTGTTTTTACCCTCCTTACCCAACATGAATTCATAATTGGTACGAACCACGCGGAATGCCTCATTAATAATATTGTGGCCCTCGCTCTTCACTACGATATCGTGCTTATCTTTGTGGCGGCGATTGAGGAAGGCAAGGAGACCGCGGTGCTTCTTATAAGACAAGGGTATTTCTCCCACAAATGGCACAGTGAGATTATCAAGGTCTTTGCGCCCCCTCAACTTCGTATTAAGGGTATTGAGCAAAATAAGCAACAGTGCGGGCAGGAGCAAGCCAAGGCCAAGCGCAATCATCATAACATTGATTTTCACAGGCTTGGTGGGTTTACGACTACCGGCTGGCGGGTTAATCATCTTGGTGTTATAGGCGGTAAATGCCTTCGACAACTGGTTTTCCTCACGCTTTTGGAGCAAGAAGATGTAAAGTTGCTCTTTCACCTTCTGCTGGCGCTCCACACCCAGCAGGTCCTTGGCCTGAGTGGGGTTAGAGGCTATCTTGCTCTGCGTGGCACTGGCGCTACCATTGAGTTGGTTCACACGGTCTTGCAAAGTAACCACCACATTATTAAGCGAGGCGATAATGGCAAGCCTCATGGCCTCAATACTTTGCTCCAAGTCGGCCACCACGGGGTTGCTCATACCGCTGTTGTTCACCAGGTTGTTGCGTTGCATCACCCTATCATTATATACGCTGATTTGCTGGGCGATGGCAGCGTTATCGATACCCGAGTTGGCCGGTAGTACCTTGAATTTATTGGCCTCATTCGAAAGCTGGTTCAGGATATACTTAGCCATGTAGAGCTGGTTGTTGTAGTCGAGCAACTGCGAACTCGTGGCCTCGGCCTTGTTCATGTTGATGCCAGCGGCGACAGCTACGTCGGGCACCAGGTTCTGGCTCTTGTATGACGAGATGTTGGCATCAACATCGCCCAGCTCCGACTGGATGGTTCGTAGCTCATCATCAATAAAGTGCGAGGTGCTCTCGGCCTGCTCGTTGATATCTTTGACCCACATCTTATTATAGACCGAAAAGAGACAATTTAGGATATCGACAGCACGTTCGGGGGACTGGTCGTAGTAACTGAGGTCGACGACCGACGATTTCTCGTCGTTGAGGTCAGCTCTTAGGCACGACACGCATTTGTCGGTAGCATCTTGTAAACCCATGCGATTCACATATATCACCTTGCCATATTTTCCAACGTAGGCTTGTGTTGGTGAGACAATGATTTTACCTATAGGAGTCTGAGCCACCTCGCCTATGGTCGAGGTGACAACCTTCTTCTTGTTGGCATCTTCCTGTTCCTCGCTCACTGTCGCATCTGAGGAATCGGGCGACTTCCAGAAATCTGTTAATCTCACCTTGCCATCGTCGAGGAGCTCAACCGAGAACGAAGCACGTGTGCTCTCGCCCAAATCAGGCAATGTCACCTGTATAGGCAGACTTTTGCCATAGAGTACATAGTCATGGAATGTGCCCTTGATACTGTAGTTCATATCAAGGTGAAGTTCTTTCACCACCTCCATCATGTAAGTAGGCGACTTGAAAGTAATCATCTCGTTATAGAGATTGGTTCTTCCAGCGCCTATACCCATACTGGAGAAGCGGCTGAAGTCGGTTGACATGTTGTTTTTGTCGCGGTCCTTGATGAGCACCGAGGCTTTACGCATATAAGTGGGCGGGGTCTTGAGGATATAGTACCCGCCTAAGGCGAGGGCAAAGATTATCGAAACGACGAACCAATACCATCGCTCCCTGATCATGAACAGGATATCGCGTAGATTGAACAAATCGTCGTCAACAACATTGTTGGCGTTTTCGGGATACTTGTTGTTATAGTCAGTAGCCATATTATTTATTTGAAAATGAGGACTGAGAGTGAAGTGAGTACCGAAACCAGCGAGAACCAGAACGAGGTAGAACGCACATTGTTACCATTCACCGTCGAAGTGTTGGCCTTGGTGGAATTGGGCTCCACATAAACGATATCGTCTTGCTTGAGGTAGAATGCCGGCGAATTATAAAGCTCGGCGGCATTGGTGAGATCGACACGATAAGCCATCTGTTTGCCGTTCTCCTCACGCATCACAAGCACATTGTCGCGCTTACCGAAGATGGTAAGGTCGCCTGCGCGGCTCAGCGCGTCAATTATAGTGACGCGGTCGCGGTCGATTTGGAAACGTCCCGGCTGTGACACTTCGCCCATGACCGAGAAGTAGAGGTTCATGAAATCGACAGTGACAGTGGCGTCCCTGAGGAGGTTTTGTGACACTAGCTTTTCGCGAATACTCGTAGCCACTTCGCTACGTGTCATTCCCGCCACGTGTACGGTGCCAAGCACGGGGAAGTTGATATCACCATTTGCATCAACGGTATAGTTGGCCACACGCGTGGTCGACAAGGCGCCGGTGTTAGGAGTGTATTGGCTCACAATGTTCAGGTTGAATATATAGGCCAATTCAGGATTTTTACTGCTCACCAAAATAAACAGTTTGTCGCCCGGCTGGAAGGTGATGTATCGGGGCGCAAGCATTTGTTCAATGGCACCCGTGTTCACGTCTTGGAAATAGCCAAGCTTGGGCGTTTGGCAGGAGCCCAGGAAGATGAGCATCGCTGCGATGGGGATTAAGTTCTTAATTTTCATATTGTCGTTTGTTGGTTTTTTTCAATTTTTTTGGTGAGCGCAAGATTGAACAACAACCATACGCATAACGATACCGCCAGCACGAGGTTGATATTCATGACCATGCTAAGCAGTACCATAATAAATATTAACGTAATAGATAGCACTATTATTGTGGCAAGCGTAGCGTGCTGCGACATGCCCAGGTGCATGAGCTTGTGGTGCACATGGTTGGTGTCGGGCGCAAACGGACTTTTCTTGAAACGAATGCGGTGGAACACCACGCGAAACACGTCGTAGCACGGAAGAGTTAACGGAGCAAAACCCAGCACTAGGGCATTGGCGCCTGGCATAAGGGACGCTTGGGGCACAGCTTGCAGACGCGTAATCGCAATGCCCATCACAGTAAGCATCATGCCCAGGAAAGTCGAGCCCGTGTCGCCCATAAAAATCTTGTTTTTACGGGCCTCGCTGCCACCTAGATTGTAGCATAGGAACACCACCACACTGGCAGAGAGAGCCAAGGCTGACACAATGAACAGTGAAGAAGCCTCTTCGGTCCCCCAGGGGAAGAGTATCATGAAATAAGCGAGCGCCAGCAGGCACAACGAGGCTGCAAGACCGTCGATGCCGTCGATAAAGTTAATGGCATTGACGACAAACATGAAGGCAAATACCGTCACCAGATAACCAGTGGACGTGGGGAGTTCCTGCAGCCCAAGTGCACCGTGCAGGTTGTCGATATAAGTGCCGGTGAAGCACAGGATGAGGGCTGCCACGATTTGCGAGCCGAACTTGACGAGGTACCTGAGATCTTTCATGTCGTCGACGAGTCCGAAAGTGTACATCACAAGACCTGCTCCTACCACGCCACAAGCCTTAACAATATTATCGCCAAACAGTTGCAGCAGGGGACCATCGGTCATATAATCGACAAAAATGGTAAGGAATGTGGCCAAGAGCATCGTGGGGAAGAAAGTGACGCCGCCCAGCCGCGGGATATTGCCGTGATGAATCTTTCGTGAGTTCTGCTTGTCAAAATATTTGTGGCTATAAGCCATCTTTATCACCCTTGAGAGCAAAAACCACGAGATGGCCAGCCCCAAGACAAAACACAATGCAAGCAACGTCCACTTTCCCATTTCACAATACGATTAGCGGGTCACACACACCGACACGCCTCAACGGCCATGACGCTTCATTCTCACGAGACATGGATATGCGATACACGTGTGGCACGCGACTCACGCCTCGTCCACCGGTGGCTTGCCTTGTGGTCATCGGGGTCTCTCCCCCGCTCGTGGCTTGTCCAAGCCAAGTTGCCATCAAGGCCCTATTTTCAACATAGAATATCATTGCATATCCTTAATTGTCATATATTCAAAGGATTGGGCAACATTGCCCGCAGGTGTCGCACGCATCGTGCACTGGGGTTACGTTACCTTCCTTCATATCGTTTCCAGGGATGAGGCGGGCAAAAACACCGAACTCAGGCCTGAAAAAAGCCTACAAAAGTAGTTACTTTTTCTCAAACACACAAATTATTTAATTAATAACACGCCCTGCTATTTTATATCCCATTGAAAACTAACCAAATATAAAAAACGCCATTTTTACGGCACAAAAGGTCATTCGGCATGAGCAAAACGGAAAGCGGGCCGCCGACCCTTCCAAAGGGAACGGAGACCCGCTTTTCTGTTGATTATGAGGGTGTTTTTACATCATTCCGCCCATGCCACCCATGCCAGGATTACCAGCGGGCATGGCGGGCTCTTCTTTCTTCTCGGCGATTACACACTCGGTGGTGAGGAACATGCCGGCAATTGAAGCCGCGTTCTGCAGGGCAACGCGTGCCACCTTGGCAGGATCGATAACGCCCGTCTCGAAGAGGTTCTCATACTTGTCGGTGTGGGCATTGTAGCCAAAGTCGCCCTTGCCTTCGCGCACCTTCTGTGCCACGACAGCGCCCTCGAGACCTGCATTGTCAACGATTTGTCGCAACGGCTCCTCAATGGCTCGGCGCACGATGTGGATGCCCGTCGTCTCGTCGGCGTTATCGCCCTCAAAGTTCTCGAGCGCATCGAGGCTGCGGATGTAAGCCACACCACCGCCCGGCACGATACCTTCAGCGACAGCTGCACGTGTAGCGCTCAGCGCATCGTCCACGCGGTCCTTCTTCTCCTTCATCTCGACCTCGCTGGGAGCACCGATGTAAAGGACAGCAACACCGCCGGCGAGCTTGGCAAGACGCTCTTGCAGTTTCTCCTTGTCGTAGGTTGACTTAGTGTTCTCGATTTGGACGCGGATTTGGGCCACGCGGTCGGCAATGGCCTGCTTGTCGCCAGCGCCATTGACGATGGTAGTGTTCTCTTTGCCCACGGTCACCTTCTCGGCGGTGCCCAGCATATCGATGGTGGCGCCGTCAAGTTTGAGACCTTTCTCCTCGCTGATGACCATACCGCCCGTGAGGATGGCGATGTCTTCAAGCATTTCCTTGCGGCGGTCGCCAAAGCCGGGAGCCTTTACGGCACACACCTTGAGCGAGCCGCGCAGACGGTTGACGACGAGCGTAGCAAGTGCCTCGCTGTCAACGTCCTCAGCGATGATGAGCAGCGGACGTCCGCTTTGTGCGGTTTGCTCCAGAATGGGGAGCATATCTTTGAGCACGCTGATTTTCTTGTCGAAAATGAGAATGAACGGGTGATCCATGTCGGCCTGCATCTTCTCGGCATTGGTCACGAAGTAGGGTGAGATGTAGCCACGATCGAACTGCATGCCCTCGACAACCTCGACGCGCGTGTCGGTGCCCTTGGCCTCCTCCACGGTGATGACGCCGTCGCGTTTCACCTTCTTCATAGCCTCGGCGATGAGCTCGCCTATCTCCTTGTCGTTGTTGGCGCTCACGCGGGCCACATTCTCAATCTTATCGAAGTCGTCGCCCACTTCCTGCGACTGGGCCTTGATGCTTTCAACCACCTTGGCCACGGCTTTGTCAATGCCGCGCTTCACGTCCATCGGGTTGGCGCCGGCGGCCACATTCTTAAGGCCTTCATTGATGATGCTTTGAGCAAGAATAGTAGCGGTGGTGGTACCGTCACCTGCGTCGTCACCGGTCTTTTGGGCCACTTCCTTCACGAGTTGTGCGCCAATGTTTTGGAATTCGTCTTCGAGTTCCACCTCGCGGGCCACGCTCACACCGTCCTTGGTGATGTGGGGAGCGCCAAATTTCTTGTCGAGAATGACGTTGCGGCCTTTCGGGCCGAGGGTCACTTTCACAGCGTTGTTCAGTTGGTCAACGCCTTTCTTGAGCTCTTCGCGAGCTTTGATGTCAAATTTTATCAGTTTTGCCATGATTGTATCTCCTTACTTAATTTTATTCCACAATAGCCAAAATGTCACTCTGGCGCATCATTAACAGCTTTTCGCCGTCGACTTCTATCTCGGTGCCGGCATACTTGCCATAGAGGACCATGTCGCCAGCCTTGACGACCATCTCCTCGTCTTTCGTGCCGTTGCCCACGGCTTTCACTTTGCCCTTGAGGGGCTTTTCTTTTGCACTGTCGGGGATAATGATGCCACCTGCGGTAACTTCCTCGGCTTTTGCGGGCTCAATGAGAACCCTGTCAGATAATGGTTTGATTGTCATAGTTTTTTGTTATGTTTTTAAAAGTTTTTTGAAATTTTCGCATTGTGTTATGCACTGCCGCATGCAACATTTTTCGTGCCAAAGTCTCATCAGGCCATTTTGTCACAACAGCGAGTGACAAAATGGTCGACCATCGTCTCACCTCACCATTTTTTTACACATTATATAAATTAATAAAGCCAATATTTCCATTTTTCGGGCAGAAATCATTAAATTTGCACCCAAAATTTCAACCTAAATAGATAAACTCTTATGACACAAACCATTCAAAAGAAACTTAATGATTCTCCCGCCATGCGGTGGACAGCGCTATTGTTACTGGCGCTGGCGATGTTCTGCTCCTACATTTTCATGGACATTCTGTCGCCAATCAAAGACTTGATGCAATCAACCCGCGGTTGGGATTCAACTGCCTTCGGTCGCGAAGAAGGAGCCGAAACATTCCTCAACGTGTTCATCTTCTTCCTGATTTTCGCAGGCATCATCCTCGACAAGATGGGCGTGCGCTTCACCGCCATCCTGTCGGGAGCCGTCATGCTCGTCGGTGCCGCCATCAAGTGGTATGCCGTGACCGACATGTTTGCCGGCAGCGGCCTTGAGACCTGGTTCGACAACAACCTCAGCTGGCCTCGTCCCGAAAACCAATTCCTTGACGTGCTGCCCTTCTACGAAGGAATGCCGGCAAGCGCTAAGTTTGCGACAATCGGCTTCATGATTTTCGGCTGCGGCGTAGAGATGGCAGGCATCACCGTTTCACGCGGTATCGTCAAGTGGTTCAAGGGCAAAGAAATGGCGCTGGCCATGGGTTCCGAGATGGCTTTAGCCCGTCTGGGTGTGGCCACTTGCATGATTTTCTCGCCCATGTTCGCCAAGATGAGCGGCAGCATCGACGTGTCGCGCTCGGTGGCCTTCGGTGTGGTCTTGCTGATGATTGCCTTAATGATGTTCATCGTTTACTTCTTCATGGATCGCAAGCTCGATGCACAGGGTGCCGAGGAAGAGAAAGACGAGCCGTTCAAAATTAGCGATATTGGCAAAATCCTTTCCAGTGGTGGTTTCTGGCTGGTGGCCCTGTTGTGCGTGCTTTACTACTCTGCCATCTTCCCGTTCCAAAAGTACGCCGTGAACATGCTGCAGTGCAACATCACTTTCGTGGAGCCGGCAAAGGATTCGTTCTGGGCTAGCACCTCTGTGACCTATATCCAATACGGTGTCATGCTCGTGATTGCTATTGCCGCCTTTGCTAGCAACTTCACGAAAAGCAAAAGCAAACAGCTTTCGTTAATCGCACTTGCCGTGGTGAGCCTCGTAGTATATTGCTGGATGGGCTACATGAGGCAAAGTGCCGAAACGGTCTTCGCCGTCTTCCCACTGCTCGCCATGGGTATCACGCCCGTGCTCGGCAATTACATCGACCACAAGGGAAAAGCAGCCTCGATGCTTGTGCTTGGCTCGATACTGCTGATTGCTTGCCACCTGACGTTCGCCTTTGTTCTTCCCGAGTTTAAGGGCAACCAAATTGGCGGCGTGGTGGTAGCTTACCTCACCATCCTTGTGCTGGGTGCTTCGTTCTCGCTTGTGCCCGCCTCGTTGTGGCCCAGCGTACCCAAGCTCGTCGACTCGAACATCATCGGCTCGGCTTACGCCTTAATCTTCTGGATTCAGAATATTGGTTTGTGGCTCTTCCCCATCCTTATCGGCAACGTGCTTGATGCCACCAACCCCGAGATTGTCAAGGCTGTGGAGTCTGGCGCAATGAATGCAGAACAGGCAGCCACGTCCTACGACTACACTTGGCCGTTGGTGATGCTGGCATCGCTGGGTGTTGCCGCCCTCATCATCGGCTTCATCCTCAAGATTGTCGACAAGAAGAAGGGACTCGGTCTCGAGTTGCCCAACATAAAGAAAGAGGAAACTGCCGAAGCTGCGGTTGCCGAATAACTTGTTGAAGCCTCAACAAAAACATGGGGAGGGACCTTTGACCACTCGATGGCGAAGCCCCTCCCCTTTTTAAAATAAAAAAACTGGTTTTTGTGTGATTTTTCGTGACCATTTGCGTCTAATGGATAGAATTAACAATTCACAAATTAAGAAATGAACGATTTAGAAACAAAATTTGCACTCACCGTCAAACAGAACAAGAACACCATCTACACGGTGTGCTACATGTTCTCGAACGACACCGACGAGGTGAACGACCTCTTTCAGGAGGCGCTCATCAACTTGTGGCGAGGCTTTGAGAAGTTTGAGGGGCGCAGCGACATCAAGACGTGGATTTATCGCGTCACCCTCAACACATGCATCAGCCTTAACCGCAAGAAAAAGCTCAACACCGAACCCCTCGACATGAACGTCAACCTCTTTGAGGACAATGACGAGGACACCCGACAGGTGGAGATGCTACACCGACGCATCAGCCTACTCAAGCCTTTCGACCGCGCCATTGTGCTATTATGGCTCGAAAACATGAGTTATGAAGAGATTGGCCAAATCGTGGGCATCTCGACCACCAATGTGAGCACGCGTCTCTTCCGCATTAAAGAACAATTAAAAAAAACTAACCACTAAAACCAGTAAACATCATGGATTACGAATTAGACAACATGCGCCAGCAAATGGCCATCCTGCAAGAAAAACTCGACAAGCAAACCATTGTCACCGACCGAATCATGCGCAATGCCATCCGCAAAAGCATGGGCAGTATCAGCAAACGTTACCTCATGGTTATCATCCTAGCCATTATCATGATTCCCTATAGCTACTGGGCCTTCGTCATGCTTAGTGGTATGTCAATGGCACTGTGGATCGCAACCAGCCTGCTTATGGTGGCATGCGCCATCTTCACCTACTACAACGGCAAGAGCCTGCGCGACTCCGAACTGCTCGAGGCCAACCTGCTCGAATCGAAGAAGCGCGTGGCACGCTCCAAGAAACGCGACAACATCTGGCTTTACTTCTCGCTCCCCATCATGCTCTTGTGGACAGCCTGGGTGGCATGGGAATTAGCTGAAAAACTTGGCAACACACGCATCGCCATCATCACCATCGCCATCGGCTTTGTAGTAGGACTGCTCTTAGGCCTGAAAATACACCTGCGCAACCAGCGCAATTACCGTGAAATCCTCAACCAAATCGAAGACTTGGAAAACACTACCGAATAAACACCGTATCGGCCATTCACAAATGCCCTGTTCCTGATGGAAGCGTCCATCAAGTGCAGGGCTTTTTTTAACATAAATCCCAATGACAGATTCGGGTTTAACGTTTGGTGAGGGCTACTACGTTCTCCACGTGGTGAGTATGCGGGAACATATCCACCGGCTGGATTTCCTCCATGCGGTAGAGCGGGTCGAGTAAAGCGAGGTCACGCGCCTGGGTAGCGGGGTTGCAGCTCACATAAACGAGCCTGGCGGGCGCGGCACGCAGGATGACACGCACTACGTCCTCGTGCATTCCGGCGCGTGGCGGGTCGATAATCATCACGTCGGGACGGCCGTGCGCGGCGATGAAATCGTCGGTGAGCACATCTTTCATGTCACCGGCAAAAAACAGGGTGTTGTCGATACCGTTCACACGCGAATTGAGCTTCGCGTCCTCGATGGCCTCGGCCACATATTCAATGCCGATGACACGTGCCGCCTGGCGTGACACGAAGTTGGCAATGGTGCCCGTTCCAGTATAAAGGTCATAAACAAGCTCGTCGCCTGTCAACCGCGCCATGCGGCGCGTCACCTTATATAATTCGTATGCCTGCAACGAGTTGGTCTGGTAGAACGACTGGGGACTGATGCGGAAACGCAAGCCCTCCATCTCCTCCTCAATATACTCGCGCCCGGCGAAAAGAACGAACTCCTGGTCGGTGAGCGAGTCGTTGAGCTTCGTGTTCACCACATAGAGCAACGAGGTGAGCTGCAGGAAACGGTCACGTACGGCACCCATCACATCGTCGATAGCGGCTCGGTCATTCTCGCCAAAGACTACGACGAGCATCTTCTCGCCGGTACTCGCAGTGCGCACCATAATCATGCGCATCAGCCCGCAATTATGCCGCAAGTCGTAGAAAGAATAACCTTTTTCTATCGCATAATCGCGCACAAAAAGGCGCATCTCATTGGAAATCTCCTCCTGAAGCCA
>JAGCUP010000199.1 GCA_017962765.1 Muribaculaceae bacterium | reverse complement strand
TCCGTTAATCAAGAAGTTGACCACAAGCAGAAAAGTGTGGCTATCAACACCTTGCTCGCGGCAAATCTCGCTCACTGTCTTGTCGCCGAATCCAAGTCTGATGCCAAAGGCTCCCAAGCCTTGCAACATGCTGTAGTTGTCACTGATGAGGTCAATCATCTTGTCATCAGTCTCATATAATTTCATCCGTTTCATCTAAGCATCATTATTTCTCGGTGCAAAGGTACCACTTTTTCACAACCGGCGCAATCCCCTTTTGTAGGTATAATGGAGTGAGCATGCACCACGCCCTCATAACAACTTGGTAATCAAGCCTTAGAAAACACCATTTTTAGGTATTTCCCACGAGTTCGTTAATGGGTAATTTTGCACAACAAAAACATTGGAGATGCATTTACTAAAGTTCATAATTCCCGCCCTATTCGTCCTTGCGGCGCAAAGCGTTGAGGCACAAAGCCCCATCGCAGGAACCGTATTAGACGAGGAGACGCTGGAGCCGGTGGTGGGCGCCACCATCACAGACGCCAACCAGGGCAAAGTCCTTACAGTCACCCAAGCCGACGGAACTTTCACCATACCTAAAAATAATGAGGTCAAGTTGAAAATCTCTTCTATTGGCTATAAGACTTTGATTACGAAACCCACCACCAATGGGCGATACTTGCTGAAAACCGAGGTGAGTCAACTTGGCGAGGTGGTAGTGACAGCACAAGAGAATCGAGGCCTGACGACCTCGTCAAGAATAGAGAAACACGCCATGGAACACTTGCAGCCATCGAGTTTCACCGACATTTTGGAACTGCTGCCAGGCGGGCGCAGTATCGACCCGTCGCTCGACGCGCCCAACACCATCCACATTCGAGAAATATCCACCGGCAACAGCAATTATGCCACCTCGTCGCTCGGCACGAGTTTTATCGTCGATGGCGCTCCCATCTCGACCAATGCCAATATGCAATACATTGCAGGAGCCTGGGACGACGTCGCCACCAAGCGCGACAACACCAACTCTGGAGTGGATATGCGCGCCATCTCGACCGACGACATCGAACGCGTGGAAATCGTCAGAGGCATCCCCTCTGTGGAATATGGTGACCTCACCAGCGGCCTTGTCAAGATTGAACGGCTACGCGGCGGGCACGACATTAAGTTTCGCCTGAAAGCCGACATGGGGTCCAAACTGTTTTATGCGGCAAAGGATTTCGAGTGGGAGCCGCGACGGCTCACCCTCAACCTGAGCGCTGATTATCTGGATGCTAAGGCGGACCCACGCAACAGTTACGAAAACTACAAACGCCTTAGTATCTCCGCGCGCATGCAGAAAAAATGGGAAAAAGAGGATTATGGAATCACTTTTTCATCTAACCTCGACTTCACCAAATCGCTTGACAACGACAAGGAGGATATTGACCAAACCTACAGCGCCGAAGACTCATACAAGTCGAGTTACGACCGCTTCTCGTTGCTCTCTGCCGTGCAACTTAAAATGAAACAATCCTCATGGTTCAAATCAGTCGACCTTTCACTTTCGGCCTCACTCGAAAACGACTTGATTGAACGCACTCGGCTGGTGCAACTCTCGCGCATGACCATCGCCCCCATGTCGAAAGAAGAAGGAGAAAACGATGCCATCATCCTTCCTTTTAAATATACCGGCCACCACAAGGTAGAAGGCAAGCCACTAAATGTCTATGCCAAGCTAAATGCCAGGCTTCAGATTCCCAGCAACAGCATTTCTAACTCGTTACTGGTTGGCGCCGACTGGAACTTGGATAAGAACCTGGGACGCGGACAAGTGTTCGATCCGATGAAACCGGTTTACACCGGCATTTCGTCACGACAACGTTCACTCAAAGACATCCCGGCCAATCATCGTCTTTCGGCCTATGCCGAAGAAAGCATGAAATGGCCCACCGTGATTGGCTCATTGGAAGTGGCAGCCGGCATCCGCGCCACCACCATACTCAATTTGAATGACGCTTACACCATGAACGGCAAGATTTATTGGGATCCGCGCCTCAACATCGGCTACTCGTTGCCGCAAATGACGTGGTTCGGCAAGCCGGCCTTCATCCGCATTGCTGCCGGTATCGGCCAGCACACCAAGATGCCCACCATGGAGCAACTTTTCCCCGACCTGCTGTATGTGGACTTCATCCAGTTAAACTATTATCACGACAATCCTGACTATCGTCGCATCAACCTAATGACTTACATCGTGAATCCGCGCAATACGGCACTGGAGCCGGCCCGCAATCTCAAAAAGGAAATCACACTTGACATCAACGTTGGCGGCAATCGCTTGTCGATCACAGCCTTCCGCGAGAAAATGACATCGGGATTCCGTACCCAGTCCCACTATCAGGCTTATCAATACAAGCAATATGATGCCAGCGGAATCAATGCCGCGACGCTCACTGCCCCACCCTCATTGGATAATCTGCCCTATACCATCGTCAACGAACTGGCGGGGTACGGTAACTACACCAATGGCAGCATGACCTTGAAGGAAGGTATAGAGTACACGCTTGAGACCAAGCGTTTCCCTGTCATCCTCACACGCTTAACCATCAATGGAGCTTACTTACGCACCACCTATAACAACTCCATCGTGGACTCCTACCGCCCCAGCCAAGTCATCGACAACCGCCAAATACAATACGTCGGGCTGTATGCCAACGATGACGGCTCTGTAAGGCAATCCTTCAACACCAATTTCACTATCGACACCGATATCCCACGGCTCAAACTGGGCTTCTCCATCTCAGCGCAATGCTTGTGGTTTACCACATCCCAGCGCAAGGAAGTGAGCAACTATCCCGTGCAGTACATCGCCCCTGACGGCACTGTTCATCCTTGGCAAGACAGCGATGCCAACGACCTATACCTGCGTTGGCTAGTGCGTGACTACTCTCCGTCACAGTTTGAGAAAAATCGGGTACCGTTTGCCATGAACGTGAACCTGAAAGTCACCAAAAAACTCTTTGGTGACCGGCTCCATATCGCCATGTTCTGCAACAAGTTGCTCGACTACACGCCTGACTATGACAGTCGCGGCACGACCATTCGCCGCCACGTCACCCCCTATTTTGGACTAGAAATGAATATCAAGCTATGAAACAGTATTACATTCCCCTATCGCTGATGTTACTCGTGGTGATACTCAACGCCTGCGCTCCTGTGGAAGATGACATATTTACCACCGCGCGCATTACCATAACGACTGGTGACGACACGTCCATTACCGGCGTTCAAGCCCAAGCGAAATTAACTAACGTGAACACGCGCCAAGTCACCTCCTCGGCCGACTTTGTGGTCAATAATATCACCCTGGAGCTGCTGCGCGGCGCTTATCAAATCGACATTGAGGGCGTAGTAGCTTGCGTCAGCCAAGATGGAACGACACGCCACCGTCAGTTTCGCTGCCAGTGCGACTATGCCGAGTTTGCTAGCCGCGACATGAACGAAATCACATTAAACATCATCTTCCTTGACTGACATGAAACGGCTAATCCTGACCACAATCCCCTTTTTGGCAACTATATTAGTCTCGACGGCGGCCAATGCCGATTCGGCGCTGGTCGAGCACACGACATTGGGGCTGATGACGGAACTTGAAGCGATGCGTAACCCGGCCTTGCACGGCTTTGGCTATCGCACTTCGTTTTCACAATTGTCGTTGGGCATTGACATTCAACGCCAGTCGCAGGCATTCGTCCTCGAGAAAGGAACGGGTTACACACTACCCTACCTCAAGGTAAACACTTTCCACCACCTCAACAGCCGTTCCAGCGTGTGGGGAGAAGCTTCCTATACGACAGGCAAACAACATAACATCCGATGGAACTCAACAAGCGACTACGACCTGCTGCAACCTTATATACTTGCCGACACTCTGGGCGGTGACACGCGGCGCGAACGTTATGCCATTTCGGGTGGATATGCCCTGCGCCTCGGCCAATGGTCATTGGGAGCCGAAATGAGCGTGCGTGCCGAGCAGGAATACCGTCAACACGACCCGCGCATGAGGGGTATCGTCACAGACTTGACGATGCGTTTAGGCGGCAGCTATGGATTAGGCCGTTACCGCCTTGGTGCCATGATAGAAGGCAACATCTACAAGCAGACCAACAGTGTGGCTTTTTATCGCGAGGAAGGCGTAATTCCAGAATTCCAGATGACCGGATTAGGAACGGAATACAGCCGCTTCTCGGGCGATAAACGCAGCCTTTACTATGATGGCGGCGGAGTGGCACTAATGCTTCATGCATCACCCATCAACCAGAACGGCCTTTATACAGACATCACGCTCGATGAGCATCGCTACCACCGAAAACTTGCCGATTACAACTCCATGCCGCTCACCGACCTATACAACGAGCACGCTGGAGTGACCATAGGCTGGAAACGAGTGAGAAATTATAAGATAGCTGTCTTTGGACACTTCGATTACACGAGGCGCACTGGCAACGAGCACGTGGGAGGCACTTCCGACGCACGATATTTCCCCGTCATCGCTTGCTTAACGATGTATAAAAGCCACTTGTTGAATGGGTATGTGGGTGCGCTTCTTGGTAAAGCGAACCGCCACATTGTCCTCACAGCCGGCTACACGGCACGAAGCGAGGAATATGTCTATCCACAACGGCAACTGGGCACCAGCCATGTCTTTGCCCAGTTGCAAGGCCAATATTTCTTTCGGCCTTCAAACAAACTGTGGCTCACCCTCAACGCCCAAGCGTCTTACCGTGCCTGTGTCAGCGACGAGTTCGTGATGCCCTTTGCCAACATGAATGCCAATATCACACAACTTATGCGACACAAATATAATTACGACAAAGCAAACCACACCACAATAGGCGCCAAAGCTCGTGCCGATTATGCATGGAAAAATACCCGTTATGGGCTCTTTGCCGAACTGGGTGGCGATTTCACTTTCTGCTCGGTAGGTGAACACCAAACGATATTTCAAAGTTCAATAGGAATAACTTTTTAAAAATCAATAAAAATCCAGTAAAAATGAAAAAGCTATTTTCAAAAAGCATTATGATGATGGTCGCAGCGACCTTGTGTTTAACTTCTTGTTCAAATGATGAGCCCACGCCTGTGATACCCACAGCTTCGCTCACCATTGAGGTCCCTGCCAATCTTGAGAACACGGCCATTTCCAGTGGGAAAGTAGTGTTGACCAATGTGCAAACACAACAAGTAACCACAGTCGAAGGCTCGCAATTCATCAAAGATGGCAACAACTACAGGGTGGTCCTCAACAACCTTGAGGAGGGCACCTATAATATTGTGGCCTCAGGTCACCTCGACTTCACTCTCAACGGCGTGGCTGGAGAGAAAGACTTTGAGGTGACTTCCGACAATGTGAAGTTCAGCGAGAGTTCATCGGCACTGAAGATGACCGTTTCGACCTTCACAGCCCAAGGCGGATTCGTCATCAGCGAAATTTTCTTCACAGGCACGACAACGCCCGAGAACAAGTCCTACAGCGGCGACCAGTACATCATCATCACCAACAACTCCGATGTGACGCTGTATGCCGATAGTATCGCTGTTCTCGAATCGGCTTTCCTGACTAATACCAAACAGGATTATAATCCAGATATCATGTCCACCCACTTCTCGGTCCAAGCTTGTTACATGATTCCCGGCGACGGCAAAAGCGTGCCTGTGGAACCCGGACAAAGTATCACCATTGCCGTTAATGCCATCAACCACACCACCGAACAACCCAACTCCATCGACCTGAGCGGTGCCGACTTCGAGTTCTACGACGAGACCTCAAATCCCAATTATACCGACCCCGAAGGAGCGGCTCCCAACCTCGACAAATGGTACTGTTACACCGCAACCATTTATCAGTTCCACAGCCGCGGCTTCAACTCGATGGCTATTGCCAAAATGAAGACCGACAAGGAAGACTGGCTGGCAAACTATGTGTATGACGCCACTTATCTGTTTGTCTTCGGCGACTTCTCAAAACTGATGACCAAGAAAGGTATCTACAAGGTGCCTAACGAGTGGATTCTTGACGGCGTGAACCTGAGCATTGAATCGATGCGCGAGTGGAACGTGCTCGATGCCTCGATTGATGCTGGATGGACCTTCTGCGGCAAGGTCGACAAGGACGAGACTCGTTTCAACAAGTCGGTGATTCGCAAGAAGGACGCCAACGGCAAACTTATCGACACCAACAACTCTACCAACGACTTCACACCCGAAGCACCCGCTTCACTGTTCAATAAATGAATGCCATGAATCGTTATATCTTAATTCTTGTAGCACTGTTGCTGCTGCCCCTTTCGGCAGCAGCACAGTTGCCACAAGACCCCGATGTGCGCAAGGGTACTCTTAAGAACGGCATGACCTACTACATTCGCCACAATGCCAAAGAAGTAGGACTTGCCGACTTCTACATTGCCCAGCGCGTGGGGTCGATTCTGGAGGAGCCCCGCCAGCGAGGACTGGCACACTTCCTCGAACACATGGCCTTCAACGGCACCAAGAATTTCCCCGGAAAAGACGGCAAGCCCGGCATCGTTCCCTGGTGCGAAAGCATCGGTGTGAAATTCGGGGCCAACCTCAATGCTTACACCTCAATTGACCAAACCGTCTATCATATCGGCTCGGTGCCCATCGTGCGCGAAAGCATCATTGACTCTTGTCTGCTTGTGTTGCACGACTGGAGCCACTACCTGCTGCTTGAAGATAAGGAAATTGACAAAGAACGCGGCGTCATCCATGAGGAATGGCGCACGCGCCGTGCCGGTATGGCGGTGCAACGCATGCAAGAAAATGTCATGCCCCGCATCTACAAAGGGACAAAATATGAGGACTGCATGCCAATAGGCTCAATGGATATTGTCGATAACTTCCCTTATCAAGACCTGCGTGACTATTACCAAAAGTGGTATCGCCCCGACTTGCAGGCCATTGTCGTGGTGGGCGATTTCGACGTGGATAAGATGGAAAAGAGAATCAAAAAAGTCTTCTCGTCTATACCCATGCCCAAGAATCCCGCTGAGCGCATCTACTATCCAGTGGGCGACAACGACAAAATGATTGTCGCCATTGAAAAAGATGCCGAGCAACCCATCGTGCTGTGCCACCTCTACCAGAAACGCGAAGCAACGCCCGATAACGAAAAGGACAGCGAGGCCTACCTGCGCGGCGATTACATCGACAATCTCATCAGCACCATGCTTAACGACCGTTTCGCTGAATTGCGACAGCAACAAGGTTCCCCCATCCAGAGCGCGACGGGACGTGCCTCCACTTTCTTCATAAGCCGCACGAAAGAAGCCTTCTCCATCAGCGTCAGCTGCAAGGAAGACAACATCCTGGGCGGCCTCATTGCCGCCGTGGGCGTTGCCGAACAAGCGCGCCAGCACGGCTTTACCCAAGACGAGTTGAACCGCGCCAAGAGCATCTTCCTCAATGCAGCCGAACGCCGTTACAAGATGCGCAACGACTATCGCAATTCCCACTTCGTGAACGAATGTGTGAGCAACTTCTTGGCGGGAGAGCCACTGATATCACTGGAATTTGAACTGGAGAACACACGCAAACTCGACAAGAACGTGACTCTCGACGAGGTAAACGCCGCCGTGAAAGAATTGATTACCGACAAGAACCAGGTCGTGGTCATGTATGCCCCCGACAAAGAGAATGCCGTCCTTCCCACAAGCTCACAGCTCGAACAGGTTATCACGGCAGCCCAGCGATTGGACTATGCTCCCTATACCGAGCCCCAACTGCCCACCGACTTGATTTCAGAACTGCCTGCGCCGGGAACCATCGTCAACGAAAAGCCCTATCGCCATGGCTTTACTGAATTCACGCTGTCGAACGGAATGAAGGTGTATGCCCGCAAGACTGATTTCAGCGCCGACGTCGTTTCGTTTGAAATGAAGGGCGAAGGCGGCACATCGCTCTATGGCGATGAGGACATCCCCAACTTCAGCATCATTTCCAGCAGCGTGAGCGAGGCGGGAGTGGGCGACTTTGACATCATGTCATTGCGCAAGATGCTCACAGGCAAGTCGGTCCGCGTCAGTCCATCGGTGGGTTCAACAGGCCAGAGCATTAACGGTACTTCCTCGGTGAAGGACATGAAGACCATGTTTGAGCTCGCTTATCTCTATTTCACCTCGCCACGGCGCGACACCACGGCGTTTAACGAGTTCGTGAGTCGCAACCGCGCTTTCCTCACTAACCGCAATGCGTCACCCAAAGTGGACTATAACGACTCAATCAAGGCAATCCTTTATGGTCATCACCCGCGGCTCGAGCCAGTCACGCAAGCGACGCTCGACCGAGTGAGCTATGACCGCGTCTTTGATATCTACCGCGAGCGTTTCAGCGACGCTGCCAATTTCAAAACGGTCATCATAGGAAATTATGATGAACAGGTGTTGCGACAACTCCTCTGCCAATATTTGGCCTCATTGCCAGCTACTGGCAAGCAGGAGCAGACCAATTTCAGCCACATACCACAGATTGTTGAAGGGCAGGCTACGCACAAATTCACAAAGAAAATGGCCACGCCGCTCGCCAACGTGAGCATCTTCTACACCGCCGAGGTGCCTTTCACGGCGCAAAGCGACCTGGAACTCGACTTCCTCAAGCGGTGTCTCTCGATTGCATACACCGACTCGGTGCGCGAGGAGAAGGGCGGCACCTATGGAGTGGGTGTGGATTTTGAGATGGACAAGGACGACCGACCCAATACCACGTTCAAGATTTCGTATAACGCCGACCCGAGCCGTTACGACGAACTTAACCCCATTATCTACCAGCAGCTGCAACACATTGCCGATAATGGTCCGCTGGAATCAAGCATGAACAAGGTTAAACAATACTTGACCAAGCAGTATGCCCAAATGGCCATCACCAACGACTACTGGAGCTACATCATTTGGCATGAGTTGGACGACGAGGTGGACTTTGACCGCGACTATTGCGCAATGGTCCAGAGAATGACCGCTGCCGATGTACAACGCATGGCCCAACGACTACTTGCCGCTAAGCGATGCATCGAAGTCACCATGCTCTCGGAGTAGAAACAATAATGTGAGTGAGACTTAGAAACGAGGGGCGAAGCGTGGATGCTTCGCCCCTCGATTATTAGGGTATGGCGTTCGCCCTACGGGGCGAAACAGTGTCGGGTTTTAGACGATGCCCTGGCCGAGCATTGCGCGAGCGACCTTCATGAAGCCGGCAATGTTGGCGCCCTTCATGTAGTTCATGTAACCATCTTCCTCGCGTCCGTAGAGCACGCACTGCTCGTGGATGTCGCGCATGATGGTGTGGAGACGCTCGTCAACCTCTTCCTCGCTCCAGTAGATGTGCTGGGCGTTCTGGGTCATCTCGAGACAGATGGTAGCAACGCCACCGGCGTTCACAGCCTGGCCATGTGCATAAATCCTGCGCTGTGCAATGAAGTGGTCGATAGCCTCGGATGTGCAGCCCATGTTCGACACCTCGGCGACATACTTCACGCCGTTAGCCGACAGTTTATTGGCATCCTCGAGGGTCACCTCATTCTGGGTAGCGCAAGGCATTGCGATGTCAACCTTCTGCTCCCAAGGCTTGCGGCCGGCATAGAAGGTAGCGTTGGGGAACTTCTCGGCATCAGGAGCAACGATGTCGTTGCCGCTGGCACGAAGTTCGAGCATATAGTCGATTTTCTCCTTGGTGTTGATACCGTCGGGATCATAGATATATCCGTCGGGACCACTGATGGTCACCACCTTGCCGCCAAGCTGGGTAGCCTTGGTGACGGCGCCCCAAGCCACGTTGCCGAAGCCAGAGACAGCAATCGTCTTGCCCTCGATAGTCTCCTTCTGGTCCTTGAGCAGCTCTTCCACAAAGTAGAGAGCGCCAAAGCGGGTAGCCTCGGGACGAATCTTCGAGCCACCGAACTCGAGGCCCTTGCCCGTCATCGTGCCGGTGCACTGGTG
>JAGCUP010000198.1 GCA_017962765.1 Muribaculaceae bacterium | reverse complement strand
GCATCCAGCCCCTCAAGTACACCTCCAAGGAGCTCGACCGCTTCAACCGCCTCGACCTCTACGACTTCGGCGCGCGGCCCTACGACCCCACGCGCGGCGCCTTCCTCACCCACGACCCCCTCGCCGAGGACGACCCCGCCACCGGCCCCACCGCCTTCTGCGCCGCCAACCCCATCCGCTTCACCGACCCCACAGGAATGAAAATTGAATTTGCGCCTGGGTCAACTAAAGAATTTATGGCCAATTTTAATTTAACCTATTGTTATTTGAACATTCATAATTCTTCATATCACCTTGACATATTGGAACAATCGGACAAAACCTATTATGTCAAAGAAAGCGCAAACACAACGTTTTTTAACGCATCAACTAACACAATTAATTGGGCCCCATACTCATCGGTCATAACTGATAACACTTATGTCTTGAGCCCTGCGGAATTACTTAGTCATGAAGCAGATCATGCCGCTTATTATGACCAAAATCCCGAAGAATCTTTGCGTAATCACGAAACCAAGGACGCTCAATATGGTAACAAAGATGACAGAAGGGTTATAACAGGTTCAGAACAAGAAGTGGCAAGAAAATTAGGCAAATTGTCGGACGGAGAAGTTACAAGAGATAATCACTTCGGCACGTTTATGCCAGTTGACAATCCATTATCAAGTGACCCTGATCTCATAATTGTTGAAAAAAATGGCAAATAAGATTTACATCACAATCCTTTTAATGGTGACATCGTTGTACGTTAGCGGCAAGGGTGTTGACTTTGATGGCAATCTTCCTGATAGCATATTAATTGAAGAGTGTCTCTATGTTTATACGCCAATAAACATTACGCGAGAAACCTTTGATATGCACAAAATAGGTTGTGCGCTCATAAAAGAGACCGATTCAATCCGCACAATAGTGGAGACCATTCAAGAGTTAACCTATATTGGGGAAATGCCATACGATTCAAAATCATTGTCAAAACGTTTGTTGCTGCTACGAAAGGGGAAATTAGCAAACGATGTCGTTTGGTTTGATAATGACAATGACGACATTATTGGCAGAATGATATTGTTTTACAAGAATGACGATTACGATGTGATTTGGATTTCTTTAGGTTACACATATAGTGGGTGGAGCAAATACGAAACATCACACCAATTAATGCATTGGCTAAAATGCGCCTACCTGTTGCGAGCTAAGGAATAAGGGCACTCCTAAATTTCTACAACAGAAAAACCGCGCCCGCCGCGAAACGAATCGATAAAGGTTGTGGCGTATGTTGCTAAAAGAAAAAAGCCGATGGCGCTGTTGCCATTGGCTTTTTTCTTGTGACCCCGGTGGGGCTCGAACCCACGACCCACTGATTAAGAGTCAGTTGCTCTACCAACTGAGCCACGGAGTCATCGTGCAAACACATAGGTGTTTTTTAAATTCCGGCTGCAAAGGTACAACATTTTTTTAAACCACCAAGCATTTCCCTATATTTTTTTGTTATTACTGCGATTGTATGAGGCTTTTGAGGCTTAAATCGAACTTTTTTGCCTGCTGGCAGCACATGAATTCGTATGGGAAAAATCTCAAAGCCTTTTGTTTTTGTGAAGACTTTTGTTCTTATGTCTTGTCTGTGAGTTGGCGAGAAAAATTTGCGTGGAACGCGGGAAAGTTGTAACTTTGTGTGCTGAACTTTCACCCAGATAATTTCATTACTCCGATGAGCGAAAAATATATCGTGTCGGCACGCAAGTACAGGCCGACGACATTCGACACCGTGGTGGGCCAGCGCGCCCTCACCCACACCCTCAAGACCGCCATCGCCAGCCAGCGACTGGCGCACGCCTACCTGTTCTGCGGCCCGCGCGGCGTGGGAAAAACGACGTGCGCGCGCATCTTTGCCAAGGCCATCAACTGCCAGCACCCGAAGGGCGACGGCGAGCCTTGCAACGAGTGCGAGTCGTGCGCGGCCTTCAACGAACAGCGCAGCTATAACATCATGGAGCTCGACGCGGCGAGCAACAACAGCGTGGAAGACATCCACACCGTCATCAAGCAGGTGCAGATTCCGCCGCAGGAGCGACGCTACCGCGTGTTTATCATCGATGAGGTGCACATGCTGTCGAACGCGGCCTTCAACGCCTTCCTCAAGACGCTGGAGGAGCCGCCCGAATATGCCATCTTCATCCTGGCCACGACCGAGAAACAGAAGATTATCCCCACCATCCTGTCGCGCTGCCAAATCTATGACTTCGCGCGCATCACCGTGCCCGACATCGTCGAACAACTTGAGCGTGTCGCCACCGACCAGGGCATAGAGGCCGAAAGCGCGGCCCTCAACGTCATCGCCCAGAAGGCCGACGGCGCCATGCGCGACGCCCTCTCGATTTTCGACCAGGTGGCGGCCAGCAGCGGCGGCCATATCACCTACCAGAGCGCGCTCGAGAATCTCAATGTGCTCGACCATGACTACTACTTCCGCCTCGACGACACGTTCCTAACGGGTGACGTGCCGCAGGCCTTGCTCATCTATAAGGAAATTCGCGACAAGGGCTTCGATTCGCAGTTCTTCATCAACGGCCTGGCCCAGCACCTGCGCGACCTCATGGTGGCCCTCACGCCGGCTACTGCCGTGTTGCTTGAGATGAACGACGATGTGGCGCACCGCCATGTGGAACAAGCCAAACGGTTTGCCCCGGCGTTCTACTACCGTGCCCTCGACCTGTGCAACACGTGCGACCTCAACTACCGCACGGCCACCAACAAGCAATTCCTCGTCGAGCTCACCCTGATAAAATTATGTCAGCTCCTCTCCCCTACTCCACTGCAGCAAGCGCAACAGCCTGCCTTGAAAAAAGTGGCACCGGCTACTGCGACACCCGCCGCTAAGGCCCAACCGGCACCTGCGCAACCACAAGCTACCGCGGCACCTGTGCAGGCCCAACCGGCACCCGCACCGCAGGCCGCTCCTGCTCCGCAAGCGCCGGCGCCGGCAGTGCCTCGTGCCACGGCACGCATTATGGTGAACCGGCCGTCCGCCTCGTCGGCCTCCCCCGCCCCGTCGCAGCCGGCTGCTGCACCACAGCCTAAGTCGCCTCACCGCGAGGCTCCCTTCACCCCCGACGACTTGCACCGCGCCTGGAAGAAATATATCGAAGCGCATCCGCGCGAACAGCTGCTGCTCTCGTGCCTGCGCAACGGCCTTCCCGAGCGCATCGACGACGTCACCTACCGTGTCATGGTCGAGAGCCCGGCGCAAGTGCAAGTGATGGAGACCAATATGGCATCGCTGCTTGCCTTCCTGCGTGACGAGGTGAACAACGATATGCTGGCCCTCGAGGTAAAAATCAACGAAGGCGCAGTAAAGCCCACGGCGATGACCGACCGAGAAATCGTCGAGGACCTCATGAAGCGTGCCCCCGAGTTTGCTACCATGGTCAAAGACCTTGACCTCACACTGAATTAAGTTTTACGGCAAGGACGTATCGAAACTCAATCAACAAGTTAACGGGCAGATAGCGGTGGAGAGAAAGCTATCTGCCCGTTAACTCGTATGCTTATTTACTAAAGTGTTACCTGATAATGAGGATTTTGGTGGTGGCGGCGCTACTGCCGCTGTCGCTTTGCGAGGCCAGGACAAGATATACGCCGCTGCCCACCTCGTCGCCATTGAAGTTACGGCCGTCCCACAGGGCCATGCCGCCCGTCGACTTGAGGGTGCGCACCACGTTGCCTGCGGGGTCGGTGATTTTCACAAGGGAGTTCTGCATGAGGCCCGCGATGGTGATGGTGCCGCGATAGTTGGGCTGCACGGGGTTGGGATAGGCATAGATGTCCTTGTAATCGGGGGCGCCGGGCGTGGCGTCGCTGGAATATTCCATCACGCTGTTATTGGTGACGACGAAGACCGAATTGCCCTCGGGGTCGCAGAGCACGTCGTAGATGCGGTTACTGCTCAGGTCGCTGTTCTCGGTGGTGAACTGCTTGATGATGGTGCTGCCGTCCTCGCTCACGAGGAAGAGTCCGCTGCCGGCCGTTCCTATCCATTTGCGGTTAAGTCCGTCGCAAGCGATGCAATACACGTTTTGTCCGCTCAGCAGGTAGTCGGCGAGTCCGCTTCCGTCGTCACGCGCCACCTTGATGCGGTTCACGGCAAAATTGCCGAAAGCCTCGGTGGGGTCCATGCTGATGATACCATTGGTCGAACCCATCCACACGCGGCCATTCTTGTCGGTGGCGAGGCAATAGACATAGCTCCACGAGTAGTCGTTGCCGTCGAGGTCGGTAAACGAAGTGTAGGCGCGCGACTTGGTGAGTTCGAGCGACGATGGGTCGTTTTGCCAGAATACCACCTGGTTGCCCATGTCGCCGGCGGTATAGACCTTGGTGTCGGCGGCGCCGATGGTGAAACTGGCGCGCTTGAAGCCGCCCGTGGCCACGCCATCGACGGCCATCGCTACCCAGTCGCTGGGCGAGGTTGTGGTGAGCGTCTGCTTGGCGCGCGGCAGGGCCATGACGGGCGTCGTCTGGTAGGGGCTTTGTACCACCCACAGGTTACCGTTGCTGTCGAAGTTGAGCACGGGCATGCGGTAGGTGGCGCTCAGGGTACTGTTGGTGCTGTTATACACGGTGACCACTTCGTCGTCCTCAACACGGCACAGGCCGTTCATGCGGGTGGCCAGAAAATAGGTGTTGGCTGTGTTGGGCGAGAAGCAAGGGCGGTTGTTGCCACCGTTGTCTTTGGTGGCCTCGGGCACGCCGGCGGGCGTGATGTCGGTCCAGCGGTCGCCGTCGTAGGCCGCAATCTCGGTCTCTGCGCCGTGGTTGGCACGCGGCAGCACGGCGTTATCGGTAGTTGCCGATAGGATGATGCGGCGGTTGTGGCTGTCGTAGGTGAGCCAGAAAGGCGTGGTGGCGATGTTGATGCCATTGGGCACGATGCTGGCGCTGCGCTCCTCGCCTTTGATGCGTGCGAGTCCGTCGGTGTCGAGCACCCACCATTCACCGGCCTTGGCCATCGAGTAGATGCCTGTGCCCTCGACCTCGGTCCTGTTCTGGGCCTCGGCGTCGAAGGTGAGGTGATATTCCTCCGGGAAGAAACTGGCCACGAAACCCTCGGCGGTGGCCTGCACATCACGTGCCGTGGTCGGCGCCATCTGTTCCAAGTTGCAGGTGACTGCTCCGCCTGCCACCTCGCTGATAGAGGCCCGATATAACTCGTTGGCGTTGTAGAAGAAGGTGCTGTGGACCGCGGGCGTGATGCTTCCGCTCTTGTCGAGGAGCTTGGTGTACTGGTCGAGGCTACCGTAGTATTTGCCGTTGTTGCCGCAGTAGAGGGCGTTGTCGTCAGCGAGCAGGATGCGGCTTCCCACGATGGCCGCCGACACGATATTACGGTTAAAAATGCGAGACTCTTTCACTTCCCAGCGGTTGTGGTCGATGGCGACGTAGCCAAATGCGGTGGCCACCAAGAATCCGTCGTTGTTGAAGGTGATGTCGTTGATGGTCTTGTCGGCGGTAATATTAGCGTCTTTGATGAAGGGCAAGTTCACCACATCGTCGTTGCGAAGGATGATGTCGATGTTGCCATTATCATAGGCCACCGCGATATATTCCTCCACGGTGTTGTAGTAGATTTTCTTTACACCCGAGTCGGTGAGCCTGTTGAGGCTGTTGAGCGACTCGTTTTCTTGTGAAATCTTGTCGTAGCAGAACAGCGACGTGCCGGCCTGGTAGAAAACGCGCCCGCCAGCATCGTAGCACGCCGTGGGGTTGTCGCTCGAGAAGATGGCGTGGAACTGCCAGCGTCCGCCGGTGCCGTCCTGAGCCGTGGCCGTGAGTGCGGCGAGGGCCGCAAGACACATTATGAGGATATATCGTTTCATCGTTATTTTAAGTTTTTTGTCCGAGACTGTCTCGGAGTACGTTGACATGACAACAAACCTTATTTATAATAACGAAAATGGTGGTAATAAATTGTGTGGACCATGACACGCAAAGGCGCAAAAAAAGGCCCGCCTCCTTGGAAGGGGGCGGGCCTCGATGCGGTTTATAGTGTTGGAACTATATTATTGCAGCAGGATGTTGTAGAGAGCGGTCACGTCGGCACCACTCACGACACCGTCACCATTCACGTCGGCATCGCCGGCGGGTTCAGCACCGTCGAGCAGCACGTTGTAGAGAGCGGTCACATCGGCGCCACTCACGACACCGTCACCGTTCACGTCGCCTTGCTCGAAGCCAGGATCACTATTGCTCTTAATCTCGGTGGGATAGAATTGGAGCACGGCGTCGGTGCTAGCGTTCTTCTTGTAAACGGCCACGAAGCCGGTCACGTCGAAGGTGCCTTCGAAGCTGGCGGGATATTCCACGCCGAAGCCGTTGATGCGCACGGTGAGGTCACCGGTGCCATCGTTGAGGGTGAAATTACGGCTGTCGCCTTCGATAGCGGTCAGGGTGACTTCGCTATACTTGAGGTACTTGTGCATGTCGCTCAAGCTCACTTCCTCAACGGGGATTTCCTCGGGCTCAACTTCGCTGCCCTCATCGGGAGCGCCGAAGCTCTCGGCCACGGGAACGAGTTCCACCATGCCGTTGTAAACGGTGATGGTACCCATGATGCCGGTGAGGACATCGCCATTCTTGTATTCACGATCGAGCGAACCATAAACGAGCATGTTTGCATCGTAGTCGGTGATGTAGAGCTGTTGTCCGCTCTGGGCGATGACGGTCACGGGGTTCTTGATTTTGTACTTCACGCCGTCGGCGGTGGTGGGAAGTTCGCCAATGCTGCCAATCTCCACGGGAGGAGCTGCAGTCTCGATAATGGTGAGCTGGGGATTGCCGCTATAAACGGTAATCATGGCGATGATGTAGTCGAACGTGCCAGTGGGAATCGAGCTGCCATAGGCGGTGCACTCGTTGCCCTTCGAGTCCTTCACGGTGAAGTAGCTGGCGGTCTCCTGAGCAGTGATGGTCACATTCTCAATCTTGATGTAAGCGAGCGTGTGAGCGGTGGTCACATAGGAAGCGTCAACAACCTCGGGAACCGGGGTGTTCTTGCCCGAAGCAGCGGGCACATTCAGGAAGTCGTCGACCATCTCGATGATGTAGTCGCGATAGGTAGCCTTCTTACCAGCGAGGCCTGCGGGAATCACGTCGTTCACCTTGTAAGCCTTCACGTTGGCGTTTTTGCTCTTGGTGTAGAGGCACAGATAGCCGCTATCGTCCTTCACATACACGTTGTCGCCGCTCACGTAGTACACGTTGAGCTCGCTGCCAATGGCAGCCACTGCGTCGTCGTCAAGTGCGCGGAAGGCGGCGATGTTGGCCACGGTGTTCACTTGGGCGATGACATACTGGGCAGTAGCGACAGCGCTGGTAAGTTCACCCTTGACGGCGATGGCCTTGATGGTCATGCTCTGTGCAACCTCAATGGGACCGGCATAAATCTCATCGGTCGAGAGGGGATCGGCACCATTGGTGGTGTAGTAAATGGTAGCGCCTTCCTCGGCCGAAATCGTCACCTGCTGGGCAGTGGTGTAAGTGCCGGCTGCCGGGCTGAAGGTGGGAGCCGAAAGGCTGGTGGCCTCGCCTTCGATGGTAACGATAATTTTGCTGGCGCGCACCTGGTGGCCGCTGGCGGTGAAGACAACTTCTTTGGCGCTGCCCGTCCACGTCACGGTCTTGGTGTCCTCGCTCACGGTCATGCCGTCCATAGCTGCGAAACCGTCGCCACCATAGTTCGAGGAACCAACGGTACCGAGGCACTCAAACACGATCTTGGTGATGGTTTGGCCAGACGAAATGGTGTTGACCGAGTTTTTGCCCATACGATAAGCGTTACCAGCGTTGAAAGCACCATAGGTGCTGTGAACGGTGACGCCGCTCAGGGTCATTTCATAGGGCGTGTTGCTGGTCACCTGTGTCACGGTACCAACGGTAGTACCAGCGACAAATTCGATGTCAGCGGCGTAAGCTGCCACGCCAAGAACAGCCACAAGAAGGAGAGATAATACTTTCTTCATACTCTTGAATAGGTTGTTAAAAAGTTAATAAAATAGGTTTGTTAATAAAATTTTGTTCTCGTTTAGTTAAGGTTAGCTATAAAAATTAAGCAGGTCGCCCGATGATTGGTTAAATGCTTAATTTTTAGAGCATCACTTAATCCCACAAAGGTAGGTATTTTTTTTAAATGAACAAGCGAAATTTATGCGAATTTAGAAAAAATCTTTTTTGCTGCCTTGTATGCTGCCTTGTACAGCCCATCTCCACGACCTCTTCAGCCCCACCCCGCTACCAGGAAAATGCAAGCACCCCGCGCGGGCTTGGTGCCGGTGGGGTGCTTGGATGATGTTGTGCCCGATTTTCGGGTGATATGGGTTTACGATTCCTTGAAGAGGTCCTTGATGCCGCCTATGCTGCCCAGGACGTTGGTTGCCTCGTAGGGGAGGTAAACGGTCTTGTTGCCTTGCCCCGAGGCGATGGTCTGCAGCGTCTCGATGTACTTTTGGGCAATGAGGTAGTTGGCGGGGTTGGTGCTCTTGCCCACGGCCTCGGTCACCTTTTCGATGGCGATGGCTTCGGCTTCGGCACGGCGGATGCGGGCTTGAGCCTCACCCTCGGCGCGCAGGATGGACTGCTGTTTCTGTGCCTCGGCGCGGTTGATGGTCGAGGTCTTTTCGCCCTCACTCTGAAGGATGACGGCGGCCTTCTGTCCCTCGCTGGTGAGGATAGTGGCGCGCTTGTTACGCTCGGCCTGCATCTGTTTCTCCATGGCCTGGAGCACGCTCACGGGAGGCGTGATGTCTTGAAGCTCAACGCGATTGACTTTGATACCCCACTTGTTGGTGGCATCGTCGAGCACGTCGCGCAGCTTGCTGTTGATGGTATCGCGCGAGGTGAGCGTCTCGTCGAGCTCGAGTTCACCGATAATGTTACGCAGGGTGGTCTGTGTGAGCTTTTCGATAGCGTTGGGCAGGTTGTCGATTTCATAGACGGCCTTGAAGGGGTCAACGATTTGGAAGTAGAGCAGCGCGTTGATTTGCATGAGGATATTATCCTTGGTAATCACGTTCTGCTTGTCGAAGTCGTACACCTGTTCGCGCAGGTCGATGCGGTAGGTATAGTGGTAACGTCCGGCGGTCATCGCCCAGATATTTTTGGCGCGGTCGATGAACGGGATAATGAGGTTGACGCCCGGCTTGAGCGTGTCGTGGTACTTGCCGAGTCGCTCGATGATGCGCGTCTCGCTTTGCGGGATAATCAGGATACTCTTCTTGAGGAAGAGAAGAACCAGTAGCACAAGTACACCCAGGATAACATAAGTGGTAGTGTCCATAGTTGAATGAATTGTTTATGGGGTTATTAAATGTTGATTATTTGTCAATGTTGGGGGCTCATTCCACCGGTTCCACGGTGAGGATGATGCTGTCGCGGTCGGTGACGCGGACCTTGGTGCCCTCGGGGATGTCGACGGACGATAGGCTCACAGCCTTCCAGTCGTCACCGTCGATGGCCACGCGGCCGTGGTGGCCAGCCTCGATGGTGCGGCTCACGGTGCCCTCGCGGCCGATAAGAGCGTCGGCGTTGCTCACCCGCTCGTCCTTGCCCTTGTGCAACTTTTTCACTAGCGTAGGCCTGACGAAGAGGAGGCACAGCACACTGGCGATGGCGAAGATGATGACTTGCATCGTGAACGAGGCACCCGAGAAAAGCGATGCGGCAAGGGTGATGGCGGCACCAATCGAAAAACACAGCACATAGAGGTCACCCGAGGTGAGCTCGATGATGAGGCACAACAGTGAGACGAGGAGCCATAGCTGCCACAGATGGGCTGAGAAATATTCAATCATAACTTTTCGTTTAAATATGGTTTACAATAATGTAAATTTTGAAGGCGTGTAAAATTACAAAAAAAATTTTGCCCTCGCAATACTTTCCTGCAAATCTCGTGCCAAAGTCACCACTCCCCCACCCTGCCCATCAAAAATTTTCGTATGGCATCGATGTGCATATTGCCGCCCTGAGAGTGCTTTTTTTTCTGGCTGACAGGCCGCGATGTGCCAAATTTTGAAATCTCAGAGGTGCGAAAGTATATTAATCAGTTGTTTTATAGTTGTTAAAGGGCTTTTCTGTTTTTGGGCAGAAAAATTAAAATTGGGCCATTTCTTTGAGAATTTATCTTTTTGGGTTATCTTTGTAAGTTTGTTGACAAAACTGAACTCATGGAGATAAATTTCATTGCCGAGAAGGTGGAGTTGCCGCAGCTCGATGCATCGAAAATCGAAAAATGGATTGAGCGAGTGGCGGCGTGTCATGGGAAGGTGGTGGGCCGTCTGACCTACGTCTTCTGTGACGACGAATATATCCTCGCCACCAACCGCCAGTTTTTGGGTCACGACTATTACACCGACATCATCACTTTTGATTATAGCACAAGCCGACGCATCGCCGGCGACATGGTGATTTCGCTCGATACGGTGGAGAGCAACGCCGTCCTTGTGGGCGCTGAACCTGAGCAGGAACTGCACCGCGTTATCATTCACGGCGTGTTGCACCTATGCGGCATCAACGACAAAGGCCCCGGCGAGCGTGAGGTGATGGAACAATATGAGAACCAGGCTCTTGAACAATTAAAAGAAATAGATGGACTATAACTTTGACGTCATAGTGGTTGGAGGTGGTCACGCCGGATGTGAAGCAGCGTGCGCCGCTGCGCGCATGGGCTCGAACACGCTGCTCATCACTATGGACCTTAACAAGATAGCCCAAATGAGCTGTAATCCCGCAGTGGGAGGAATAGCCAAGGGGCAGATTGTGAGGGAGATAGATGCGATGGG
The DNA here is from genome assembly GCA_017962765.1 of Muribaculaceae bacterium. Lineage (GTDB taxonomy): Bacteria > Bacteroidota > Bacteroidia > Bacteroidales > Muribaculaceae > Sodaliphilus. Next base: position 32,816 of record JAGCUP010000198.1, on the reverse strand, counting down.
CGGACAGATGGGCATTGTCACCGACCGCGCTTCCATTCAGTTCCGCCTGCTTAATAAGAGCAAGGGTCCCGCCATGTGGAGTCCGCGTGCGCAGGCCGACCGCTCGCGCTTTATCGACGAGTGGCGACGGAGACTTGACGCCACGCCCAACCTATCGCTGTGGCAAGATTGCGCCACTGAATTGCTCTTCGATGAGGGCGGTAATGGCGTGACGGGTGTGAAGACGGCCTTTGGCACCACGTTCGCCGCTCGTGCCGTCATCCTTACGGCGGGCACTTTCCTCAACGGCCTCATGCACGTGGGGCACGTCCAAATCGAGGGCGGACGCGTGAGTGAGCCTGCTTCGCACGGAATCACCGAACAATTGGTGCGCCTCGGCTTTAAAACCGACCGCATGAAAACGGGCACGCCCGTGCGCCTCGATGCCCGCACCGTCGATTATTCACAGGCCCAAATTCAGGAAGGAGATAACGACTTCCACCATTTTTCGTATCTACCCGAGGTGCGCAGCGAGCTGCGCCAACGCCCCTGCTGGATTGTCTATACCAACGATGAGGTGCACCGCGTGTTGCGCGAAGGATTGCCCGAATCGCCACTCTATAATGGCCAAATCCAGAGCATTGGGCCGCGTTACTGCCCCAGCATTGAGACCAAGCTCGTCACCTTCCCCGACCGCGACAGTCATCAGCTTTTCATCGAGCCGGAAGGCGAAACCACCAACGAGATGTACCTCAACGGCTTCTCATCGTCGATGCCCTGGCGTGTGCAGTTCGACGCCCTGAGCCACATTCCCGCGTTGCGCCATGCCCAGTTTTATCGTCCTGGCTACGCTATCGAATACGACTTTTTCGACCCCACACAACTCAAGCACAGCCTTGAGACAAAACTCGTCGAAAACCTCTTCTTTGCCGGGCAGGTAAACGGTACTACGGGCTACGAGGAGGCCGCAGGTCAGGGTCTCATGGCGGGTATCAATGCCCACCTGAAAATCAACGGACGCGAGCCCTTCGTGTTACGTCGCGACCAGGCCTATATCGGGGTTCTCATTGACGATCTCGTCACCAAGGGAGTGGATGAGCCCTACCGCATGTTTACCTCGCGTGCCGAGCATCGTATCTTGCTTCGCCAGGACGATGCCGACGCGCGCCTCACCCAGCTCGCCTACAATCTTGGCCTTGCCACGCGTGAGCGCCTAGAACTGATGAAAAGTAAGATGGAGCAGGTCGATGGCCTTGTGGAATTGGCGCGCGGCATGAGTGTGAAGCCCGATGAGGTGAATGACATGCTGGCGAAGGCCGGCAGTACGCCACTCAAGCAAGGATGCCGCCTCTATGACCTTATTCTGCGGCCACAGGTTACCATCGACGCCCTTGCCACGGCCCTACCCCGACTTGCCGAGGCCCTGCGTGGCTTGGAGGAATTGCGTCGCGACGAAATCGTTGAGGCCGCCGAAATCAAAATCAAATATAGTGGATATATCGAGCGCGAACAGGCCGTTGCCGACAAACTTTCGCGCCTCGAAGACCTCAAATTACGCGGAAAAATCGAATATTCCCAGGTACCGCAACTCAGTACTGAGGCACGCCAGAAACTCGAACGTGTCAACCCCGACACGTTGGGGCAAGCCTCGCGCATACCGGGCGTCTCGCCCAGCGACATCCAAGTACTGATGTTGTTGCTGGGGCGATAACTGACGTTTCACGTGGAACATTTGTAAAATAATTCATAACAACCCATTAAAATGAAACAAGAGACAATCGACAAACTCAAAGCGACCGTTCGTGACATTCCTGATTTCCCTATTAAGGGAATACAATTTAAGGACCTTACCACGACGCTTAAAGACGGTGAGGCACTTGCCATCATCGCCGACGAACTTGAGGCCCTTTACGCCGACAAAGGCGTGACAAAAGTGGTAGGCATCGAGTCGCGCGGATTTATCGGCGGCGCTATCCTAGCCGCACGCCTCGGGGCCGGCTTCGTTCCCGTGCGCAAGCCCGGCAAGTTGCCCGCCATCACGCTCAAGAAGAGTTACAGCAAAGAATATGGAGTGGACGTTATCGAGGTTCACAAGGACGCAATCGTGCCCGACGACGTGGTGGTCCTCCACGACGACCTGCTTGCGACGGGCGGCACGATGAAGGCTGCGCTCGACCTCATCAACGAGATGCACCCCAAGAAAGTCTATGTCAATTTCATCTGCGAGCTCAGCTACCTGCATGGGCGCGATGTCTTCCCCAAGGACGTGGAGGTAACCTCGCTATTTGACTTCTAAACTCCACACGCGACGGCATGGACGACGAGCTCAAACTCAAGGTGTCGATGTTGCCCGATAGCCCGGGAGTTTACCTTTATTATAATAATGAGGGTAGGGTGATCTATGTGGGCAAGGCCAAGCGACTCAAGCGACGCGTGAGCTCTTACTTCAACCGCGAGCACGCCGCGGCGCGCACCTATCTGCTCGTGCGCAACATCGCCGACCTCAGCTATATCGTCGTTAATACCGAGGAGGAGGCGCTCGACCTCGAAAACAGCCTCATCAAAGAGTACCAGCCGCGCTACAATGTCCTGCTCAAGGACGACAAAAGTTACCCGTGGATATGTGTTTCACGTGAAACATACCCGCGCGTTTTCATCACCCGCGACGAGCACCTGAAGGGCGCCAAATATTATGGGCCTTACCCTAAGGCCGAAATGGCGCACGCGCTGCTCGACGTGTTGCGCAAGCTCTATCCGTTGCGCACGTGCCGTCACCCGCTCACGCCCGAGTTGGTGGAGGCGCGCCGTTATAAGTTGTGTCTGCAGTACCACATCAAGAACTGTGAGGGCTGTTGTCAGGGCTTCGTGAGCCCCGAGGAATACGGGGAGCATATTGCCGCCGTGAGGCAGATTCTCAACGGCGACACCAAGCAGGTGAGTGACTATCTCTACAGCGTGATGATGGCACTCGCCGAGCAGCTGCGTTTTGAGGAGGCCGAGGTGGTCAAGCGTCGTTACCGCCTTATCGAGAACTATCGGTCACGCTCGGTCATCGTGAATCCGTCGATACACAATATGGATGTGTTTGCCATCCTGCGCGACGACGGTGCCGCCTACGTCAACTATATGCACATGCGCAACGGCGCCATCGTGCAGAGCCTCACCGTAGAATACAAGTTCCAGGACCGCGACAGCGACGAGAGCGACGCCGAAATCCTCTCGACGGCTATCCGCGATTTACGCGCCCGTTTTGCTGGTGAAGAAGGAAATGCCGACACGAAGGAGTTGATTGTCAATGTGATGCCCGATTTCAAGTTGGAACGCCTCACTTATACCGTGCCGCAGCGCGGCGACAAACGTAAACTGCTCGAAATAGCTCTTAAAAACGCCGAGCAGTACAAGGCCGACAAGCTCAAGCGCATGGAGAAACTCAACCCCGAGCAGCGTGTCACGCGTCTGCTCACTACGCTCAAGAACGACCTGCGTCTCGACCGACTGCCGCACCACATAGAGTGCTTCGACAACAGCAGCACTGGCGGGGCCAACGCCGTCGCCTCGTGCGTTGTTTTCCGCGACGGCAAGCCCGCGAAGAAAGAGTACCGCACCTTCAATATTCGCCAGGCCAGTGGACTCGACGACTACGCGCAGATGAGGGAAGTGCTCACCAGGCGTTACAGCCGCCTCACCGAGGAAGGCCAGTCGCTGCCGCAACTCGTCGTCGTCGATGGCGGAAAGGGGCAGCTGAGCGCTGCCGTCGAGGTGATGGACGAGCTGGGCCTGCGAGGTGAGATTGCTCTCATCGGTATCGCCAAACGCCTTGATGAAATCTTTTTTCCGGGTGACAGCGTGCCGCTCTATATAGACCGCAACAGCGACACGTTGCGCGTCGTCCAGCATCTGCGCGATGAGGCCCATCGCTTTGGCATTGCCCAGCACCGCAAGCGCCGTTCCAAGTCGCAAATCCATTCTCAACTCGACGATATCGATGGGGTGGGGGAGAAGACTAAGCTGCAGCTGCTCAAGCATTTCAAGAGTTTTAAGCGCATTAATGAGGCCTCGCGCGACGAACTCGCGGCACTAATAGGGCCTGCCCGTGCCACCCGTCTCTACGTCGCCCTCCATGGCGAAGAAGTTTAGGAATTATCACAAACAATTAAAATACAGTAAATTATGTCAACAATTCTCACTAAAGAAACTGGCGGTATCAGCCCCATCGGCATCCCTCGCGTGAAAGACCTGAGGGTGGGAATCGTAGCCGCTCGATGGAACAACAAGTTGACCGACGCGCTCCTTGAGGGAGCGTTGAGCACGCACGAGGACATGGGTTACCCCCGTGGAAACCACGACGTGCTGCGCGTGCCAGGGACCATCGAGCTCGTCCACGCCGCGGCTCTTCTCCTCGAGGAAGACAGTGTCGATGCCATCATCATGATAGGGTGTGTGATTCGCGGTGACACGCCGCACTTCGATTATGTGTGCCAGTGTGTTACACAGGGTTGCGCCACGCTCAATGCACGTGGGCTAATCCCCGTGATTTTCAGTGTGCTAACCACCGAAAATGAGCAGCAGGCCCTTGACCGCGCCGGCGGTGCTCTGGGCAACAAGGGCAGCGAGGGCGCGCTTGCCGCTATCGAGATGGCGGCGCTCAACCGCTCTTTCTTCGAGCTCTAAAATAACCGCTCGTTAACTTGTCAACTCGTCAATTAAAATCAATGAACCAGGAATATCTCAGCCAGCTATATCTCAAGGATACCGCTTTCCAGAAACTGATGCAAAAGCGCGTCTATAACGTGTTGTTAATCGCCAGCACCTACGACGCCTTCATCATGGAAGAGGACGGCCGCGTCGAGGAACAAATCTATTTCGAGTATGTGTCGCTCAACCTGAGTTCGCCGCCTCGCGTGGTGCGTGTGGGCGACTATGCCCGTGCCCTCGAAATGCTCCAGCACTCCAATTTCGACCTGATTATCGCCATGCCCGGCGTTGATATCAGCGAAACGTTTGTGCACGCCCGCGAGATTAAGGCCAAGTACCCTGATACGCCTTTCGTCGTGCTCACGCCTTTCTCGCGCGAGGTGTCGCGTCGCCTCGATCGCGAGGATTTGAGCGCCGTCGATTACGTGTTCAGCTGGCTGGGCAACGTCGATTTGCTGGTGGCTATCATTAAATTGCTCGAGGACAAGATGAACGCCCCCGACGACGTGAGCCGCGTGGGCGTGCAGATGATTTTGCTCGTCGAGGACAGCGTGCGTTTCTATTCCTCCATCCTGCCCACCCTTTACCGGTTTATCCTTAATCAGTCGCAACGGTTTGCAACCGAGGCGCTTAACGCCCATGAGCGTATGCTGCGCATGCGTGGTCGCCCCAAGGTAATGCTGGCGCGCAACTATGAAGAGGCTGTCGAGATTTACAATCAGTACCGCGACAATATGCTGGGTGTCATCAGCGATGTATCGTTCCAAAAAGATGGCGTGAAAGACAAGCAGGCTGGAATCAAGCTCGCTCACTATCTGCGTGAGCAGGACCCCTATTTGCCTATTATTGTCGAATCGAGCGACAGCGAGAACCGTGATGCCATGGCCGCTTTCAACGGCACTTTCCTTGACAAGAACAGCAAAAAGTTGCCTGTCGACCTGGGGCGTGCCATCATGGACAACTTCGGCTTTGGCGATTTCGTCATCCGCGACCCCTCCGACGGACATCCTATCATGCGGCTGCACGACCTGCAGGACCTGCAGAAACAAATTTTCCACATTCCGGGCACCTCGCTCCTTTACCACGCGCAGCGCAACGACATCTCGCGTTGGCTCTATTCTCGCGCCCTCTTCCCGCTGGCCCAGGTGATGAAGACGCACCGCATCGTCAATCTCGAGGACGCTCCACGTGTGCGCCAACTCGTTTTCGACCTCATTGTCAAGTATCGCACGATGAAGAACCGTGGTGTCGTCGCCGAGTTCCGCAAGGGGCGCTTCGACCGCTATAGCAACTTCGCCCGCATCGGGCAGGGCTCGCTGGGCGGCAAGGGCCGCGGCCTGGCATTTATCGACGCCATCATCAAGCGTAACCCGGTGTGCGACAATTTCGAGGGCGTCACCATCCGCATTCCCCACACCGTGGTGCTGTGCACCGATATCTTCGATCAGTTCATGGAGGCCAACTCCCTCTACCAGGTGGCGCTGAGCGATGCTCCCGACGACGATATCCTCCAAGCTTTCCTCGCCGCCGAGCTCTCATCCGATATTAAGGAAGACCTGCAGGCCATCTGCGATGCTATGGACGGTCCGTTGGCCGTGCGCTCGTCGAGTCTGCTCGAGGACAGCCACTACCAGCCGTTTGCCGGTGTTTATGCCACCTACATGATACCGCGCTACGAAGACCGCGACCGCATGGTCACCCTCATGGAGAACGCTGTGAAAGCCGTTTATGCCTCGGTGTTTTTCCACGACAGCAAGGTGTATATGACTGCCACCAGCAACGTCATCGACCAGGAAAAAATGGCCGTTATTATCCAGGAGGTGGTGGGGCAGCAGCGCGGCGACTACTTTTATCCTTCGTTCTCAGGTGTGGGACGTTCGCTTAACTACTATCCCGTGGCCAACGAGCGCGCCACCGATGGCATCGTCGAGGTTGCAGTGGGACTGGGACGGCACATCGTGGACGGTGGGCGCGCGTTGCGCTTCTCGCCGGCTCACCCGCGACGTGTGCTGCAGACCAGCACCGTACAGACGGCGTTGCGCGACACCCAGACGACGCTCGAGGCTCTCGACACGCGCCACGAGCTGGACTCGCTCTCGACCAACGAGGGCTTCGATATCGTGCAACTGCCTGTGCAGGAGGCCGCCGACCAGGGGCATCTGCGCTACATGGTATCGACATTCAATGCGCGCAACGGCGTCATCGTTGATAACGATGTGGATGAGGGACGCAAGGTCGTAACTTTTGCCAACGTACTCAAGCACGGTGCCTTCCCACTGGCACAGGCCACGTCGTTCATGCTCTCGACAGGCCAGGAACACATGGGACGTGCCGTCGAAATCGAGTTTGCCGGCAATATCCACATCAATGTCAATAAGAGGGGCGAGGCCACCCGGGGTGAGCTCTACTGGCTGCAAATACGTCCCATGATTGACCGCAAGGAAATGGTCGATGACCGCATCATGAACGCGCCCCACGACAGCGTCCTCCTCAAGTGCTACAATGCACTGGGCCACGGCATGATGACTGGTATCAAATCTATCGTGCTTGCACGGCCCGAAATGTTCGGTCTCGAGCACAACCGCGACACGGCCGCCGTGCTCGAGTGCATTAACAACGAATTTACCGCACGTGGCGAGAACTACCTACTCATTGGGGTGGGGCGCTGGGGCAGCAGCGACGAGGCCCTCGGCATTCCCGTGCGCTGGGCTAGCATCTCACAGGCTCGCGTCATCGTCGAGCTCTCGTGGCAGGGCCGTCGCATCGACCCCAGTCAGGGCACCCATTTCTTCCAGAACCTCACCTCGATGGGCGTGGGTTATTTGAGTGTGGGCGCCAAAGAAGACAACAGTTTTATTGACCTCGACTTCTTGAGCAAATTCCCGTCGAGCAACGAAGACGATGCCCTTGTGCGTGTTATCACCCTCGACAACCCCTTGACGGTTGCTATCAACGGCGTGCGCGGCGAAGCGCTCATCCTTAAGTAATGCATAATTTGTAAACTACTGTATATGCCCGAAAAAACTACCGTACTGGCCAAGTTCAATAACCCCTACGAGGCCCACATATTGCGCGGAATGCTCGAAGCAAACGGCATCATTGCCGGTGTACTCGAAGACACCACGGCCACCGCGCTCGTCGGCAACTACAAGCAAGGCATGGTGCGCGTCATCGTCCTTGAAGAAGACCTCGACCGCGCCCGCGCACTCATGAACGAAGCCTGCCAGGCACAGCCCGACGAGTAACCTCTCCCGCCGGAAAATACTGGATTTAGAGAAATAAAGTGTGGGGTGGGGAAGACGTCAGTCGAGGAAGGCGAAGTAAACGGCGATGATGAGGAGGGTGAACGACACGAAGTGGTTCCATTGCAGGTGTTCGCCTTTGAAGAAGACCACCACAAAAACGGTGAAAACCGTCAGTGAGATGACCTCTTGCACTACCTTGAGCTCGATGAGCGAGTAGGGTCCGCCGTTACCGGCGTACCCGATGCGGTTGGCGGGGATTTGTAATGAATACTCAAACAGGGCGACGCCCCAACTGAAGAGAATCACGAGCCACAGGGGCCATCCGTTGGAGATGCCCATATCATTCAGTTTCAGGTGGCCATACCAGGCCAGCGTCATGAACACGTTGCTCAGTATGAGCAACACGATTGTCATCCAAGATGCACTCATCGGTAGAATAGTTTTTTAAAAAACGGCGGCAAAGGTACATAAAAAAACCGATTTTTTGTACCTTTGTACACTAAAACAAAAACGTACGATGAAGATTAATGTGAAGAAAACACTGGTCGATTCCATTCTGGCCGGCGTGTGCATCTCGCTGGGCGGGATGGTGTTTCTTAAGGTGGTAGGCGTGATGGGAGCCATACTGTTCTCGTTCGGCCTAATTACTGTGATTTGCTACAAGTTGAAACTATATACTGGCGTGAGCGGATTCGTGCGTACCAAGCAAGACTTTGCGGAACTTCCCCTCGTTATTATTGGCAACATCGTGGGATGCTTCGGCGTGGCTCTCTGTGCCCGTGAGGCCTCGCCCGACGTTGTCGCCACCGCACAGGGGCTCCTCGAGGCGCGGCTCGGCAAGAACCTGTTACAAGTGGGTCTGCTCGCCATGGGGTGTGGCTTTGTGATGACTACCGTGGTGACGTTTGCCCGCCAGGGGCAGTGGTTGCCGCTGCTCTTCGGCATCCCCCTGTTCATCCTTTGTGGCTTTTACCACAGCATTGCCGACGCATTCTACATTACCACGGCGTGTGGCGTGAGCGACTACACGTGGCCCGTTGCCGCACTTTACGCGATGGAGCTCGTAGGCAACTTCGTGGGCTGCAATTTGTATCGTTTCTTCCAGAAACTGGCCCGCGTAGGGGAGACCGCACAAAAAGGGTAGGGGAGCGCTATGTTGGCGAGCCAAGGTCAGCGTAGACCTATGCTTAGTGCATAAACCAGCGAAGCTCAAATAAAAAATTTTGCTGTGTCAAAATTTTTCTCTAAATTTGCATACTCATTAACATAGGCCTTATTTTTTAGAAAAGATGAAGAAGATATTAGTCATTGGCTCAACGGGTCAAATTGGCTCGGAGTTGACCATGAAACTGCGCAGTGTGTACCAGCCGGGCAACGTCGTCGCCGGATATATTCCCGGTGCTGAGCCCAAGGGCGAGCTCGCCGAGAGTGGCCCGAAAGAGGTGGTCGATATCACTAATGCGCAGCAAATTGCCGATGTCGTGCGCCGTTACGACATCGATGCCATCTATAACCTGGCTGCCCTGCTGAGCGCGGTGGCCGAGCGCAAGCCATTACTTGCCTGGCACATAGGCATCGACGGCCTGATTAACGTGCTTGAAGTGGCGCGCGAAAACGAGTGTTCTGTGTTCACCCCCAGCTCGATAGGCTCCTTCGGCCCTAACGCGCCCAAAGACGGCACGCCGCAGGACACCATCCAGCAGCCGCGCACTATCTACGGTGTGACGAAGGTGACAGGCGAGTTGCTGAGCAACTACTATTTCATGCGCTACGGTGTCGATACGCGTTCGGTGCGCTTCCCGGGTCTCATCTCGTATGTGACGCCTCCGGGCGGTGGTACCACCGACTATGCCGTCGATATCTATTACAGCGCAGTTCGTGGCGAGAAGTTCCGTTGTCCCATCAAGGGTGGCACTTTCATGGACATGATGTATATGCCCGACGCCTTGCGCGCCGCCATCGAAATCATGGAAGCCAACCCCGACAAGTTGCATCACCGCAACTCGTTTAACATCGCCTCCATGAGCTTCGACCCCGAAATTATCTATCGCAGCATTAAGCGCTATGTGCCCGACTTTGAGATGATTTATGACATCGACGAGCTGCGGCAGGGCATCGCCGAATCGTGGCCCAACAGCCTCGACGACACTTGCGCGCGCATCGAGTGGGGATGGAAGCCCGAATATAACCTCGACACTATGACGCGCCACATGCTCGAGAAGCTGCGCATCAAGTTCGCCCAGGAAGACAAGCAGGCCTGACGCATGGACCTACCGCCCCCCGACGAGCTGAGGCACGACGCCCAAGCGCGCCCTTTCTTCGAGCTGGTGCTCGAGGCGTTGCCCTACAGTCCTAACGAAGGTCAAGAGCAGGTCATTGCGGCCTTCGCCCATTTCCTTTATCGTGGCGGTCCTCGCAGCGCTTTCCTGCTCAATGGTTATGCCGGCACGGGCAAGACGTCGCTGGCAGGCGCCGTGGTGCGCGCTCTCTTAGGGTTGAATATCAAGACGGTGTTGCTGGCACCTACAGGGCGCGCGGCCCAAGTCTTCAGCGAGTATGCAGGCCACCAAGCCTACACTATCCATCGCCGCATCTATCGTCAGGACAACTATATGGGCGATGGTTTCTCGTTGGCCGAGAACAAACATAAAGATACTATCTTCATCGTTGATGAGGCTTCGATGATAGCCAATGCGCCAGGTGAGGCTGGCGCCACTTTCGGGTCGGGACGGCTCCTCGATGACCTCATTTCATACGTTTATGCAGGAACCGGCTGCCGACTCATGCTCATGGGCGACACCGCGCAGCTGCCGCCAGTGGGACAGCTCGAGAGCCCCGCGCTGAGCACGCGCACGCTCAGTGGCTACGGTCTCATGCTCTATGACCTGCAGTTGAAACGTATCGCTCGGCAGGCCCTCGATAGTGGCATCCTGCACAACGCTACGCTGGTGCGCGACATCATCGACGATGGCGTCCTCGTGGCGCCGCAGCTCGAAGTGGAGAACCGGCCCGACATTGAGAGCATCACCGGCGAGTTCCTGCTCGAGACCCTCAACGACTGCTACGACGCCGGTGGCCTCGACGAGACCATTATCATCACGCGCAGCAATCGTCGCGCCACATTATTTAACGCGGGCGTGCGCAACCAAATTCTCTATCGTGAGGACGAACTGGCTGTCGGCGACCTGTTGCTGGTGGCCAAAAACAACTATTATTGGGCCGCCGACAATAAGGAGGTCGATTTCATTGCCAATGGCGACCGTGTGGAAGTGCTCCGCATTTGGGGAGAGGAAGAGCGGCTCTACGGCCTACGTTTTGTCAACGCCACAGTCAGGCTCACCGACCGCGATGGCCTCGAACTCGACGTGAAAATCATCCTCGACAGCCTTTTCAGCGACACGCCGGCGCTCACCCGCGAGCAGGCCGACGGGCTCTTCAACGGAGTCATGGATACCCTCGAGGGTGACCGGCGCAGCCGATTGCGCAAACTAAAAGAGGATCCTTATTTCAATGCGCTTCAGGTGAAATTCGCTTACTGTGTTACCTGCCACAAGGCACAGGGCGGGCAGTGGCAAAATGTTTTCATCGACCTGGGTAGCATCATGCCCGATGCCTTTGCCCAACTTGATTTTCTGCGTTGGCTCTACACTGCCCTCACGCGTGCCCGCCGCCACGTCTATCTCGTCAACACCCCGCGCGCCCTCCTCACCGGCGAATGAAACAGATTACCCCTAATCGTTTAAATAGCATCAGAATGGCAAGTCTTCGTACATTGTTCCTTCGCTGACAATGTGGGATGGCTGTAATAATTCGGACTTTGCAATGTCCTTTATCTTGGAGCGATAGTTCCCAAAGATTTTGAGATTGTCAATCTCTATACGGCGTTCACGACTAATATCGACAAAAGCCTGTTCTTGCTCGATGCCGAGGTAGCGGCGTCCTATGAGGTTTGCAGCGATGCCAGTAGTGCTGCTGCCGGCGAAAGGGTCAAGAATCCAGGCATTTTTGTCGGTGCTGGCGAGGATGATGCGCGTAAGCAGAGAGAGCGGTTTCTGTGTCGGATGCTTGCCGCATGTCTTTTCCCATGGGGCAATTGCGGGCAGACGCCAAACGTCGGTCATTTGGCGGTCATCATTCAAGCTTTTCATTAGTTCATAATTGAAGTGATGGGGACGTTTGATACTTTTACGTGCCCAAATAATGAACTCGGTGCTGTAGGTAAAATAGCGGCAAGAAATGTTGGGTGGCGGATTGGTCTTAACCCATGTGATGACATTGAGGATTTTGAAACCCAGTTCTGTGAGACTATTGGCAACAGAAAATATGTTGTGGTAAGTGCCCGAAATCCAAATGGTTCCATTTTCTTTGAGTTTGTCGCGACAGAGGCTTATCCAGCGTTTGTTAAAGTCATTTATTTCCTCAGGGGTGCCTCCACGGTCCCATTCCCCCTTGTTGACTGAGACAATTTTACCCGACTGCACACTTATTCCGTCGTTCGACAGAAAATAAGGGGGGTCGGCGAATATCATGTCAAAGTGGAACTTGAACCGTGGGAGCAGCTCAAAACAGTCACCATGTAGAAGGGTGAAATCGTGGGATGAAGAACGATAGAAGGGCTTAATCATTCTTTGGCAATATTCTATAACGAGCTGATTTTACAAGGCGGATGCTGTTGTAGTCGTCCCTATCAGCAAACTCAAACTGCCAAATGTAGTAAATTTTCTCGTCTTGAATGATACGTTTCTCGAAGAAGAGTGGATAGACGGTCTTGCCTGTCTGGTCTTGCCACTGACGATAAGGAAAGTAGAGTTGTCGGATAATTGTATCGGTATTTGCCGAGTTTTTGGCCTCAATAAGCACTATTTTGTCTTTGCCTTCATAACCTGCGTCCACCTCAGTTTGTACGCTGGAGATCTCTAGTGTGAAGTTATTGACTTTGCAGGTGAAGGTCGGGGTGTATTTCCGGCCTCGGATTGTCAGCACCAGAGATTCGTCATCCATGAAAGTCCTAATGAGAGAGTTAGCATAGGCATAGTCGAGATGTTGCATCTCAGAATCACCCACCTCTGAGCTAAGGAGTTCAAAGTCCAACTTCTTGTGGTAGTCTTGTATAGGTGTGGTGATGTCGGGCACGTCAATGTAGCCCTCACCCTTGAGAATATAGTAAGAACCGTTGTGCTTGGGAAGGATGAAAAGACCCTTATCCACGAAAATCTGAGGTCGGCTATCTCTACGGTCCTGCTTGCAAAGAATGCGCACTTCCTTCTCGGCAGTCTTCGTGAATTCTTGACAAGCAGCCTTTATCTGCTCTGCCGATAATTCAAAAGGAGCGGCGTCAAAATCATGACGATCCATTCCTGTATATTCAAAAATCTTCTTCCAAGATGTATCGCTTGCCATATTATTTAAATTGCTTGAATGAATAGTTCGTATTTTTTTGCTTTCGGTTTGAACTCAGAGATTGCTTTCTGATTGGTTTCGTAGTTCATAATAAGAAGTTCGGTGAGCTTACCTCTTTTATTGGCGTTGGCATTTACCATGCGAGATGCATAGACGCGCTGGATATTGAATCCGTCGAAAATGTCCTCGAAGAATGTATCGGCAGGGTTCTTTGCTGAGCAATCAGAGTTGCTGAGCATCCATTTTATATTGCCGCGAGCACTAAGTTTGCGGCAAAATTTTGAAAGTTCTCTCTGGCTATCATCATTGAAACTTTCTTTGACGTAAGAATTAAAACTGGAGGTTGCGCTAAGTGGGCGATAGGGCGGATCAAAATAGAAAAAGTTTAGGTCAAAGGAGTCAATGACCTTGGACGTTTCTTTGAAATCTCCATTAAGAATTTCCACATCGTAGTGATTCAACAATTCACTGTCAGCGTAGATGACATCCTCGTTACAAATCGTCGGATTAGTATAACGGCCGAATGGTACATTGAAAAACCCCTTTGAGTTTTCTCGATAGAGACCGTTGAAGCAAGTGCGATTAAGAAATATTAGTAATGCGGTTTTGTCAATACTGTCCAATGCTTTCTCGTTAAAGTAGCTACGCGTTTTAAGATAAAAATCCTTTCTGCCTTCCTCCGATTTGATGGCAAAATAAAGTTTCTGGATGTGTTTTAATCTATAAACCAATCCTTCTGCATTTTCCTTGATGTTCTTGAAAGCTTCCGTTAAGTTTGTGTTTATGTCGTTGATAACAACCCTTTTGATGTTTGGAAACATTTGAAGCATAAAAAACAGCATTGCGCCGCCCCCTACGAATGGCTCAACGTAGGTGAAACTCTCCTCGTATAGTTCCTCCGGTAAATGTTGTTCCAGTTGTTGAAGAAGCTGTCCTTTGCCTCCAACCCATTTGATAAACGGCTTCGCAGTATTGTAAATCATCGACATGTCAGTGTCATTGTTCTTGGTTTAACCTCCGCAAATATAGATAAAAATCCCGACATATAAGCCAGTCGAGATAAAAAAGTAGAGCAAATTGCCCAGGGTTCCTCAAATTTGCAAAAATCAAGGCCGCCATGCGCTTTGCGACGATTTTAGGTGAATAACGTCGCAAAATCTGCGACAAAAATAGGCAAAAAATGTCGCAAATCAAAATTTTGTCACATTTTTTAAAGAACAGGGTGGGGAGGTATATGTGCTTGGACCGAGATTTTCAAGATGAACTTTCATGATTGGTTAAACCCGAATCGTTCATTAGGCCGACGATAGGTTGATTTTTAGGTCTATTTATGCCATAACAGCTTCTTATTGGCATCTTGTTGCCATTGCCATTTCGCCATAGCCAGCTATGCCTTCAATGCCAATGTTACAAACTGCTCAATAATAATTCTGTTCTGGCATAAATCCTAATGACCGATTTGGGTTATTGCTGGCGGCAAAAAATAATTTTTTCCTTTTTTTATAAGAGGTGTGGGAGATTTTTTCTAATTTTGCGGCGTTTTTTCAGTTGAACAATCAAAAACACGACTTATTCAATGCCCAATAACTTAGTAATCGTCGAGTCGCCTGCCAAGGCTAAGACCATCGCGCGCTTCCTGGGCGACGACTACAAGGTGCTGTCAAGCTACGGCCACATCCGCGACCTCCACAAGAAAGATTTCAGTATCGATATTGACCATGATTTCAAGCCTCTCTATGAGATTCCCGACGACAAAAAGCACATCGTTGAGTCCCTCAAGAAGGCGGCAAAGTCGGCAACCACCGTGTGGCTTGCAAGCGATGAAGACCGCGAGGGAGAAGCTATCGCATGGCACTTGAGCGAAGTGTTAAGCCTCAAGCCAGAGGACACGAAACGCATTGTGTTCCACGAAATCACCAAACCGGCCATCCTTGCCGCTATTGAAACCCCGCGCGATATCGACCTTAACCTCGTCGATGCGCAGCAGGCGCGTCGCGTTCTCGACCGTATAGTGGGCTTCGAACTGTCGCCCGTGCTGTGGAAGAAAATCAAGCCGGCACTGTCGGCAGGACGCGTGCAGAGCGTCGCCGTGCGTCTCGTGGCCGAGCGTGAGAAGGAGATTAACAACTTCAAGAGCGAGCCTTATTATCGCGTCACCGCCGTCCTTACGGCGGGCGAGGCCGCAGTCGATGCCGAGCTCAACCGTCGCCTTGCCGACCGCGACGAGGCCCTGTCGCTGCTCGAGCACTGCAAGACGGCCACCTTTACGGTCCTCGATGTGAGCACCAAGCCGCTCAAGAAAAGTCCGGCACCGCCGTTCACCACTTCCACGCTTCAGCAGGAGGCGGCGCGTAAGCTGGGCTTCTCGGTGTCGCAAACGATGCGCGTGGCGCAGTCGCTTTATGAGGCCGGTCACATCACCTATATGCGTACCGACTCGGTGAACCTGTCGAAACTCGCCCTGGGCACCATCGCCAGCGAGATTGAGAAGGAACATGGCAAGAAATATTTGCATGTGCGCAATTACCATACCACCAGCAAGGGTGCGCAGGAGGCTCACGAGGCCATCCGTCCCACCTTCATCAGTCATCACGACATCGAGGGCACGGCACAGGAAAAGCGCCTCTATCAGCTCATCTGGCGCCGCACGCTGGCATCGCAGATGGCCGAAGCCGAGCTCGAGCGCTCGACGATGGAAGTGGCCATCAGCGGCCGCGACGACCATTTCACGGCCACGGGCGAGGTGGTGACCTTAGACGGTTTCCTCAAGGTTTATGCCGAGGAAGGCGACGACGAGAAGGCCGCCGGTATCGCTACGGCGCTGCCGCCCATGCACGCTGGTATGGAGCTGGCTGCCCAGGAGGTAGTGGCCACACAGCGTTTCACGCAGCAGCCTCCGCGCTACAGCGAGGCTGCCTTGGTGCGTCGTCTTGAGGAACTGGGCATTGGCCGTCCTTCGACCTATGCTCCTACGATTTCGACCATCCAGACGCGCGAATATGTCGTCAAGGGCGAGAACAAGGGCGAGAAGCAGGAATATGAGCTCATCACTCTCAAGAAGGGGAAGATTGCCTCGCGCACCAAGAGTGAGACACGCGCCGGCGACAAGGGCCGTCTGCTGCCCACCGACATCGGCATGGTGGTCAACGACTTCCTCATGGAGTACTTCCCGCAAATCATGGACTACAACTTCACGGCGCAGGTCGAGAGCGACTTCGACGATATCGCCGCCGGAAAAGCTAACTGGAATGCCGAAATCAAGAAATTCTATAAGGGTTTCCATTCCAACGTCGAGGGAGTGTCGAAGATGAGGCTTGAGCACAAGGTGGGCGAGCGAGTACTCGGCACCGACCCCGTGAGCGGAAAGCCCGTGTCGGTCAAGATCGGACGCTTCGGACCCGTCGTGCAGCTGGGCAGCACCGAAGGCAGCGACAAGCCGCGCTTTGCGCCCCTCGAGAAAGGCCAGAGCGTGAACACCCTCACCCTCAAAGAGGCTCTCAAGCTCTTCGAGATGCCGCGCACGCTGGGCGAGTTTGAGGGCAAGGAGATCACCGTTTCCACGGGTCGTTTCGGTCCCTATGTGAAGCACGACGGCAAGTTTGCCTCCATTCCCAAGGACCTCTCGCCCTACGCCATCACGCTTGACGAGGCCGTGGCCCTCATCGTGGCCAAGCGCGCCGGTGAGGCCAAGAAGGTCATCAAGACATTTGCCGAGGAACCCGACTTGCAGGTGCTCAACGGCCGCTTCGGTCCCTATATCGCTTACGCGAAGAGCAACTACAAGATTCCTAAGGGAAAAGATGCCGAGGCTCTCACCCTCGAGGAGTGCCGCGAGATTGTGGCCAACGAGGCCAACGCCACCAAGAAACGTGCACCGCGCCGTGCCGCGCGTGCCAAGAAGTAAGAATGGGCCGCACCGCCATCGTGGGCAGCGCGTGTGCCGGCAGCGTGGGCTACTACGCCGCCCTGCTTGTTGCGGGCCACGTCATTGTTGACACTGGTGAACGGTGTCTGCCGTTGCGCCATAGCCACCACCGCTATGCTATCGCCGGGCCAAATGGCGTGACGCGCCTCACCGTGCCACTCGTGGGCGACACTGTGGCGATGGGAATTCCGTTGTCCGAGGTGCGCATCAGCGAACACGCTCGTTGGCGACACCAGCACTGGGGCGCCCTTATGGCGGCTTACGGCAAATCACCCTACTTTGAGCATGCGGCACCCGCCTTGCATGCCATCCTCGTTGAGGGCGGCCAAACGCACTTGCTGGCGCTCAACCGCGCCTTCCACGAATTTGTGGTCGATTTCATGGAATTGCCCATCGCTACACGTTACGAGGCGGTAACGTCCGACCTGCCTCCCGAAGCCATCGACTGGCGTCGACAGCTCGGTACCAAACGTGGCGACCTCCTCCACCTTGACGATGTGCCCTACTACCAGCCATGGGCCGAGCGTCATGGCTTCACGCCCGGCATGAGCATTCTCGACCTACTTATGAACGAGGGCCGCGAGGGCATCTTCACCCTCCTCGACATGGCCCGCCGCCTCACCCAATAGCCGAAATCATGCAATAAAGAATATGGCGCGCTCCGCATGCGGAACGCGCCATAGTTTGTTTGTGAGTGGCGGTCTTACTTCTTGAAGAAGCGGTCGTGGAGGCCCTTGAAGCCCTGGCCGTGGCGTGCCTCGTCGCGTGCCATCTCGTGGACTGTGTCGTGGATGGCGTCGAGGTTCTGTGCCTTGGCGAGCTTGGCGATGCGCGTCTTGTCCTCGCATGCTCCAGCCTCGGCGGCGATACGTTTCTCAAGGTTCGTCTTGGTGTCCCACACCACTTCGCCCAGCAGCTCAGCGAACTTAGCGGCGTGTTCGGCTTCCTCGAAAGCATAGCGCTTGAAAGCCTCGGCGATTTCGGGGTATCCTTCGCGGTCGGCCTGGCGCGACATGGCCAGATACATGCCCACTTCGCTGCATTCGCCGTTGAAGTGGTCGCGGAGTCCTTGCAGGATTTCGGGGTCTACGCCCTTTGCGACGCCTATAACGTGCTCGGCAGCGTAAGCCGGTCCGTCGTCCTCGACGAGTTCTTTAAACTTGGTTGCGGGAACCTTGCACTGCGGGCACCTCTCGGGAGGTGTGTCGCCCTCGTGTACATAACCGCACACTGTGCATATCCATTTCTTTGCCATAATAAAAGTTGTGAATCGTTTTTAAGGTGAATAAATAGTGATTAGTTGTGGGCACAAAGATAAGTCTTTTTCTCTAATCCACAAAAACTTTTTTTGAAGATAACAAATAATCTCAGGCATTTTTTGGCGGCGTGGCGTTGTGAAATTGGATAAAAAGGGCTAAATTTGCGTGCTATAAAATTTTAATGATTGTGACACAATGAAAAAGATAGC
The DNA here is from genome assembly GCA_017962765.1 of Muribaculaceae bacterium. Taxonomy (GTDB): domain Bacteria; phylum Bacteroidota; class Bacteroidia; order Bacteroidales; family Muribaculaceae; genus Sodaliphilus. Next base: position 14,104 of record JAGCUP010000198.1, on the reverse strand, counting down.
TCTTTTACTCCTCGTGGCAATGGTCGCGGGGCTCGCTTTGGCACCACAGGCCGAGGCCAAAAGACGGACGCGTAGGGGCGCAAGAAACGCCGCGCAACAGATTCCGCAACCCACCGTCACCGCCCATAGCCTCGAGGCCAGCGGCGTGACGCTGCTCTACAACACCATCGACGCTCCCGCTTACTACAAGGTGAACAAGGACGATGCCGGCTTCAGCAACGGCTATGCCGATGAATCGTTCGCCATCGACTGGCCCACGAGCCTCAATGGCCAAGAGCCCGTGGCATTGCGGCATACATTGTTAAACTGGCTTACTAGCGATGAGGAGAGGAAGACCATCACCAGCGTTGATGACTTGGTGAACGCGCGCACGAAGTGCTCATTTGCCGTGAATGGCACGGCACGCCGCGTGGCAAAGATGCCCGAGGGTGATTCGGGCCCGTTGTGCAGCATGGCGTCGGTGAAGGTAAATCGCCTCACCCCCAAGCTGCTTGTCTATGCCAACACCTATGAAATCTATACTGGCGGCGGCACCAATGCCAGCTTTGCCGATGGCACCTCCTATCTTTACTATGATTTGGTGTCGAACCGCGTGCTCACGCGCGATGACGTGTTCCGCCCCGAGGCCGTGAAGGTTCTCGAGGCCGAGCTTCGCGACAATGCCGACGAGTGGGATTACCTGTGGGACGAGTTCAAGGCCTCACCCTACCTGAGCGAGAACTTCGCCATCGAAGAAGACAAGGTGATTTTCCTTTACGGCAAGTATGAGATTGCGCCGGGCTTAGCGGGAAATGTGGCGATTGAGTTCCCGATGAGCAAGATGGCTCCCTATATGAAAATTGACATTAAATAAACCATTAATATAAAGAAATTTAGACCAAATGAAGAGATTACTCCTTTTTCTAGCCGCCGTAGCTTTTTTCGCCACGCCGGCTTTGCGGGCCGCCGACACACAGGCCACGCCCCATCGTGAATTCCGCTCGGCTTGGGTGGCCACCGTGTGGGCCCTCGACTGGCCCGAGACCATAGGCAGCGGCGCCAATACAATGGCGAAGCAAAAAGCGTCCATCGACCGCATGCTCGACTCGTTGCACCGCTGCAACTTCAACGCTGTCAACTTTCAAGTGCGCTCGATGTGTGACGCCATGTATCAATCCAGTTACGAGCCTTGGTCAAGTTACCTCACGGGAACACGAGGCCTCAATCCGGGTTGGGACCCACTGGAATATGTGGTGGAGGCGTGCCATGCGCGCGGCATGGAATGCCACGCGTGGGTCAATCCCTACCGTTTCAGCAGCAACGGCATCAACCAGTGGAGCACGGCGGCCGATGAGGCCCTCAAGTCGAGCGGCATCCTCATCAGCAGCGGCACCTATGTGGTGCTCGACCCCGCCAAGCAGGAAACCATTGACCGTATCGTGAACGTATGTCGTGAGATTGCCACCAACTATGACGTGGACGGCATCCTCTACGACGACTATTTTTACCCCGATGGTATCAACAGCGACTCAAGCGCACCCGACTATGCCGAGTGGCAGAACAGCGGCACCACCTTGTCGTTTGCCGACTGGCGCCGCGACAACGTGAACCGCATGGTGAGGAGCGTCTATGAGATGATACAGGAGGTGCGTCCCGAAATTCGTTTCGGTATCTCACCCGCAGGTGTGGCTTGCACCAATTCCACGCTGGCCGCCAGCTATGGTGTCAGGCCGTGTCCCAGCGGCAGCGACTGGCAGTATAACGGCATCTATAGCGACCCACTGGCTTGGCTCCAGGCAGGCACTATCGACTACATCTCGCCGCAAGTCTATTGGCGTATAGGTAACACAAGTGCCGACTATGGCAAAATTACGCCGTGGTGGGGCGAAGTGGCCCACAAATTTGGCCGCCATGTATATATCTCGCACTCTATTAGCAATATCACGTCGAGCAGTGGCGAGAGCCTGTTACGCAAATTCCTCGATGAGGTGAACCTCAACCGTGAGACCAACGAAGATGCCGCCCCAGGCTCCATCTTCTATTCCTGCAAATACCTCTATCGCATGGGAGCCGACGAGGAATTAGCCACCTATCTGGGCCGCACGGCCTACACGCGCCCGGCTCTGCCGCCTGCCATGTCGTGGAAACCCGGCACCGACCCGGGAACCGTGACCTCGCTGGCCAGTGCCGACCATGTGCTCACGTGGAACGGCTTCAACGGATATAAATATTCAATTTACGCCATTCCCAATAGCGTGGACCCCAGTCAGTTCGTGCCCGAGGCACAGTATCTTGTGGCGGTGTCCTACGAGCCGCGTTACGTCCTTCCCGCCAACTTGTGGTTTGGTTACTACTTTGCGGTGTGCCCCGTTGACCGCATGAACAACGAGTTTGCCCCCACCATCCTTGTGCCCGATGCCTCACAGCAGCTTGCAGCACCCGTGCTCGTCTCGCCCGCTGATGGCGAAATCCTCCCCGACCCATTCACCTTCTCGTGGGAGGCCGTGACCAATGCACAAGGTTACATGATAGAAATTGCGCACGACGAGGCCATGACCGACATCTTCCTGCGCGCCACCACTACCAATACCACCCTATCGCTGCCGCAAATCAAGGACTTGAAGCCGGGAACATGTTACTGGCGCGTGCGCTCCTGTGCCGAGGGATGGTACGATGGCGTGAGCGAGACCCGCTCTTTCACACCCTCGCTCTTCACCGTCATCTATCCCGAGCAGGGACAAGAAGACGTGCACCCCTCATTCACCGCCACGTGGCTGACCGCCGGGCTTGACAACGAGGCTACGCTTGAAATCGCTACGAGCAGCACGTTCAGCGAAAGCTCCATCGTGTTCTCGGGCACCTCGACGACGGGTACTCTCGACATTCCCAAGTTCACCCTTGTCTGCGGCACCATCTACTACCTGCGTGTGCGCATGATGGTTAATGGTGTGGAGAAAATCACCAACCCCATCACCTTCACTACCAGTTTCCTCGTAGCTGAGCCTCCAGTCTTCGCCGTGCCCACGGCGGGCGGAACCCTCTACAGCGACCAACGTCTCGAGGTGGTGCCCCAGGAGGCCGCCTTGAGCTATGTCCTTGAAGTATCGACGAGCGAAAAGACGTGGGGCCGTACCCGCTATGTGGAGTCGCTCAACGACTTCGCTTACCAAAGCCAGAAATTGGCGAGCGAAATCAAAACCAGTAGCAAATATCTGGCCGATGGCACCACCTACTATGCCCGTGCCCGTGCCAGCTATGCCACGCCCACCGGCACTGTCAACACCGACTATTGCACGCCCATCGCCTTTGTGTATAGCAGCGGTACTGCCCCTGTGGGCGTTCCCGGCGACGTGAATGGTGACGGCATCGTGAGCGGTGCCGATGTGACGGCTCTCTACAATGTGCTTCTCGATGATGCTGTGGTGGCCGGCAATGCCGACGTCAACGGCGACGGTGTGGTGAGTGGCGCCGACGTCACCGCGCTTTACAACCTTTTGCTTAATTAGGAATTAGGAGTTAGGAATTAGGAATTGAGCCTTTGATTCTAACTCATTAACAAAATAATATGATTAAAGTTAACGACATTGTGCGGTTTCTCAACGATGTGGGTGGCGGTAAAGTCACCCGCATCGAGGGGAAAGTGGCCTACGTCGAGGACCACGACGGATTTGAGCGTCCCACGCTTATCTCCGACCTTGTTGTTGTCGATAGCGCAGTCCCGCGCCATGCCACCTACGAGCGGCCGCTCGATGTCAAGACGCGCCTCGTCGAGCCCGACCGCCCCGCGCCCAAGCAGCCCGAGAAGCCTGCCGAGGTGAAGTTGCCGGTCATCGAGGTTCCCGATAACGAGTTGCTCAACGTGGTGCTGGCCTACGAGCCCAAGCAGATGAAGCACCTCAACACAACCACATTCTATTCGACGCTGGTCAACGACAGCAACTATTTCCTCGACTATGTGTATATGTCGCGAGGTGACGAGGACCGCGAATGGCGCACACGCGCACAAGGCACCGTGGAGCCTAATATCCAGGTACCTCTTGACGAGTTTGGCCATGACGACCTCAACGAAATGACGCACGTTGCTGTCCAACTCATGGCCTACAAAAAAGATCGGCCCTTTGCCCTTAAGAACCCGTGCCTCGTGGTGCTTCGCCTCGACGTGACCAAGTTCCACAAGCTGCACTGCTTCCACGAAAACGAATATTTCGACTATCCCGTGCTCGCCCTCGACATTGTGCGCAACGACCTGCCTTCAAAGCTCCTGCGCATTGATTCGGCGGCACTTGAGAATGCCATGCGGGGCAACCACGACGAGCGACGTGAGCCGTGTCGCAGCCTCGCCCACCGCGACACCAAGAAGCACCATCGCGAAATCGTGGTGCAGGACTTGCACATCGCCGAGTTGCTCGACAATCTGGCGGGCCTCACCAAGGGCGACATGATTAACGTCCAACTCGACAAGTTCCGCGAGGTAATGAACGAGCACCGCACCCATGCCGGGCAAAAAATCGTCTTCATCCACGGCAAGGGCGAAGGCGTGCTGCGTCGCGCCATCCTCGACGAGCTCGCCAAAAAGTGGTCGTGGTGCGAGGTGCAGGACGCCAGTTTCCAGGAATACGGTTTCGGGGCCACCCAAGTCACTATCCGCCAACAAAAAGAATAACTGAATAAAAGATGAAAAGACTTATTTCACTTCTCGCACTCGCGGCCCTCACCATGGCCGCCACGGCGCAAATTAAAAATTTTGAGACCACCTCAATCTACAAGACGGCTACCCGCACCTACTTAGCGCAGGACACCGCCCTCGCCACCGCCGATGGACATGATGCCATCTACTCGGTCATCGCCGTGGGACTCCAGTGGCCCGTCAAGTTTGGTGACAACGACGTGACCGCATTGCAGGATACCCTGCTCATGCGGGCCTTCGGCGTCAAGGACATGAGCGTGGACGAGGCCATCAACGAATATCTCTCGCAGCCCGCCGGACGCGAGGAATACACCCTCAACCTTGTCGCCGATATAGACATGGAGCGCTGCGGCCAGCGACTGATGAAGCGCGTCGATGTGAGTACGGTAGGCTTCTGTGAGCGCTACATCGTGTACGAATGCAGCTATTTCGAGTACACTGGCGGCGACCATCCCAACTACTTCAGCCACTACATCAACTATGATGTGGAGCGCAACAAAATGCTCATGTTCAACGACATCTTTGCCGCGGGGACCGAAGATCGTCTCGAAGAGGTAGTCCTCCAAGCCCTCCTTGACAAGTTTTACGCTACCAGCCTTGAGGATCTCTACAACAAGACCGAAATCCACGAAGATTTCCATATCTCGCGCGACATCTATCTTACTGGCAACGAGATTGTCTTCCGATACAACCCCTACGAAATCGCGCCCTGGGCCTACGGCGCCATCGACGTACCCGTCCCAGTTTTCCTCCTCACCGACTTCCTCACCCCCGAAGCCGCAGCCCTCTTCTTTTAAGGCTATCGGATGAAACGTGGTTTCGTGTCGGTAACACAGGAAAAGTAAGACCTCCTGAAATCGCCCGAAAAATCGTTGGGGCGAATTTCAAAAATCAACGGAAAAACCGCCATTTTCGAGATTATTACGTACCACATAAAGAAAGGGAGCGGGCCTTTGGGGCTCGCTCCCTTGTGATAAATGTCGCTATGGGTTACTGAGGTTACCAGATGATGGCACGGTCGGCGGGGTCGCGCCACATTTTGTCGCCGGGCTTGATGTCGAAGGCCTTGAAGAAGGTGTCGATGTTGCGCAGCGTGGCGTTGACGCGGTAACGTCCCAGCGAGTGCTCGTTGCTCTTAGTAATCTGGTACATGAACTCCTCGGTTTCGTTCTCGGCCCAGATACGTCCGTAGCTCAGGTAGAAGCGCTGCTCGGGCGTGAAGCCGTCAATCAGCTTGCCTTCGCGGGCTTGCGGTGTCTTGAGGAAGGCATCGTAAGCGATGCGCAGTCCGCCCTGGTCGGCGATGTTCTCGCCCAGGGTGAGGTGTCCGTTGGCGTGCAGGTCCTTTACGATGACGATTTCGTCGAACTGTGCGGCGAGTTTCTCGGCGGCCTCGTTGAAGCGCTCGGCGTCGGCGGGGCTCCACCAGTCGGTCATATTGCCGTTGTAGTCGAAAGTGCGGCCCTGGTCGTCAAATCCGTGCGTCATTTCGTGACCGATGACCACGCCGATGGCGCCATAGTTGACGGCATCGTCGGCTTCCACATCAAAGAAGGGCGGTTGCAGAATGGCAGCCGGGAACACGATTTCGTTGTTAAGCGGGTTATAGTAGGCATTGACGGTCTGCGGTGTCATGCCCCATTCCTCGCGGTCAACGGGTTTGCCCCACTTGTCGAGGTTGCGTCGCGTCTCGATGAGCATAGCAGCCTTGATGTTGTCGTAGAGCGGTTTCGAGGGATCCACATCGAGCTTGGAGTAGTCGCGCCAGGTGTCGGGATATCCCACCTTGACGGTGAACGAGTTGAGCTTGACGAGTGCGTTGACCTTGGTGCTGTCGCCCATCCATTCGAGGCCGGCGATGTGCTGTGCCAGCGATTTGCGAAGGTCGCCGATGAGCCTGACCATCTTCTCCTTGCTGCCGTGGGCAAAATATTTCTCGACATAGAGTTGTCCCACAGCCTCGCCCAGCAAGCCGTTGGGGACGCCCATGGCGCGTTTCCAGCGCGGTTTGCGCTCCTGCTGTCCGCTGAGCATCTTGCCGTAGAACTCGAAGGAGGTGTCGCCGAAGTTGTCGCTCAGGTAGCCGGCGGCGCTGGTGACGATGCCGGTGGCGACATAGTCTTTGATTTGTTGTTCAGTGAGGTTGGTCATGAGGTCGTTAGCCACGGCCATCACCTTAGGTTGCTCGAGGATGACGCTTTGGATGCCCTTCACGCCCATCAGGTCGAAGTACTGGCGCCAGTTGATGGCGGGATAGTCGGCCTGCAGCTGCTCGATGGTGCGCGGGTTGTAGAGCTTGGAAATATCGCGTTCCTCGGCGCGGCTCATCTTGGCCTCGGCAAACTTATACTCGATGTCGTAGACGGTTTTTGCGGCGCGCTTGGCGGCGGCGGGTTTGTAGCCGGCCATGGTAAGCATCTTGGCGAGATATTCGCGGTAAGCGTTCTGTATCTTGCGGCTATCGGCGTCGGTGTTGAGGTAGTAGTCACGGTCGGGGAGGCCGCTGGTACCGCCGCTCATATACATGGTGTTGATTTCGCTGTCCATCAAATCGCCTTCCACGCCGATGCCGAAGAACGGGTTGCCCAGCGTAAGGTGCTGGTTGGCGATAAAGGGCGTTAGGTCAGCTTTCTTGAAGGCGTTGACCGTAGCAAGGTCGGCAGCAAGCGGTTTGGCGCCTTCGTTGTTGAGTCGCACGCTGTCCATCGCCATGGCGTAGAGGTCGGTGACCTTCTGTCCCACGGTGCCGTGTGCATGCTTTTTCTCGGCCAGCGTCTTGAAAAGATCGCGCAGCTGGTTACGGTTTTGTTCGGCGAGTTCGTCGAAGACACCGTAGCTGGAATACTCGGCAGTAAGTGGGTTGGCTTTCATCCACCCTCCGCCGGCATACTGGTAGAAATCGTCGCCGGGCTTAACGCTCGTGTCGAGATCGGCGGGATTGATGCCATGTTTCACCTCTTGTGCGCCTGCGGCGAGTGCCACAGCCACAAGTGTAAGGATAAATACAAATACTTTTTTCATTGTGTAGTAATAAGGAGTTATAGGGTTAGTTTGATTTATTTGCGGAAATAGACGCGCTTGACGCGCGGAGAGATGCTGGTGAGGATTTCGTAGGCGATGGTGCCACGCACCTCGGCAAGGCGCTCAATGGGGACGTGGGGGCCGAAAATCTCGACGCGGTCGCCCACCTGGCAGTGGGCTCCGGTCACATCGACCATCACGGCATCCATGCACACGTTGCCCACCGTGGGGCACAGCTTGCCTCCCGCCCATACCTCGAGGTTACCGTTGCCGAAGTGACGGTCGAGACCATCGGCATAACCTACGGTGACAGTGGCGATGCGGCTGCGGCGCGTGAGTTTGCCGCGTCGGCCGTAGCCGATGGTGGTTCCCGCCGGCCACTCCTTGATGGAGATAATGACCGAGTGGAGGGCAGCGACGGGCCGCAGGGCATCTTCGCTGCCGTCGTTGAGGGTTTTGACGCCGTAGAGGCCTATGCCTATTCGCACCATGTCCATCTGTCGCTCAGGGAAACGCACGATACCGCTCGTGTTGAGCAAGTGGCGTTTAATGGGGTGGGGGAAAGCTGCCTGCAGCAAGTCGGTGCAGCGGTCGAAGTATTCAAACTGGCTTCGAGTATAGTCGTCTTGCGACGGCTCGTCGGCCACGCTCAGGTGGGAAAAGACGCTGGCGACCTTGAGCACGCGCTGGCGGTGTAGCAAGGCGATGAGTGCCGGCAGTTGTTCGAGTGTGAAGCCCAGGCGGTGCATGCCGGTGTCGAGCTTGATGTGGACGGGGAAGTCGGTGACGCCCAGTCGCTCGCCCTCGCGCACGAGTCCGCGACATTCCTCGAGGCTATAAATTTCGGGTTCGAGCCCATGGGTGAACATGGCCTTGTAGTTGACCACGCTGGGGTTGAGCACAATGATGGGCATGGCGATGCCGGCCTGCCGCAGTTGCACTCCCTCGTCGTGTACGGCAACGGCGAGGTAGTCGGCGCCGCAATCCTGCAGGGTCTTGGCCACCTCGTAGCTTCCCGTGCCATATCCGCTGGCTTTCACCATGGCGATGGTGAGCGTGGCAGGTTTGAGTTTACTCTTGAAAAACTTGAAGTTGGAGGCGAGTGCGGCCAGGTCGATTTCTTCGACAGTCTGGTGGGCGCGCGCCTCGAGGAGGTCTACGATTTGGTTGAAGTGGAACTGGGGTTGCCCCTTGAGGAGAATGGTCTCGTTCACATAGTCGCCCTGTGAAAACGATGCGAGCAGTGCGGCAGTGGAGGGATAGAGGCAGGTGTCGAGGTTCGCGAAACAGTCGCGGTGGCGGCACAATTCGGGCCCCACGCCCACGAGGCGCGTCACGTTGCGCTCGGCAAGCAGGCGTGCCACGGTGGCATAGGTCTCGTGGCTGCTCACGGTGGCTTCGTCAACGAGGTCGCTGAGTATTACGGTGTTGGACTGCCCTTGTGTGGTACGCCGTTTCATGAAGTCGAGTGCGGCGGCCAGCGACGAGGTGTCGCTGGTGTAACCGTCGACGATGAGTGTGCACTCGTTCACGGCGGCGATGACGTCGAGACGCGTGTTGATGGGAGTGAGCCGTGCCAAGCGGTGTTCGATTTCATCGTCGGCGTAGCCCAAGGCGCGTAACACACGACGGCAGGTATGAGCATTGCGGGCGTCGATGGCGGCTTGGTCGTCGGGTGCGCGACGGTCGTCGGTCTCGGGCGCGATAGCGACGGTGCATCCCTCGAGGAGGCTCATCTTTTCGCGCCGTTTCTCGTCGCGCGAGGCAAAGCCTTCGTCGTGGTCGTCAAGCACGTTGGTGACGATGCCCACGGTGGGCGCTATCATCTGTTGGAGGCGTGCCATCTCGCCCGTGGTGCTGATGCCGGCCTCGATGAGCGCCAGTGTGGTGTCGGGGGTCATTTCCCAGAGCGACAGCGGCACTCCGATTTGCGAGTTGTAGCTGCGTGGCGAGCGCACGATGCGATAGTCGTCCTTTAGCAGCTGGTATAGCCATTCCTTGACGATGGTCTTGCCACGGCTGCCCGTGATGGCGAGCACGGGGATGTCGAAACGGCGGCGGTGGGCGGCGGCAAGCGTCTGTAGCGCTGTTAGGCTGTTGTCGACGACGAGGAAGGTGGCCTCGGGCATTGTGCCGACATCGGGGAGGTCTTCAACGACGAAGTAACGTACACCTTTCCTGTAGAGTGGCTCCACATAGCGGTGGCCGTCATTGCCGTCGCCTTTTAATGCGAAAAAGAGGGTCTTGGGAGCATCGACGAGCGAGCGCGAATCGGTGAGCAAGAGCGCGATGCGTGTATCAGGCGCGTCGTGCGGCATAATCTTGGCGCCAATTGTCGAGGCTATTTCGTGAATGGAATATTCCATGTGTGTGCAGTGTCAGTCGGTGTCGAGCAGGTCGCGAATTTCCTTGAGGTGCTCGAGGTGAGGGTACTCCTTAACCAGGTTGCGTACCACGGCGCGCGTGTCGGCCTGGAAACGCTCCACGGCCTCGCGGCTGTGGCTCATGGGGCGGTGCTGCAAACGCTTGGCGACGCGCTCGCAGCGCGCGATGGCCTGTACGTCGCGGTCGTCGAAGTAGGTGCCCTGGAAGGTTTGCCAAATATATTCGATAGCGACTTCGCTCGGATGCACCATGTCGGGGGCGTAGAAGCGGTAGTCGCGCAAGTCGTCCATCATAATCTCGTAGGCGGGGAAATAGCCCACGAGGTCGCCATAGCGACGTTCCACCTCGCCCACGGCAACGCGTAGCAGCGCCTTGCTCAGTGAGTTCATTTCGAGGCGGTCGGCGACGTGGCGTATAGGGCTCACGGTGAAGATGATGCGCAGACCCGGGTTGTAGTTGCGCAGCAGCTCCACGCTCTCCACGAGGGCTCCGACGAGCTCGTCGAGGGTGCTGAGCGACCGCGCGAACTCGTGCTGCGGCACCTTGTGGCAGTTGGCCACCACCACACCAGTGTCGCGACGGCGATAGACAACGGCGGTGCCCAGCGTGAGGATGACGGTGTCGGCGAGGCGTAGGAATTCGTGGGCCTCGGCCACGCGGGCGTTCATGCGCTCAAGCGTCGCAGTCTTGTCGGGTAGCGAGAAGCGCGAGTGGAAATCGTAGCTGTTCCACACGCCCCCCTGCTGAAACAGGTCCATACCCGCCACGGGCTCGCCGGCGACAATGCGTCGCACAGTGGCGGCCACGCTCAACGGATTATATACAGTGCCGGTAGGGTTGACCATGACGTCCATCATGGCGTGCCGCATCTTGCCGCCGATGTGGTCGCTGAAGCAGGAGCCTATGAGCATCAGCTTGTCGCTGTGGCTCATCAGCCCGTTGCTGGCCGTCGGCTTGATAGTAGTCCTGAAATCCATCGTCGTCTCTTTACACCATAAGACTGCCTCTCCCCTTCACGACGGGGAGAGACGGCCTCAAATGGTTGTTATATGCTTTCAAGCAATGTCTTACGTATAGCCACAAGGGCTTGAACGAAAGAATATGACGTTAATAATTCATATTCTCCAGATAACCCGTTGCGTAAAGGATTATCGTTGCTATAAGTGAAATAGCCGTTATTATAAAACAGATAATTGAAAGAGTTTTGGCACTCTTCGCCTTACTTTCGGCTCGGTTGTAGTCACCGGCATCGTAGGCCGAATTGACGCTCGAGGCCTGCACGATAGCTATGATACCCAAAATGGGCCCAATACAGCATCCGCATAAGGAGACTATTGTGGCAATAATGGCCATCGTCATGTTGTTGTTGGGGCGTTCAGGCATTTGTCCCTGGTTGTAGCCATAGGTGGATTGCTGGGCGTAACCACCGTAAGGTTGTACGGCAGGTTGCTCATAACTGTATGGCTGTTGTTGTGAGTATGGTTGCTGATACTGCGACTGTTGCAGGTAGGGTGCGAGAGCGGGCACTTGCGAGGCGAGCACCCATCCTGCTTGTCCTTCCCACCATACGTGAGAGTTGGCGGTCATTCCGTTGGCCACAAGTTGGGTCTCATCGAAGGGGCCCATTTGTTGTCCGTTGTTTGAAAGATAATACTGCATAGTTATAGCAAATTAGAGGGTTAAAGAATGAAATGTCAGGATTAATAATTGCCCATGCCTACCATGACGCCGACAAAAATAAAATAAAGAATAAGGAATATTGCCGATGAAATGGCACCCCACATGGCCCAATTCTTGGCACTCTTCGATTTGCGCTCGGCTTCTTCATAGTTTCCGGAATTGTAGGCCGAATCAACACCCGATGCGTAAATGATAGCCACGACTCCTAAGGGCATGCAACACAGGACGGTACACAAAATAGCCCACACCATATTGGATTCGGGACGAGGCGGCATTTGGCCTTGGTTATAGCCATAATTAGGTTGCTGCGGATAGCCACCGTAAGGCTGCATGGCAGGCTGCTCATAGCCATAGGTGGGCTGTTGTTGATACTGCGACTGGCCGTAAGGTTGCTGATACTGCGGTTGCTGGTATTGCGGCTGTTGCAGGTAAGGCGCGAGAGCAGGCACTTGCGAGGCGAGCACCCAACCTGGTTGTCCCTCCCACCACACATGGGAATTGGCGGTCAATCCGTTGGCCACAAGTTGAGTCTCATCGAAGGGACCCATTTGTTGTCCGTTATTCGATAAATAGTACTGCATAGTTTTTATTGTATTTGATGATAAGTGACTTGTTTAGTATCCGCCTGACATGCTTACGAAGAAATAGATAGCATTGATGACGACACCTACGATGGCAGCCCACATGGCCCAGTTCTTGGCATTATCAGCTTTGCTTTGGGCCTCTTCGAAACGTCCGGCATTATAAGCCGAATTAACACCCGAAGCGTTAATGATGGCCACGATGCCTAACGGTAGGCAGCAACAAAGTGTGCTGAGAACGGCCCATACCATGTTGGATTCGGGACGGGGCGGAATTTGCACTTGGTTGGGATCGTAACCATAGGCTTGTGGGTATTGGGGTTGTCCGTAGGGTTGCGGGTACTGCGGTTGCTGTCCGAATCCGTTAATCTGCGGTTGCCCGTAGGGGTCATACTGCTGCTGCGGCTGCTGAGGATAGGACGGCTGGCTATAGGGGTTGATTTGTGGCTGTCCGTAAGGGTCGTACTGCGGCTGCTGAGGGTAGGACGGCTGGCTGTAAGGGTTGGCTTGCGGCTGGCCGTAGGGGTCGTACTGCGGCTGCGACACCGGTTGTGGGTCGTATGGCGACGGCTGTTGTATCATGGTAGCTTGGCCTTCGCTTTGTGGTTGCGATATCGGTTGCGGGTCGAACGACTGCGGCTGCGACTGCGGTTGAGGCTCAGGTTGCTGCACCATGGTAGCTTGGTCGTAAGGTTGTGGCTGCGACACCGGTTGCGGATCGAACGAGACCGGTTGTGACTGCGACACGGGTTGCGGCTGTGACACGGGAGCGGGTTCAACGGGCAGGTAGGGTGCCAGTTCGGGCACTGCGCTGGCCTTAATCCAGTTAGGGGCTCCTTGGTACCACACGAGGGTGTCGGCGGTCATTCCGTTGGCCACGAGCTGGTCGGCGGGGAAGGGTCCCGATTGCTGGTTATTGATGGCGAGATAGTATTCCATAAACTTTTCGAGTTAATTTGTTAAGTTGTTTATTCTTTGTTGTCGAACGGGTAGTGGCGACGCGGATTGCGCGGGAACCATCCCTTGCGCACGCGCTCCTGCTGGTGAAACACTTCGAGAATGCTCCAAAACGAGGAGAACCCGGCCACGCCCAGCACTGCTTGCAACAGCACGTTGCTTGAGAGTACCGATAGTGCCAGCAACGCCACTCCCAGCGCGAGGAACATCCACCAGCAGCGCGTGCCCAGATGGTACTCGGCCTTGATGACCAGCGGGTGGAAGAGGCCGATGACGAGAAATGTCGCCAGCCCTATTAGCAGTCCAGTCAAGTGGTGGTCATTCAAAAAGTCCATTGAGCAAAATTAATAGCGTTAGCACGGCCAAAAGCACCAAAAGTGGTACCGAGGTGGTTACTGATACTTGGGTGAGGGGCCATATTTGTTTTCTCCCCGGTCGCTGTCCCTGCAAAGGAATATTAGCTGTATGATGCCAATAACCAACATGATGATGCCGAAGATAACGTACGATCCAATAAGGACACCCATGACCGTATCCTCGCTACTGCCGCCATCGGCGACTGCTATGAAGATGGGTATAAAAATAATCATGAAGACAAGGCTTATTACCAACGGCAAGAATGCCCACCAAGCACTATGATTGGTGTCGTGGAAACGCCTGACGGTTACTGACAGTTGCGGTAGGAAAGTCACCAATCCGGCAATTCCACAGGTAATAGTGCTAAGCAGGAAGCAAAACAGATAGAAATACCAGTATTCGCTGCGGCGTGCGCGACCCGTGAAGTCCACGAACTTGTGGAAGCAGATGCTGATGG
>JAGCUP010000197.1 GCA_017962765.1 Muribaculaceae bacterium | reverse complement strand
TTCTCACGGCCGGCTCGATGTTCATCATGTGGCTGGGCGAGAAGATTACCGACAAGGGTCTGGGTAACGGTATCTCGATTATCATTCTCGTGGGTATCATCGCGCGCTTCCCCAGCGCCTTGGCCCAGGAGTTCGTGGCACGCTGGACTACCCAGCAGGGCGGTCTGGTGATGTTCCTCGTCGAGATTATCATCCTCTTTGCCGTTCCCGCCGGTGGCGTCATGCTCACCCAGGGAACGCGCAAAATCCCCGTGCAGTATGCCAAGCGCATTGTGGGCAACAAGCAGTATGGTGGCGCGCGCCAGTACATTCCCCTCAAGGTGAATGCGGCTAACGTGATGCCTATCATCTTTGCCCAGGCGCTCATGATGATTCCCGCTTCACTCTCGGGCTTCTTCGAGGGTTCCAGCATTTTCATGGACTACAACGGGTTCTGGTATAACGTGATCTACTTCCTGCTTATCGTTGCCTTTACCTACTTCTATACCGCCGTCACCGTGCGTCCCACGCAGATGGCCGAGGAAATGAAGAAGAACAGCGGGTTTATCCCCGGCATCAAGCCAGGCAAGAAGACTGCCGAGTATATCGACACCATCATGTCGCGTATCACCTTCCCGGGTTCTCTGTTCCTGGGTCTGGTCGCCATCATGCCCGCCTTCGCGCGCTTCTTTGGCGTGAGCCAGGGCTTCGCCCAGTTCTTCGGTGGTACTTCGCTGCTCATTATGGTGGGCGTTGTGCTCGATACGTTGCAGCAAATTGAAACCCACCTCATGATGCACCACTACGATGGTCTCATGAAGAGCGGGAAAGTGAAAGGACGTTCGCTTTAATGCGTGTTGAAACGTAAAGCGTGAATCTAAACGATTTCTCTTTTTTTGAAAAGAATGATTTTTCTTAAGACTGAAGAAGAAATTGAACTCCTAAGGGAAGCTGACCTCGTGGTGGCGCGCACACTGGGCGAACTCGCCAAGTGGGTCGCCCCCGGGATCACTACCCGAAGGCTCGACCAAATCGCCGACGAGTTTATCCGCGACAACGGATGCGTACCCGGCTTTCTGGGCCTTTATGGCTATCCGGCTTCGGTGTGCATCTCGGTCAACGAGGTCGTCGTCCACGGCATACCCTCGGGTTACGTGCTCAACGACGGCGACATCGTCTCGATCGACTGCGGTGCCGTCACTAAGGCGGGATTCAACGGCGACTCGGCTTATACCTTCCCCGTGGGCAACGTGGCTCCCGAGACACTGGCGCTGATGCGCGCCACCAAGGAGAGCCTCTACGAGGGCATCCAGGCTGCCCGCCCGGGCAACCGCATTGGCGACATCGGCCACACTATCCAGAACTACGTGGAGAGCCGTGGTTACAACGTCGTCCGCGAAATGGTGGGACACGGAGTGGGGCGCAAGCTTCACGAAGACCCCGAAGTCCCCAACTACGGTCGTCGCGGCACTGGTCCGCTCATCAAGAACGGCATGTGCATCGCCATCGAGCCCATGATTAACCTGGGCAGCAAAAACATAGTCATCGAGCGCGACAAGTGGACGGCGCGCACCAAGGACCGCAAGCCATCGGCCCACTACGAGCATTCGGTGGCTGTGCACCACGGCAAGCCCGACATCCTCTCCTCGTTCGACTATATCAAGGAAGTCCTCGGCGACAGGTTCATTTGAGCCTTACCCACATTTTTCTTCAACACAAATTCAGTCATCAATAATTAAAATCATCTAAAAATCATTTCACAGCTTATGTCGAAACAAACAGCAATCGAACAGGACGGCGTCATCGTCGAGGCTCTCTCGAACGCCATGTTCCGCGTCGAGCTCGAAAACGGGCACCAAATCACTGCTCACATCTCGGGAAAGATGAGGATGCACTACATCAAAATCCTCCCCGGTGACAAGGTGAGAGTGGAAATGTCGCCTTACGACCTCTCGAAGGGACGCATCGCCTTCCGCTATAAATAATCAAGCTTTTATCCACCTTTTTAACAAATACAATAACAATGAAAGTTAGAGCTTCTATCAAGAAACGTTCGGCCGACTGCAAGATCGTCCGCCGCAAGGGACGTTTATACGTTATTTGTAAGAAAAATCCTAAGTTTAAACAACGCCAAGGATAAAATTTATTAACTTTGCAAAATATTTCATTCACTAATTCAATATGGCAATAAGAATCGTGGGAGTTGACCTCCCCCAGAACAAGAGAGGTGTCATCGCGCTCACCTATATCTTCGGCATCGGACGCAGCAGCGCCGCCAAGATCCTCGACACTGCTGGCGTGAGCCAGGACACGAAGGTCAAGGACTGGACCGATAGCGAAGCAGCTAAGGTGCGCGAAGTCATCGGTGAGAACTACAAGGTAGAGGGTGACCTCCGCACCGAAGTACAAATGAACATCAAGCGCCTTATGGACATCGGATGCTATCGCGGCATTCGCCACCGTAACGGCCTCCCCGTGCGCGGCCAAAGCACCAAGAACAATGCCCGCACCCGCAAGGGACGCAAGAAAACTGTTGCTAACAAAAAGAAAGCTACCAAATAATCATTTCACAGTATGGCAAAAAAGACAGTCGCAGCTAAGAAGAGAGTCGTTAAAGTCGACGGTGTGGGACAACTCCACGTCCACTCTTCGTTCAACAACATTATCGTGTGCCTCGCCAACGGACAGGGACAAGTCATCTCCTGGTCGTCGGCTGGCAAAATGGGCTTCAGGGGCTCGAAGAAGAATACCCCCTACGCCGCGCAAATGGCAGCGCAAGACTGCGCTAAGGTCGCTTACGACCTGGGCCTGCGCAAGGTTAAAGCATACGTCAAGGGACCGGGCAACGGACGCGAGAGCGCCATTCGCACCATCCACGGCGCCGGCATCGCCGTCACCGAGATTATCGACGTTACGCCGCTTCCCCACAACGGTTGCCGTCCCCCGAAGAGAAGGAGGGTGTAATTCTTTCGGCTCAACAAGGGACCAAAACGAGAACAATTTTTCTTATTCACAATTTTCGCGAATCACGGCCAGTGATATTTTTGATTGCACTTCGACAACCTCTCTGCAATCGCGGCTGCACACTGCGGTGATTCTTCACAACACTTTTCAATTAAAATTCTAACAATCGATTATGGCAAGATACATCGGCCCAAAATCAAAAATCGCACGTAAGCTCGGCGAGCCCATCTACGGGGAAGATAAATACCTCACCCGCAAAAATTATCCGCCGGGACAACATGGTGCCAACAAGCGTCGCAAACTCTCGGAGTATGGCACGCAACTTCGCGAAAAACAAAAGGCTAAGTACACCTACGGGGTGCTCGAACGCCAGTTCCGTAACCTCTTTGACAAGGCTGCTCGCATGAAAGGCGTCACCGGTGAGGTGCTCCTGCAACTGCTCGAGGCACGTCTCGACAACGTCGTCTATCGCCTGGGTATCGCCCCCACGCGCGCCGCAGCCCGCCAGCTCGTCCTCCACAAGCACATCACCGTCGACGGCCGTGTGGTTAACATTCCGTCTTATTCGGTTAAGCAGGGCCAGCTCGTGGCAGTGCGCGAAAAAGCCAAGTCTCTCGAAGTGATCCAAGACGCTCTCGCCGGTTTCAATCACAGCAAGTACCCCTGGATTGAATGGGACGAGCAACTCAAGGGCGGGCGCATGCTCAACCTTCCGCAGCGGGAGGAAATCCCTGAGAATATCAAGGAACAACTCATTGTCGAGTTATACTCTAAATAAAAAATAACACCTCCATGGCTATTTTAGCATTTCAAAAACCCGACAAGGTCTTGATGCTCGAAGCCGACAACAACTTCGGCAAATTCGAGTTCCGGCCTCTCGAACCAGGCTATGGCGTGACCATCGGCAACGCGTTACGTCGCATCTTGCTCTCCTCGCTTGAGGGCTTCGCAATTTGCAACATCCGCATCGATGGCGTCCGCCATGAGTTCGCAACCATTCCCGGTGTGAGGGAAGATGTGACCAACATCATCCTCAACCTCAAGAAGGTGCGCCTCAAACAAGTCGTCGAAGAAACCGAAACCGAGAAAGCAACCATCAAGGTCGCCGGACAAGAGGTCTTCAAGGCAGGTGACATCGCCAACGTGCTCAGCGGATTCGAGGTCCTTAACCCCGACCTCGTGATTTGCAACCTCGACCCCCAAGCCAACTTCCAGATGGACATCACCATCAACAAGGGACGCGGATATATGAGTGCCGAGGAAAACCGCTCGCCCAACGACCCCATCGACGTCATTGCCATCGACTCCATCTACACGCCCATCGTCAACGTCAAGTATTCCGTCGACAACTACCGTGTGGAGCAAAAAACCGACTACGAGAAGCTTATCCTTGAGATCACCACCGACGGCTCCATCCAGCCCAAGGACGCCCTCAAGGACGCCGCTAAAATCCTTATCCAGCACTTCATGCTCTTCAGCGATGAGAAAATCGCCCTCGACACCACCGAGAACAATGGCGAAGAGGAATTTGATGAGGAAGTGCTCAAGATGCGGCAACTGCTCAAGACTAAGCTCGTCGACATGTCGTTGTCGGTGCGCGCCCTCAATTGCCTCAAGTCGGCCGAAGTCGAGACGCTTGCCGAGCTCGTTGTCTTCAACAAGACCGATTTGCTCAAGTTCCGCAATTTCGGTAAGAAATCGCTCAGCGAACTTGAAGAACTGCTTTCAAGCCACGGCTTGACCTTTGGCATGGATATCACTAAGTACAAACTTGATAAAGATTAATAGCAACAATGAGACATAATAAGAAATTCAACCACCTGAGCCGCAAAAAGGCACACCGCGACGCCATGCTCTCCAACATGACCAGCTCGCTCATCCTCCACAAGAGGATTTACACCACGCTGGCCAAGGCTAAGGCCCTCCGCATCTATGCTGAGCCGCTCATCAACCGCGCAAAGAACGATAGCACGGCTTCGCGCCGCGTCGTCTTCAGCTACCTCCAGAACAAGTATGCCGTGACCGAGCTGTTCACCAACATCTCGCAGCGCATTGCCGACCGCCCCGGAGGTTACACCCGCATCCTCAAGCTCGGTAACCGCCTCGGCGACAACGCCAAGACCTGTTTCATCGAGCTCGTCGACTACAACGAGGCCATGCTCGCCAGCAAGAACGAGCGCGCCGCAAAGAAGACCACTCGCCGCAGCCGTCGCTCCAGTGGCAAGAAGGCCGAGAAGCCCGCACAGGAAGCTCCCGCCAAGGTAGAAGCTCCCGTGAAGGAAGAGCCCGTGAAGGAAGCTCCGGTAGCCGAGGCTCCCGCCAAGGAGGAAGAAACCGCCGAATAACACTTCTTTACAGCTTGCATAAACGATGGCCACCTGGCTCTTACGGGCTTAGGTGGCCATTATTTTGCATCCCTATCGGTCGTGAGGGATTCGGGATTATGATTCGTGATTACGGTATGTGGATTTCGTCGTCGTCACATTCGGGGTTAGCGTCGTAGTGCCAAGGGGCGGCGGCGAGCGACAGAGGTGGTACATCGTTGGGTCCGAGGGTGCGCAACACCTTGCCGTCCACGTCAATGACCAACATCTTGTCGCCCTGTAAGGCAACCGCCACGGGCTTGGGCGACAGCTCCTTGTCGATGACAAAGGCGGTGATGTTATCGTAGCCGAATGGTGCCACGAGCTTGAAATTGAGGTCGGCGAGGCTCAGCTGGCCGTTCTGGAGGCCGTCGTTGATGACGACGAAGCGGTAGTCGTCACGGTCGGCACCGGGAATGGGCTCGAGGGTGTCGATGTTGCCATATTCCGTGATTTTGCCCACCACCTTGCCGCGACGGTCCATCACCTTGAGTTGGCTGTCGTTCTCGAACCACACGAGCATTTTTCCGTTGAGCATCGGCGTCTTGGGCCACAGTATTTTGCCATCAATAATCAGATGGGACGCCCACTCGTGGAGCGCGGCGTCGTGGGTGAAGACCGGCTCCGAGACCACCTCGCGGTCAAGAAGCGAGAACAACGCCCACTTAGCCTCTACGGGGTCAGCGTCATTGGTGACGATGAGCATGTGGTGGTCAAGCAGGAGGGCGTGGGCAAAGTCGCCCACTTCTTTCTGGGTGTCGGGATAGAAGACGGTATAGCGGCCGTCGGTTTTCAGGAGCAGGAACCACGTGGGGTTATCATGCACATGCAGCACTGCCTCATAAGCGATGGGCACCACCTCGTCCCAGCCCTCGGTGGTGAAGACGCCCACGCGGCCTTTAAGCGTCACTTCGGAGTAGCCGGTCTCGCCAATGGGTTCGATGGTCTCGAACAGGGGAGGCTTAGCCACGGCGGTGCCACAGACAATGGCTGCAATCAACAGGAATAGGATTTTTTTCATCTTGTTGGAGAGTTATTAAAATTATACTGAATTTACTGTTTGAGGCGCCACACGCGGATGCCTATCACGCTTTTGCGCTGGCGCAGCTGTTCGGCAAGCGGAAGCGGCTCGAGCATCACTTTCTTGCCTACGCTCGAGGCATCGAGCAGGTATAGCTTGCCGTCGTCGCCTTTCTTGAGGATGCCCAAATGGGAGATGTCGAGGCCGTCCATGGTGGTGACGAGGCCCACCATGTCGCCGCTGCGCAGCGCGTTCTCCACATCTTTGCTTCCTAAAGCCTCCTTGCGGATGTAGGGGTAACGGTGGTTCACATAGCCGCCTTCCACGTTTCTCACTTTGGCAAACTGCGTGCTGTCGGCCAATGAGGGGTAACTATCGCGGTGCTGGCTCATGTAGTTGATGGTTTTAATCTTGTAACGCACACCTTTCACGTCGGCCGTGACTTCCTCCACGTTGTTGCGGCTGCGGTTGTCCATAAGCCAGTCGCTGATGTAGTGTAAGCGGCTGGCGTAGTCGCTCATCTTGCCGCCACGGTAGCGCACGTTCTCCAGGTTGTGGGCATAATCGCGCCACGAAGTGCGGCCCTCGAGCGTGGTTCGCGCCAGCGCATAGAGCGTCTCGACGAAGGTGGTGCAGTCGAGTTCATCGATGTTAATGGTGAGCTGTTCCTCATCGCCCTCGAGGGTGTGTCCCACGTAGGGCCGGTCGAGCAGTTGCTCGGCATAGAATGTCACCAGGGCGTTGCCCGTGTGCAGCCCACTGGCTTTGCCTTTGATGAGCAATTCGTTCACTTCCAGCGTGTCGCGTTCGCAGTGGAAGCGCATGGGAACGGCATAGGCTATCGTTCCAGTTGCTGCCATTGCCATCACGAGCGTGCCTTTGAATATGACTTTGTGTAATGAACCCATAATAATCAAAATGGAAATATTTCGTCTTGTCACCACAAAAGTATAAATAAACTTCCAATTTCCTGCCATATACTCACGAAAAATGTCTAAATTTGCAAATATTACAAAAAACAATCATAAAAATTACAAGATATGAAAAAAAATGTGACTATTCTGTTGGCTTTGCTTGTCTGCTTTATGGCATGGGCACAGCAGCCCGTGAAAAAAACGGTGACCGTCAATGGTGTTTCGTTCAAAATGGTGCAAGTGGAGGGCGGATGTTTCAACATGGGCGGAACGTGTGAGCAACTTAAGTCTTCAATGAGGCCCGAAGACGATGAGTATCCCATCCATGTGGTCACGCTCGACGATTACTACATCGGCGAGACCGAAGTCACGCAGGAGCTGTGGCAAGCCGTCATGGGCGACAACCCCAGCGGATTCACCGGCGACTCGCAGCTGCCCGTGGAGCGCATCTGGTGGCTCGAGACCCAGACGTTTGTCGAAAAGCTTAATGAGCTTACAGGCTGCACATTCCGCCTTCCTACCGAGGCCGAGTGGGAATATGCCGCTCGTGGTGGCCGTTATACCCATTACTATATGTACAGCGGCAGTGACGACATCGACGAGGTGGCTTGGCACGACGGCGACTGCACCCATCCGGTGGCTCAAAAACAGCCCAACGAGCTGGGAATCTACGATATGAGCGGAAACGTGTTCGAATGGTGTCAAGACTGGTTTGACGATTATGACATGTTCCCCCAAGAAAATCCACAAGGGCCCAGCGACGGCGAGAATCGCGTGAGGCGTGGTGGCAGCTGGGGCGGCTCACTCAAAGGCCCCCGTGTGTCTTATCGCAACTATGAGCTTCCCAACATCCGCTGGAACTATATCGGCATGCGCCTCGCCGCCACCGAGGTTGAAGAAACAGTCACTGGCACAGCTGCTCCTGCTGCACAAACGCCAAAGACTGGCCAGCGCTACAACGTCATGGGCCAGCGCCTTGACAACAGTGCCACCGGCCTCATCATCGAGGACGGCGAGAAACGCCTCGTCAGGTAACCGCCACGATACATTCCCTTGCTTGCGTGTGGGAAGGGGCATTCTTCTTTTTTTCATAAAAAACGTGTGAATGCCGAAAAAATATTGTATATTTGTGGCATGATTTTATAAATTCACGTAATTATTTACCATAAAAATTATTATTATGAAGCGAACAACTACTTTGTTTACACTTGTGATTGCCTTCGCCATGGCGATTGGCGCCACTATCCCGCCCCTGCCCGTTGACTTGAGTGAGGTGAAGGAGGCCACCCCCGAAATCGAACGGGAAATGGTGCAACAGGCTTTGGCACAAATGAACACCAGCCATCAGGCCTTGCCGGCCCGCATCAACAACGTGGGCACCGTGGCCAGTGACCTTGAGGGTTGCTACACCTGGAGTTACAAAACCTCGAGCAACCGTACGCCCGACCCCGACAGCGCCACTGTCACCGGTAGCTACACTCCCGATGTCGTTATCTTTGACCCCGATGACGATGCTGGTACCATCAAGATTGCCGGCATGTTTATAGGCGGCGTTAGCGGTACCCTTGATCTTGAGAGTTACAGCTCTCCCACCGTCAAGGTTGACACCACGACAGCTGTGTATACCAGCACCACTTACGGCCCCTGCACCTTGCGCGGTGTGTTTTATAGTGAGACCAACCAAGGATGGTATTATACTGCACCCATTTTCTTTGTGCAATCCTCTCGACTTGTTTGGGCCTCCAATGTGTATCTTTTAAGATATATTAAGACTGGCTCCTATGCCGGAAGGACCCTCACTCCTTACTATGTACCTGGCAGCACCATGGTTCCCAGCGATGGCAAGAATGGTGTTATGACTTACACTTATACCGACTTTGACTATGCTTATCCCATCGGTATTAGTGAAGACGAGAACTATGAGGTGACCATCACCAATTTTGGCGGACTTGCCACCGAACCGGTTCATATCAATCTCGCTGCCGACCACACCTTCACGGCACCCAGCGAGGTGATTTTCACCACGAGCACGGGTACATTCTCGCTTTATCTCTATGACGAGACAGCCAAAACTTATCTTGACGTGACCGGCACGGGAACGGAAAAGAAACTTACCTTCGACAATCCGTGGACGGCAGCTGACCGCACAGCGAACAGATGGTACGGCATCCGTCGCAATGGCGAGATTCTTTACGTGGGTGGTGAGTTCGCCTATCCCCCCTTGGCCCCCACGGCACTGACACTGAACCACACCGATGACGAAGAGATTGCCCTCACGGCCAATGAAACCCTGCAGCTGAGCATTGCCAGCGTGCAGCCCGAAGGTGCTAGCACCGATGTTACTTGGGCTAGTAGTGATGAAAGCATCGCTACCGTAGACGAAAACGGTCTCGTGACTGCACAGGTGTTTGACGGCAACGCGCTCAACCAGCATAACGGCAACGCCGCTCCTGTCGACAATAATTATGCATTCTATCCGGTGACCATCACCGCCACCTCGACCGTCAGCGACGCTACTGCGACTCCCGCCAGTGCCTCGGTTACCGTCTATGTGCAATCGAGCACGAAGACCGGTATCGACGCCATCAATGCCAGTCGCGTGGAGAGCGTGAAGTATGTCAACGCCCAGGGTGTGGTTTCGAACACTCCCTTCGACGGTGTGAACATCAAAGTTACCCGTTTGAGCGACGGCACCACCACAACCTCCAAGGTCATAAAATAAGCCATCAACAAAAATCCATACACCGAAAAAGGCGACCCCATGCGGGCCGCCTTTTTTGCAAAGCTGCAGACTCGTGGCTCTCTGCTCACTGCTCATAGCTCACTGCTCATAGCTCACTGCTCATAGCTCACTGCTCATAGCTCACTGCTCACAGCTCACAGCTCACAGCTCATAGCTCACAGCTCATTGCTCACAGCTCACAGCTCCCAGCTCACTGCTCACTGCTCATGGCTCAAAAAGAAGTGGCCGATGCTTGGCGAAGAGCAGCGGCCACGAGTGCCATTGGAAGTGGAGAAGCCCTAACTTGTTGTCGTCACAACGACGCTCTGTGTCGTTCGGTGTTCATCCTTTGTCGTCAACGAACATTGGATCGGCTCAAAAGAAAAAACAAGCTTGTGGTAAAAGTGAATAATCTCTATGAACCTTTCCTTTGCCCATCTCCTCCTCGGGAATCGCACGTCCCTTCACTCGGCGCCTATACCGGTAGAAGGGTCAGTGCGTTCTCCTTTCCGTTGGCTTTTTCGGTTTAAATTATTTTACAAGAACTTTCTTGCCGCCGACGATGTAGAGACCTTTAGCGAGGCCGTTGAGGTCGGCGTTGCGGTTGACGAGACGTCCGTCAATGGTGTAGACGTTGCTGTCGGTCACGCCCTCATTCACCTTCACGCTTTCAACGCCAGTTGACTTGATGATGGTGAGCAGGCCGGTGATGCCGTAGTAGCCAGCGTTGACAAACGCCATGTCGCTGGTCTGTTTCGAACCGTCGTTAAAGATAATGTGAGTGGGCTTGCGGTTGGGGAATTTCGTCTGGTCGAGTTTCCACAGATACACATCAAGACCGTCGCCATCGGTGCCAATCTTGTCGCCAAGTTTAGCGCCGGGCCAGCTGGTAGCGCCCGAGAGCTGCTCGTTGCCGTTGTCGGCATCCCATGCCCACACGTTCAGTGTCGAGCCCCAAGTGGCGGGCTTCACGAAGTAAGCGAAAATCTCACCATCGAGGTATTTCACCTCCTTGGGAATCTTAGTGAGGTCATAGTCAGGACGCTTGTAGTAAGTTTCGGTCACATCCTCGCAATCGCCCATTTCGGGGTCGAAAATATAGTAACCGCAGGTAATCACACCGTTGAAGTCGGGGCTTTGGATTTGGA
Organism: Muribaculaceae bacterium; assembly: GCA_017962765.1. GTDB lineage: Bacteria > Bacteroidota > Bacteroidia > Bacteroidales > Muribaculaceae > Sodaliphilus. The sequence continues at coordinate 5,354 of JAGCUP010000197.1, read as the reverse complement.
GCTCGAGGTCGCTAAGGAAAAGCAAGCTCATCATGTCCACGTCAAAAGCCTTGTAGAACCATTCCTTGCCATCGCTGGTTTTTTTCTTCTCGGTGAGTTGTTGGTTACCGGGCCATTCCAAGCCACCATTGAGGTCTACGTCGGTTCCCCAAGTCCAGATGTAGGGAGCGTCGCCAGTGGTGGTTTGCACATAGATTTCAACCTTGGCGCTTGCGCTAATCGCCACGATTGCAACCATAAGAATTAAAGAGTAGAGTTTCTTCATACAAAAAACGTTTTTTTAATGATGAAATAATTAAGTTAACTGTAAATCTCTTTTTAGGGAGGCCTGCGGCAGTGGGCCGTAGGCCACGTGATGTCATTGAAGTAAAATGGTGTAGAGTGCGGTTACGTCAGCACCATTGATAATTCCGTCGCCGTTGACATCGGCGTCACCGTTTGCTGCCGATCCATTGAGTAGCACATTGTAGAGAGCTGTCACGTCGGCGCCGCTCACGATGCCGTCACCATTGACGTCGCCTTGGACTGCAGGGTTGGGACTGGTGGTAATGCCGTTGATGTTATACCATCCCTTGTTCACGAAGTCGAAGTCGGCGGTTTGGTTGCTGCCGTTGCCGCCGTTGTTGTTGAAGATAATGTGGTCGGGCATGTCGTCGCCCACTTCACCTCCATCCCACATCCACATTGTGAGGCCTTCGTTCGTGGTGCCAATGTTGGCGCACACGGTACCGGGCCAGTTACCGGCATATTTCTTGTTGCCGAGGCTGGCGTTCCAAGCGTAGCAGTAGATGGGGCCGCCCCATTGTTGCGGCGCGATAAAGTAGGCGCAGAGCTGCTCGGCTTGGCTCGACTTGATTTTGTATTCGCGGCTGAGGGTGTTCACCACCAGTCCGTTAGAGAGAACGCCGGCGCGCACCGTGGTGGTGGCCGTCAGCGTGAGGGTCTTGCTGCCCGTGGCCTGCGGGCTATTGGCAGCAGGCTTTGAGCCGTCGGTAGTATAGACGATTACGGCATCGCTCTTCGAGGCAGTGATGGTCACTGTCACGCGGTCGGTATAGGTGCCGGCATCGGGCGTGATGGTCAGTGTGGCTGCGTCGGGGTCGGGTGCCACGGTGTTGGTTACCGTGTGGTGGTACACCCCATCGATGTAGTAGCCGTGGTTAACGTATGTGAGGTCGGCGGTTTGGCCGCTGCCGTTGTTGCTGAAGATGAGTCCCGTGGGCATGCCGGTCTCGTTGCCGTTGTAGGTCCACTTATAAATTTTGCGAGTGCCGTCGGCGGTCTTGCCCATGAGTTGGGCGTTCACGCCAGGCCACGAGCCGCCGGTGTAGTTGGTGCTGCTGTTCCACACCCACAGGGTAACGTCGCCGCGCGAGGCATCGCTCTCGTAGAACACCGAAAGTTCGTTTTCCTCGACAACGGGCTCATACACCTCGAGGTCGTCGATGCCCGGGTCATCACCGCCACCACCGCCTCCGCCAGTGATGTACTTGGTGTTGGGATCGCCGGCTTCCTCGTTACCATCGTAGGCGAGTTGGGTGGGCGTTACTGCGCTGGTGCCATAGAGGAATGGCCCGTCTTCACCGATTTTGCCGGGGCCGTTGAGCACGTAGAGGCGCAGGTTACCCTTTCCGCTGAACGATTCGGTAGTGAGGGTGCCGTTAGTCACAGTGATTGTGTTGCCGGTGATGCAGTCAGTATAAGTACCGTTAAGCACGTTGCTAAAGGTGGCACCGGCGTTGAGAGCCACCAACACATAGCTGTCAACATTGCCTTCGGTATAACGGCGCTTGAAGGCGTAGCCACCATTGCTCGAGCAGTTACTCTTGGTGTATTGACCCTTGCGCAGGGCAGGCACGGCGGCGCGAATCTTGTTGAGGCGCTGCAGGTGCTTCACGAGAGGACGGCTCAAGGTGGCGGCCACGTTGCCGTTGGCGCTGGCCACCTCGCCAAAGTCGGCTGCGCTCACGTTACCCGTGAGGTATCCGCCGTAGTAGGCGCGTCCGGTGTCGAATAGCGCCATGTTGGTGCCGTCGTCCATCTTATGTCCCTTGCGGAACTCGATTTCGCCGCCCTGGAACAGGCAGGGGATGCCGCGCATTGTAAACATGAGCGACAGGTTCTCGGCCCATTGGTCGGTACCGCCCTCAAAACGGTTGAAGCTGTCGGGGCCGTAGTCGTGACTTTCAATATAGACCACATTATAGGTGGCGTCGTTATACATCTCGTCCTTGTCGAGGACGCCCCACAGGCGGCCTGCGTTCTGGAAGTTCCAGTGTGCCGTGAAGTCGATGACGCTCAATCCGCTGGCCTTCGAATAGTCAGGAGTGTGGTAAGTGTTTCCGTCGAGTTTGGCGTTGGTGCTACGGGGCTGTGCGCTCTCGCTCAGGTTGTTGTTGTGCTCGGTGAGGCACAATTTTTGATTGTCGAGGGTGGCGGGGTCGGTCGATTCAAACACTGCCACGCTCTGCCAGTAAGCCGGGTCGGTGTTCCACTGGCTCAGCAGTGAGGCGTCGCTCTGCCAAGTGTAGAAGTAGGGCGAGAGCGAGGGCTGATTGCGGTAGGTGACGTCACTGAAACGTGCGCACACCTCGGCATACATGAAGAATGGGCACTGGTTCAAGCGCTTGCTCTTATATTGCTCGCCAAGAGCCTTAAAGGCGGGAACGAAGACCTTGTTGAAGGTGAGGCGGGGAATGTGACCGCCCGTGTCGATGCGGAAGCCATCCACGCCCATCTCGATGAACTTGCCGTAGCACTGGATAAGGTAGTCGGTGGTTTCGGAGTTCTCGGTGTTGAGGTCCACGCAGTCACCGGCGATTTGCGCCCACCAGCGGTTGGGCTCGTCGCAGTTGAAATTGCCGTAGTGGTGCCACAGGTTGTGGGTGTCGTGGTTCACGCCATCGGTATTTTTCATCTTGGTGAGGCGGTCGGCATATTGCTCGGTTCCCGGCAACTTGAGGTAGTTGTCCTTGAGAAGGCCGCCGTCCTTGATGGTGTAAGGAATCATGCACTGGTCAATGTCGCTCTGCGGCTTGCTGTAGTCGCGCGTGAAGAGTTTGCACAGGTGCTCTTCTCCGAAGTTGCCCGTGTGGTTAATGACAATATCAACGATGATTTTCATGCCGTGGGCATGCACCGCGTCGATAAGGTCTTGGAATTTGCAGTCGGTGCTCTCAAATCGCTGGTCCACCTTGCTGAAGTCGTTGGCGTGATAGCCGTGGTAGTCGAAACCCGAGGCGTTCTGCACGATGGGCGTAATCCAAATGGCTGTGAAGCCCAGCGCCTTGATGTAGTCGAGGCGCTCAATGAGGCCCTTGAAGTCGCCGCGCCATTCGGGGTCGTGCTTCTCGGCGTCTTTGGCGCCATCCCAGCAATAGGTGTTGTTACTGCTGTCGCCGTCGTAGAAGCGCGTGGGCATCACGAAGTAGATGGTCTCGTCGCGGAAGTCGGTGCGGCCGCCGTTCCAAGTGGTCGTGGCGAGCGCCGAAGAGGCAGTGAAAGCCACCATGAGTGTGAGCAAAAGCTGTTTAGCGCGGGTCATAATTATTGCGATTTTGAGTTGTTACATTATTAATTAGCAAATGTAGTAATTTTTTTGAACATGGAGGCTTTTTAGGGCAAAAAGTTAGCAATTTTTTCAAACGCAAACGATTGCAAGGCTTCGCGGGTTGGCATTTGCGCGGGAAATGCTTAAATTTGCGCCAGTTTTTTCATGACCGAGATGAAAACAGTCTTTTTGGTGGGATATATGGGATGCGGGAAGACCACGCTGGGCGTGGCCTTGGCACGCGTGATGCGACGACGTTTCATCGACCTTGACGAGGAAGTGGAGCGTGAGCAGGGACGAACTGTGAAGGAAATCTTCACCGAGCAGGGCGAAGATGCCTTCCGAGCCCTCGAGAAGGAAGCCCTGCGGCGCGTGGCAACCGTCGATGGCGCCATCGTGGCATGCGGCGGAGGCACGCCGTGCGTTGACGGTGCTATGGAACTGATGAATGGGGTAGGGGTGACGGTGTGGCTCGACGCGAACGCGAAACGCATCGCTGCGCGCCTGTGCCTGCCCGAGGAAAAAGTGAAACGCCCGCAGGTGGCCGCTTTGCACGACGACGAGGTGCCGGCGCTGGTGGCCCAGGGCCTTGCCGAGCGCACTCCTTACTATTCTCAAGCCGTGCTGCGCTTCGATTCCACTTTTCTTGAATCAGCGGACCAAATCGAGGCCTCGGCCCGCTCGTTAGCCGCCTTGCTCGAGGCCTATTCCTTTGAAAGGGCTAAGTGACGCCACAGCGGCGCGGCCATGAGCGCCTGCTTCATTTCGTCGCGCTCGAGCAGGGCGCGCACTTCATCGCGCGAGAGGAGAACCACTTCGATGTCTTCGCCGGCGTCGAGGTTTTGGTCGCCGAGGCGCTCCACGCCCACGGCGGTGAAGCAATAGGTGAGGTTGTCGCAGATGCTCGGGTTCTGCCCGATGGTCATCGCCAGCGACCACTCGCCGCCACCGTAACCCGTCTCCTCGAGAAGTTCACGCCTTGCTGCCTCGAGTGGCGTCTCGCCTTCTTCGACCACGCCGGCACACAGCTCGGTAAGCACCTCGTCGAAAGCGTGGCGATATTGTCGGATGAAGACAAATTTATCGTCTGCGGTGATGGCCAGCACGTTGACCCACGCGGGGTATTCCAGTACATAGTGTTCGGGATTGATGCGTCCGTCGGGCAGCATCACCTTGTCGACGCGTGCGGTGAGCCAGGGACGCTCAATGACATATCGGCTCTCAAGAGTGGTCCATTTCTTAATCATAACAAAAATAAAACGCACTCGCGGCACGTTTTAGTATAAAGTGCCCTGAGCTTTGCCGCCGAATGGCGAAAAATTGCTATATTTGCACTTTTGGAGCAAAAAACAGGAAATTATGCAACATGTTCAAGTAAAAATAGTGAACCGCAGTGGCAACGAATTGCCCACCTATTCCACGCCTTTGAGTGCCGGGATGGACCTGCGCGCCAACCTTGACGCGCCCGTCACGTTACAACCCCTCGAGCGGCGTCTCATCCCCACCGGCATCTTTATTCAATTGCCTGAGGGTTATGAGTGCCAGGTGAGGCCACGCAGCGGCCTGGCCCTGAAACGGGGGCTTACCGTGCTCAATACGCCGGGTACCATCGATGCCGACTATCGTGGCGAGGTGGGCGTGATATTGATTAACATGGGCAGCGAGCCGCAGATCATCGAGCACGGCGAGCGCATCGCACAAATGGTGGTGGCGCGTCACGCCACTGTCGAGTGGGACTCTGTCGAGGCCCTCGACGCGAGCGAGCGCGGCGCCGGCGGCTTTGGCCACACAGGGGTGAAGTGAG